>CP079699.1:2252883-2574724 GCA_021383565.1 Levilactobacillus brevis | reverse complement strand
GGGTTAAATTCGATGGACCAGTTAACGGTGTCGGGGTCTAGCGCTCCGCCGCACTCATCACTGGCTCGCATAAGCAATTTGAGCAAATATTCCAGCTGTGGACGCATCTTGTTCTCTTGGTCCGAAGCAATGCGGCTATAGTAGTTCATCACATCATACTGTGCCCCAGTCAGTGTCCCGGCCTCTTGGCCTTTAAGAACCGACTTAGGCATGCGGGCCGCGCCACTAAGGTATTCCCACAAGAAGTCCAGCAGGCTATCAATACCGCCAACGTTGGTTGACTCCTTAGTCAATTCGTCCTTGTCACTAATCAACGCGGTGGACTCAGTTCTAAACTTGGACGAAGCGGCAGCCCCGACCTGCAAAAGCTTATCAGGACTCGTATCGTCAACCGATGGGGACTTAAAGACTTTGAAAACGTAGTCGTAAAGAATCTCACCGACTGAGTAGAGCCCTGTATCCATCGTCATTAAGATGTCGTAAATGGTCTCCAATAGCGAGACACCTTCCGTTTCATCTTCGAACCGCAGTTCTTGTTGGCGAAGCAAACGCGACTTATCTACCTGCTGTACCCCATAATAATTTGGCCCTTGCACGTCAGCGGTTCCGTTGTTGATCTGATAACTTAGAGCTTGCCCGTAAGTTGGTGAGAAGACGTCATCATCGAACTTGGTCTCGTTGACCTTCTTGGAGCTAAACGCCGTAATAAATGGGATTCGCAACAGTCTGTCCGGGTTCAAAGGGTCCTCAAGACCATAATTCCAGCTCTCGGTCGTACTGATAGCGATATACCCCGCTCGGTAAAGCCGTGAGTATCGGTAAAGGTCCTTGAATCGTTTCTGGGCGTTCAACTCATTTAATCGTGCCTCATACTTAGCTGCTAGGGCATTGTCGTCCATCTTGATATGCCAGCCATTACGGGTCATATCCTCAGCGGGAATGTCCACGATGTTTCGGGCCATCGAATTACCCCGATAAAGTTGCTCCAACTCGTAGTAACCCAAATGGTGTCCCATCCCCGGCCGCTGCATACGGAAGGGGTCTGGGTGTCGTGTTCCTGTCGTTGGGGCCTGCTTGGTCTGCATAAAGTCCATAATCAGCGGGTTACCATCAAGCCCCACAATATCTTTGCTCATTCACTCACCTCCTTGCTTATACAACGCCGAAGCGCTTCTCTAGTGATTCGTATTGAATAATGTACTTTTCTAGTCCGTATCTAAGTGCATCAATAAAGTGATTATTGGCGTCTACCGGCTTATTCAACCAGTTTCCGTCCTTATCACGGTCGAAGACATACGTGTTAAACTCTTCAATCGCATGCACACAACTAGGCAGGATGTGAATTCGATAGCCCTGCAAGAAGTTGATTCCATAGTCGATTGAATCAGGGCCTTTAATCGACGCATGCATACGCCGCACGCCTTTAGCCTGTAACTCATCAATCAATCGAGGTTCAGCACAATCGGCCCCAATATCGGACTTTAAGTAGTGGTTATCGTCCAACCAATCGAAGATATCCTGTGTCGTCATGGCCTTCTGATACAACTCTTTAAAAATCCAGATATCCTTGGTCTCGCGATTAATAGCAGCTTCAGCAAAGGTCGTGGGGTCATGAGTGAAACCAAAGTCCATTCCATGCCCCACACCATCCGACTCAGCTACTACCTTATTGACGTCAAAGTCTTCAACAACCCAGTTTTCAAATACAAGTCCCTCAGCAACTCCCCAGTTGCCGTCACAGACAATCTGAGCCCGTCTGGGGTTGGTTCGGTACAAGTCTAGGTATCTTTGCCTATCTTGCTTATCAAGCCACTCGTTGACCCTAAAGGTGGTTGTACGAGCGAAGACATCTGGCTTACGCGTCTCCGGGTCGAAAAACATCGATTTTAACCAATGTCGCTCCGACCACGGGTTAAAGGTCAAGGTAATTTGCTTGAAGAACTCCTTCTTCCACTTCTCCCGCTTGATTAGCTCGTCAGCTGGGACGTACTGGTGCTCAGCGTAGGGATCATCTAAACTCCCACGGATTGACTCAACGACGGTTTCAAACTTATCGCTGTTCTCTATCTCGTAGGCTTCTTCAAACCAAGCCCAGCTGAGAATTCCCGTATCCACGTCCACCGAGGTGACCTTCAGTGGATCATCTAGTCCACGAAGAATAATCTTCTGGCCGGTAGGTAGGTACGTAATCTCTGGTTTTCCTTCGTTGCATTTGAAAAGGCGACTAACCCCAAGTCGGTTAATCGCCCATTTTAAAACTGTGTAAGTTGAATCGTGATTGGTATTGGAGTACCGACGAACCACCAGTAAGTTTGACCAAGGATACTTCATAATTCGGTAGATGAAGTTTAACGCCGTGGTCCGAGATTTCTTAGAGCCCCGTGACCCCTTGACCACACGATAGAAATGTTTGTCGTGCCAGAATTCGTTGTACCCCTTGCCAATGAGGTACTTAATCTTTATCTTCGGCTGCTTAGCTGTCATTACCATCGGCATTCCCTCCAATCTCTTCATCATCTTCCGGTACGTCATCAACGAATGTCGGAAGTGGTAGGTTATCGCGGTCGCTGTCACGCTTAAGCTGGGCAACTTCTGCTTTAGCCTTGTCGACTTGGGCCTCCATCAACGTGATACGCTTGCGTCGGATGTCGTTTTCATCAGCAATCGCTACGAACTGCTTGATCAAATTGCCCAACGTACCCATTGCCCGGGACTGTGCTGCCATAAAAGTAGCCTGCTTGTCCCATGCATACTGCACGTCGTAGGTTGTCCTCATGCCTGAACCAGAAATCTCATCGCTTAGATCATTGTGATCGTTAACGTACATAATTTGCTGTGCCCTGATAATTGCTGTGTACTGCAGTGTGATGTTTTGCCAGATAATATCGGCCGGCGATTGTTGCTCCACAACCTGCAGAATATCGCTGGTATCATCGGGAAGCCATTTAGCGAATAGGCCATGGGTGACCGCGTTCTTGTTGTGAATTGGTGCCGCTCCCCCCGCATTACCGACCGCATACTCATTTTTAGAGGGTGCACCCTTTTTTCCTTTTTTGTGTGCACCCCTTTGCCACCCATGACGTTGACGCCACGACTTAACCGTATTCAAACTTACGTCATATTTGGCCGCAATATCCTTATACTTCATGCCATTTAAGTAATCTTGTTTGGCATCATCAATCTGTGCCATTAGACATCAACCTCACCCCCTGCACCATAGTGTTTGTTTTGTAATTAAACCTGGTTAAGCAAGTCCTTCAATTCGGCACACAATTTTTCCATTGACTCAGTAACCATCTGCTCAATCATCTTTGACCTCTCCATTCGTAACTGTTGCATCAGCAAACAGATTTTTCCGCTTCTCTGAGCTGAGTTTACTTACGTCAGCAAGCTTAGTTGACAATCATGCCATCACTGGAACCAGCTTCGGGCTTAAGCGGGATATAAGCAATCAGTTCTCCGTTGGGCTGACTCACCGTGATGTAATTTGGCAGATCGTCCCACAGCTTGGCTTTCTCTTTGTCGCTCAGCTTCTTTTTCATGCTTGATGCGCTCCTTCCAGCGTTTGTCGTGCTTGAGGTCATGCTCTAGCTGTCCCAAACAATGGGTTTCAACGGCGCTAGCATAGCCGAATTTTGAATTTATCATTTTGGCCATGCCGGCCACCTCCTAATCAGTTACTTCCAACACAGATATCACTTCACTACTTTCAACAGCAACTCATCTCTACGCTTGCTTGCTCCAGAAAAGTTTATTTTTTTGCCAAAATTAAAAGCCACCTCGGTATAAGGTAGCTTTGTGTATTCACTAATATAAATTTCTTTTGCTGGGCATTCATGTAGATACCAATTCTCGAATGCTTTATGGTCGAATCCACCATAATCATGCTGAGTCCCAACGTATGGTGGATCACAGTAAACAACGTCATCAGCATCGATGACTAGTTCACGATAGTCCTTTACAGAATATTCCAATTGTTGCAGTCGCTCCAGTTGTTGCAGTTGTTGCAGTCGCTCCAGTTGTTGCAGTTGTTGCAGTCGCTCCAGTTGTTGCAGTCGTTGCAATTGTTGCAGTCGCTCCAGTTGTTCCAGCAAATCATAACGAGAATTAATATTCATTTGTTCTCGTCGCCATTTATGGAATAATCTGTACTTCTCACTAATTGTATTAGCATTTAAAGAATAGCTATATAATTGGTCAAATTCCGTCCCAGTGTTTCCGTAAAAGAGGGCCTTAGTTAGCAATAACTTTTCCTCTTCATTTTTTTCACTCCACAAATAAGTACTCTGATTATTACTAAATGAATAAGCAATCAACACTAACCTTCGTTCGATCGAATCAGGTTGATTATCTCGCCAATCCAAAAATTGTTCTCGTGTTAATGCTACGTAATCCATCAGGTTGAAATGCGGTTCATCATTGATTAATGCTTTTAATAGTTCAACCACGGTTTTCCTTCGGTCATTATATATTACTTCTTTGTATTTTCCAGATGAAACAGCTGTCAAACTAACGCATCCACCCCCGCCGAATACATCAACCAATCGTTTGCCATCGGGTAGGGCTTCCATAATTTGTTCTGCCTTCTGCCCCTTGTTCCCAACGTAGGGCAATCCTCGTTTCCATTTATCAGCTAGCTTCATTCTCTCACGCTCCTAAATTTATGTACGCAAAAAGACCGGCTACCACCCCGGCCTCAAAAATAATTTATCTAGAGAGAGGAGTTTCCACCTCTTTTCTAGATATGATTTGAGCGCTATACGCTTGGGATAGACGGGAGTGTCCCTCCTTTGTGTTATTGCGCCCGATGGACCTTGTAGGATTCGAACCTACGACCGAACGGTTATGAGCCGTCTACTCTAGCCGACTGAGTTAAAGGTCCTTAATGGCCGGTTATGCAGGCCGGTCAATTTTATAAAGGAGTTTAGCGGGCCAATACGTGCAACGGGAGTCGAACCCGCATCTTCTTTGCTCTGCCGTTGAGCTATGCACGTCCATTTCATCATTCGCTTATGTTACCAATTTACACCCAAAAATTGGGTAGTGCCTGCAGTCCGACTGCACAAAAACTGCACTCAAACTGCATCAAAACTGCTTTTTTTAAAAATATGGAGATCATCCAGCATGTAGCAATCGGCAAACTGTAATAGTGCTTTTGGCTTCCAAACGTGGAAATAGCTGGACTCAGAAAATCCTAAGTCCATAAAGCACATGGTATCTGATAGTTCTTGTAGATATAGTTCATCTAGGATATTCTGGCAATCTTTATCACAGTGTTTAATTGCTTGGATTGTCCGTTTAACGACTTCTTCGGCATATAACCGCCGCACAATTCTTGAATCTGTCGCATTACCTGATGGCTGAGATTTTGGCATTCCATCATAGCTAGGTGATTTTAAGTCGCTCATTGACTGTCCACTGATACGGACCATCTTAGGCAATACTACAGATAAAAAGTGTGTCACGTTTTGCAAAGTTGCTCCAACATCTACCTCTGGGAAGAGACTTCCCATGTTCATATTGTCAAAATCTAATTCAGCCAACCCTTTCAGCCCCTATCAATGGTATAATTAATTTGTTGACCATTGAGTAAGAACGAATTGGGTGAGGGCTGTTGCGTCAGCCCTTTTTTGCTATCTAAAATGGCCGTGTAAGCTCGTGTAGCACGTTATTAACCTCAGCATTGCTCATCATACCCAAAGCAATGTAAACTTCCTTAGGAACGTTGTGATTGCCTAATCTGGATTGAAACTCAGCTATCCCCATCAATACATCGTCTTTCGGCACCAATGCTTCCAGATAGTTAAGCAACATACGCTGGTTACCGTTCATTTCGTCGCGTGTTTTATCCATATTCTCACCTCTACATAAAATAGAAATTTTATCTCATTGTCAGCTCATGAATAACCTGGTTACGTTCCTTCGCCGACAGCTTGTTAATCGCGTTGCGTTGGCTGTTGCTCAGCTTGGTAAAGTGATTGCCGCACCACACTAACGCCTGTGACACATCGCCACCATAGCTTGCCATGCCTTGCAGCACGTATTTGCGATACTCAATCTGTTCGTGTGTCATGCTGTGCCTCCACTAATTTCCGCCCACACATCGGGCAGTACCTAATTGGAACAGCCGTGTCTTTCCCTTGGGATCTTACAATCATCTGATTGCCATAAACTAAGCGAATCTCTAAGTCCTTTGAGTCAACCAAAGGAAACTTTTTAGCACAGTATCTACATTTTTCTTGTTCCCCAATAACCTTTTTCCATGAAAAATGTAAGATGACTAATAATACAAATAAGCAGAATTCAAAGAATGTTATCATTGCCGTATACAAAGACATCTAACCTTCCTCCACTTGATCATTTTCAGAATTAAAAACGTCCGACACTCTAATCTTCATCGCTAGCCCTCCCAATCTCAACATCACTCGGTGCCACCTCAATATGTCTGTGGCTGCCTTTAATTTTCATCATTGCTAACCGCCTGTCACAACGAGTTATCCAGCATAGCCATGTAGCTGGCTGCTTAACGTGATGGTGTCGGTGGTAATACACCTTATCGCCGTGCTTCATTGGCTAACACCATAGATAACAAGCGCTGAAGGAAACGGTGCTGCATCTTTTGATTCGCCATTCAGTTCAAATTTCAGACGGCCACGTAAAAACTTGATTTGTGCTTTCCCAAAAATGAAATCATGCCAGTAGCTGGTATCTGTTCTTGCTGGAATAAGCAACACAATACAGCCGTCATGTTTTTTAAGGCTTTCTTCGTATGCTTTCTGGATCCATTTTCGCAACTCTCGACCGTAAGGCGGATTCAAGAACAAGTTCCCCGCAATGCTATGCCAATTATGTGATAGTGAATCATCTTCCTCAGTGAAAAAGTTTCCACATTTGGCATTATCCACACTAGCAGCTAGGTCAAAGCTAAACTGGTATTGACGATTAAGCTTATCGAAAAAAGCCTGTGGTGTTTCCCAATAATTCTTTTCTGATGACAACAAAGCATTATTCATTATCTGCCTCCCGTAGCTTATCTCGCATGCAGCGCACCCAATCCTTGTCACACGTTATATAGTCCATTGGTGCTAGTCACTTTGTACTTACGTACCACTGGCTTCACACGCGTCTCTGGTGCAGCCACTAGCACCGGCTGATGTTCCCGTGCGTGTTGCGCCATACGGCGCTTCTTTTGCTTCACTGCTCGACGCTTAGAACGTTTTCGCTGTTTTGCCATTACTTGATTACCTCCACTCGCCAGCCGTTGATGACTGGCTTTTTCTGCTGCTGTAATGCGTCCTCAATTTTCCATGTTGATATGTGACCCAAGTAATGCTTCCGAGCATATCCTAGCCGACACTCTACACAACCATGGTCGTTTGATAGTCTTAATAACATGAATATAATCACGACTTTTCTGACTGTTGTTCTTCTAGCACAACCAAACCTTGGGGCGTCCATTTAACCCTGCGCCCAGTCTCATTGTTCCGCTCTCGTAAGTCTTTAGCGCTGTACGACATATTGGGCCACGTTCGCTGGTCATAGCGAGCCACTGAACGTTGCTTAGCTTGATTACTTAACCGCTTCTCCACCTTACGGGAGTGGTGTTTCTTGCGTTGGGTATAATCACGGTCAGATTGACGACCGGCACCCGTAACTAATCTAGCCATTTTTTTGCCTCCGTGATTGTCACTTCAATTCTTGGATCGTCTGAATAATACTTACTAGCCGATAGATCAACAATACAGTTGTCATCCTCCCAGATAACGCCTGTGAGCGCGTCTTCAATGAGTTTGACGTAATTGGACGTGTCAGGCTTAACTATTGGTCGGTGAAGTCCTTGTGCCCTTCTAGCATGTTCGATTTGGCTAACGCTGGTTTGTATTGGTCGATAAATGGCTATATGGACCACTAATGGCTTCCGTCCAATTAGATCACCGTGATACTGTTTACTAGCTTCTAATGACACATACTGCTTATACGTCCGACTTTTTAATGGATCATACGCATGTCCGCTACGATTAAAACGTGGCCGCGCTGCTGGAACTGGCTCGCCATATACAACTAACTCAATCACCGGCGACACCTGCCAATGGTAATTCTGTCTGCTGAATCAACATTTTGGTAGCAGTGCTTGGTCGCCAATCATCAATGAACTTCTCGGCCTTGTCGAAGTCCTTTTCACGAATCTGAGTACGTGTGCGGACGCCAGTTACTTGATTAAGGCCATTGCTAATGTCTTTGTATAGCTCACTTCGTTGTTTACGTGTCAGCTGCAGACGATGAACCTTCACGTACTCGCTAACTGCCTTGTTCACGCGTTTACCGATATGGGCGTACTCGGACGGATCAAGTTTGGCATTGCTCTCCAAGTCGTCCACCCGTTCTTCAACGTCAGTCAGACGATGATTCGCCCGATTGCTATTTTCCATGGCTAATTGAAGCCGTTCCTCAGGTGTCATCGGTAACTGAACCTGCTTTTCCATTGCGTTAAAGGCTTCAATGTAGTCCAACTTAAAGTTAGTCGCACGTTTTCCTGTAAAGCCCATTGCCAGCAGCGTAAATCCATCGCGGTTCATGTAGTAGGCCCGCCGTGAGCGCCCGTAGGAGTCCGGAATATCACTCTCAACGTACATCTGCGCAAAATTGCGCACATCTTTCATGTCATCAATAGCCCGCAAAACATCGCGGTGATTTTTGCCAAAAGTCTCTGCTACTTGCAGGCTCGTAGTAACTGCCTGTCGATTTTTCATAATTACTAAGTCGTTCATGTTGTAGCCTCCTGTTCTGTTTTTCCATTCTGCTGTAGTCGCGCAATTCGCGCGCTAATTTCCGCTTGTTGTTCAGGCGTTAGCTTAGTTTGGGGAGCCGTTGGAGTGGCTCCCGATTGCGCCCAGTCTGGCAAGGTTTCTTTAGCTCTAGCAGGCTTAGCACCACGTTCGCTTTTCACGCGTTGGTCGTGTTCCTTTGCTGCCTTCTTAGCCTGATCAAGTGTGGAGATATCCCGTTTCTGCCACCCTTCAATCACCGCCCGCATGTACTTGAGTGATCCAGTGGCCTTGACCTGGTGCTCACCGGCGATGGTGATTGCGAAGTCCACCACATCGGCAGGCAAGGCATCAAGCCATTCGTTGACCTCTGGCATGGCAATCGCGTTAGGGAACCCCCAGAGACTGGTCCATTTGTCGATAACATCCCCTCGGGTGACACCCGCGTCATCTTCATCATGGTCAGTACCAGTCAAGTCAAGGTCAGTACTAGTAAGTTCTTTATGTCCTACCGGTTGACCTCCACCTTGCCCAACTGGTTGGCCTACTTCGTCTAAACCAGTTGGCCTACTTTTTTCATTTGTAGTTGGGTTACTGGTTGGGTAACCAGTTGACCTACCGTAAAGTTTGACCACCCGATACTCAGGCGGCTTGACGTTTTTCTTACCTTTGATGTACTTGATCAGTCCAAGTTGTACCAGTGAATTTCTTGCCTTATCGAGGCCGGGCTCGGATAATCCTGTCAGACTAAGCAGTGCCGAATTTTTCATGCGAAACTGAGCATCCAACTTCCCTTCATCGTTCGCGTAGTCTAGCAACTCGCGATACAGATTATTCTGGCCGTTAGAGACGCTCGCTTCATACATTTTAAAATTGCGGTACGCTCGTCGTTGTTTGAAGTAATCCATGCTGGCACCTCCTTTAATCAATCAGTTCATCAGCATCGATGATGTCGCCCAGAACCTTAGTTGACCGACAGTAGTCGCACGTCTCACAGCGCTCCGGTTCTTCCTGGCCATCGATGATGGACTTGAATCGGTGTTCCTGATCCTTGACCCGCCACATCGCATCATCTAGCTTGTCCTGCGGGATTGAGATGACCGCCTTGTCGGGCGGGTCTTGCTTGGTGACTGCAACAATATAGGGCGTACATAGCACACCGTACTGTTGACGAACTAGCTCTTGGTAGACGGCCATTTGGAGCTGGTAGTCGTAGGCATAGACGAATGGGACGTAGCGCCGTGTGCGGGTATCCCAGACCCGCTTGTGTAGGTCCTGCGTGGTCTTTAAGTCGAGGAAGATGCCTCGCTCAAGGTTCAAGCAGTCCAGCTTGCCCATCCAGTCGATACCGTCAATCGTCCCAGTGACAATCGATTCCTTAGCGCCCTGGTAGAGTGCCCGGAAGGTGGCATCGCCGTCTAGCGTCTTAATCATGCTCTCGGCCACCTTATACGGCGCCTTAAGCTGGCCCTTAGTTTTGCCCCTAGTAGAAAGCATCACGTCTTTGTGAGCTTCTATGAAGCGTTTGTGGGACGCTGGGGACTCGAAGTAGCTGTGAAGGTAGTTACCGACCAGCAAGGCCGTTGGGTCTCGATGGGGCTTCCAGTCGTCTTTTAACTCTGCCAGTGCTTCGGATTCACACGCCACAAACTTTTTGAACCAGGTAGGGCTCATGTAGTGGCGATTGGCCTCGTTGCTATAGTAGTTAGTCGAATTTAGAGTGAACCCCGTCGTCTGGGAAGAGGTCCGTTTGTTGGGTGCCACTTGCATCAGCGTCTGCCTCCTTTCCCTTGGACTTATCAATTCCGTCTAGCAAGTTGTCAATGAACTGAGAATCGTTAAGTGATTCGCTTGATGCAGAAGCTTCGGATTTCGATACGCTTTCGGACGCAATCTCGGACGCTTCTGATACGCTCTCGGACTGCTGTAGCACTTCTGATTGTTCCTGGCTGTCCTTGGCGGGTTTGTCCTCAATCAGGTCCGCAACGGTCTTCTTCGGTGTCACGTCCTTGGCTGATTGGTCGTCATCGTACTCGTTAGAAGTCGTGTTGTTGATGGCCCCCACTACCAAGTCCGAATCGTCCGAAGTGTTCAAGATGTTCTTGGCCGCCCGATTCAACACCGTCCGCTTAGCCATTTCATCGCTAAACTTGTTTTGAACGGCTCCCTTTGAACGGGTCTGCGACCAGCTGTTCTTGATTTGCTTGAAGGTCATGATGGTGTACTGATGAGTACCATCAGCCATCTCAATCACGGCGTAGACGTACTTGATTTGTCCGTCCAGGCCCTCTAACGTTGGCTCCCAGTTAGTGACGACGATTCGGTCATCCTTAGCTGATATATCGAATTTATCGCCTTCGTGAACCACGTTGGCCCAGCAATCTTCGACGTTCGACAGACGCTTGAGGGCCGCCTGCGTTCCAAAATACGATCGTTGCATCTGGACCTTTTGGCCGTACTTGATGAAGTAGACCTGAGTCTTGGCTGGTGACAGTCCCTGAACGACCATATCCATCAAGGCATTAGCAATCGAGGTTTTCATCTCGGGGACGTGCGCCGCAATTTGGATAAGGTCACCATCGTTACTGCTCTTTAGCGCGAAGAACGCGGATTTAAGGGCATTTCCAACGGCGTAGTTAGCAGGTAATTTCAGCCCGTTTTCCTGGTTCATCATTTCATTGATTTGGTTCTGAACCCCCACGTCCAGTGAACGCTGGGTTTCAGCAACTTCATTTGTGCTCATCTACTTCTCCTCCTCACCTAAGTCTGGTGACCAGCCAATCAGCTTATCGCTGATGCTGTACAGTTCATCGATATCAACGTTTCCAAGCTTGTCGCTTTCGGCCAACTCTTGAATTTTGTGAAAAAGCGCCGACTTAATATCGTCTAACTCGGCGGTGTTGGTACATACCACCGGCTTCGGTGTGAACCTGCTGTTCGTCCGTACCATCACATCCATGAGATCACCTCCGCGTCCTTGAACTCTTCCAGGATTCCGGCGAGATTGTCGTAATCGTAGTTGATTGGGCGGCCGTAGTCCTCGGCCTGACTGTCAAGGTAGTCGTGCATCGAATCTTCGTTGGTCGGAATGTAGCTTCCATCAACGTCCCAGTAGGTCTCGCCGGACTCCATCGGATTGCCATCCGTGTCGTAAACACTGTTATCACTGACTGGTTCAGCATCGAGCTGATTCATGTACCGGTAAAAATCAAACGTCGCATGATCTGGTGCAATCATTGAATCCGCCGCCCTTCTGCTGTAAAATTGAATTCGTAAAGATTTAATGCAAGTAGTCTTGCTTTGAGTTCTGACGGCCAGGTCAGGGCTCTTTTTTTATGCCAAAATGTCATTTTTTGTCCTCCAATCCGAAGAAATCCATTGCCCATGCTTTCCAGCCGCCCATGTCGTGGACGCTCTCTGCAAGCTTGAATCCTAGAAACATTGCCCCAGAAATCAATCCGAACCATGACACGCATTCACCAACGTAGTAATAAAACAAATCCATCTTTATCCCTCCTACCAGTCAAACTCTGAGTAATGATGTTCCAAAAACTCGGCCATAGGTTTCGCCTTGAAAAGCCATCTTTGGCCAGACACGCTAGGTCGCTGAACCTCGTGACGATTAATCATCAGCTGAATATCGCGGCTAAACCGTGGATTTTCTAAGACGTTTTGTCGCACCCAATAGGCCGATTTATTGCCCATCCAAGTCCGAAGATCTTGCATTGTCCAAGTCCGCCCCGTTAGTGCTTGACTGCGAAGACTATCAAGTTCATCCCGTTCAACCAGCTCTAAGCTATCTGGTACCACCGCCCGAGCCTTAAATTCAATTACCTGTGGTGCTTTCATTTTGTCACCCTCCTACTCGTGCATTGGCTTCGTCAAAAACTTGATGGATATCGATACCAGCATATTTTGCTTTGGCTACGATATCGGTGTTTTCAGACATGATCTCTTCGGCATACTCTTTAAAATAGTCTCGTATGAGTAAGATTTGCTGTGACGACCGAGCTTCCGGTTTAGTCGTCATGGCCTGATCGAACGCTTCTTCTAATTCACGCCGATCGTCCTCTTCTTTGCGTTGCTGGAAGAGTGTTGCCATGACATCGTCATAACGTCTGCTGCTCTTTAAAAACGAAAGAACACCGTAATCCTTACGGGCACCAGAGAAAGCCAACAAGATACTATGCAGCACGTGTGCCAACCCAGCTCGCATACCCTTGTCGCCAGTACGCTGCCCATTCGCTAAACGGGTCAGTTGACCATCGGAGATATGAACTTTTTGAGCGACGTCCCTACGCACCACTCCTGCCAGATCCAAAGTTAATTGTTCGGCAAATTTGTTCTGCATGCTGTCACTTCCTTTTAACTGTCAATTTGGTATAAGGTATTTGACAGCTATAATCGTTATACTTAAGCCATAGTCTCAAAGGCTTGCTCGGCTGTTTCATTAGCAATTTCCGATTTGGTAACGGTAACCATGTTATTCAATAGTGACTCATTGTCTTTAGTCAGCGCTTCAATAAAGCTAACTGTGTGGCCTGACGTACCAGCTACCATTTCAATCTTTTCTTGTCGTGTCATTTTGCCACCTCCTTTAATCTGAAAATCCTCTTACCAGTAGTACAACAACGGTAATTCCTAGAAGACTTGCCATCAGCTCACCTCCTGTTCCTTGAAAAATTAATATTAGCCGCCTCTTTTGGTACAATTAGTGTTGAAAAGAGGTGACAAACATGCCAGAAAAATCTGATAAGGAATTGGCAGTTGAACTTACAACAGCTTGGTTAGCAGCAAACGCCCAAGGGGGTCAAATCAAGGTTGTATCCGTTGCGGATGCCCAAAAAGCATTTTTAGTCTTTAATGACACTGTTAATTCCGTTGATTCAAAGTAGTCATGTAGTCCTCAGCTAATAGTTCCTGCTGAACTCGAATCATGCAATCAGTGAGTTCGACAAGTTCGACAGGATCAGCTTTTTTAGAACTCTCTGACAGCAATTGCAGTTGTTGTTGGAGAGTTTCTTTGTACTCTTTCTTCATCAGCTCACCTCCTCAGGCTCAGTAGAGTTTGTTTCACTTTTGCGCCCATCAAGTGCAAAAAAAAGATCTGCTATTTCAGCACCGACACCCTTAGAAATTTTCTTTGCTATTACTGGTGAAGGATCCACTTCTTGATTAAGAACCAATGATAAATACCCACTAGTAACGTTGATATGACGCGAAAATCCATTTTGAGAATAACCGCTAAGTGCAATACGCTCGCGGAGACTATCAGGACTAATTAATCGCATCTTCATCAATACCACCTCCTTGATTACATATCTAATATACATCTATTGTTTCACTTTTGCAACCATATATTGCTATTTTTGTTTTACTTTTGATATTATTTTGTTTCTCTTTTGTTATACTAATGTCGTAGAAAGGCTGTGAAATCAATGACAGTAGATAAAACAAAATTTGGTTCTCAGCTGAAAAAGCTGAGAAACGAAAAAGGATTCACAGTTCGACAAGCTGCACTTCAAGCTAACCTCTCGAACTCCTTCTGGTCTCAGGTAGAGAATGGGAAAAGAAATATCCCTAAACCCATTACACTTGAGAAAATGGCAAAGGGGTTGCGCGTTTCTAAAGAGCAAATATTTGTCATGGCAGGAATAAATAACAGCGACCTTGCCACTAAAGAAACTGACAAGCCAGAATACGTTGACCTTAAGGAACAAATCAACGATAAAAAGAAAATCATGACCTTTGAAGGTCGAATAATACCTGATGAAGACTTAGAGTATATGGAGCGTTTGCTCAGGGGCGGAAAGAAGGACTAGCTGTATGGACATAATTATCGTTAATCTTATGAAATACGCGTACGATCATAAAATAACCGTAATTTTAACCAACCATTTTGATGGCCATACCCCTTCTGCATCCCGCCCTGATACTAAAACGATTGTCGTTAATACGAATTGGCATGAGGAGAAAGAAATCCCCTTCCAGATGGCTCATGAACTAGGACACGTCGTTAATGGCGACGAAGGAACACTCTACTATTCTAGTTTCTCCAACAAGTCAAAGTATGAACGCGCGGCCAATATGACCGGATTAGACATTTTGATTCCAATTTATGTTGATGCTACTGGATACACGTTCAATAATGTATCTCCCTTTATGGAACAATTTGGCATCCCCAACTATCTACTAAATGCTGTAATTTCACGATTTAAAAAGTGCATCAATAACTAGAAGAAACGCATTGATTAGATTTTAATGCGTTAGAGACTAATATTTCCGTCCACACCCGATGACGTTAAAAGCTGACTACATATTTTCAGGAGGAACTCATGAAAAGACTCTCTTTTATCTTAGCCCCTTTATTAATCTTGACACTCACGGGTTGTACTTCCAACTCGGCCAAAAAGGAGTCGTTTAGTAGCCACCTAGAATCAACACGGCTTAATTTAGACACGAATACTTCTAATAGCACCAACTCGAAAGGAGTTGCCTTTGTTTCTGGGCGAACAAACCCTAACGCAAAGGTTTCCTATGATTATAAGTTTGGAAATTCTACAAAAAGAGGAAAGTTGACTGCAACAAAACAAGGAACATTCAAGTTTCAAGTCAAGCTCTCGTCTACTCAAAAGGAAGAACCCGTTAATGTATATGCAAAACTAGCTAATCATAAGCAAGGCTATGACGCTATAATGATTGAGAATAACGGAGCAGCTTACGAGAAGAAACAAGAAGAATCAAGCAAGGAAGTTTCCATCCAAGAATCCAAAGAGATCGCCTCGGACTCAGCCAAAGAATCTTCCAAAGCCGTCGCTAAAAATGCAACCGCGACTTCATCCAGTCACTCCTCTAAATATCCAAATATTGATTCGGTGTTTAACACGGATAAGATGATGTCATACAGCGATAATGATCTCTTTGGCAAGGCTGTTAAGTTATCGGGAACCATCACCTCTTTGGGCGCCGATGGTACGAAGCAATACCACATATTACTAACTGGTAATTCTTCTAGTCAAAAATACCTCATTGTCGTTAACTCAAGTAAAACCGGCAAGCTGACTGAGCATAGCAATGCCACCGTTTATGGCACCATAACTGGTAAGAGCCATGTTAACGACAATCAGATCAACTCTGGCATATCCGAAAATTACTACAAAGATCCCATTATTTTAGTAGATGCGGACAAAGTTTCATAGTAACTTCTGTATGGTGACTCCCCTCGGTTCGATTCCGGGGAGAAGCATTGTCCCAAAAATAGTGACATTAAAAGATAAATATGTGCTTAGGCCCTTTCAGGGCTTTTCTTTAATCGTTATAAAGAGCACGTGTTTGTTTGGGGGGATAGAAATGGCAAGTATCACCAAACGTGGTAAAAGCTGGCAAGCCAGAATTAGCTATAAAGATACTGACGGAAAAGCGAAAATAAAAACACATGGTGGTTTCAGAACCAAAGGCGAAGCAACTGCTTGGGCCAACCAGTTTTCCGTTGATCGAAATAGTGGGAAACTTGTTATGGCCGAGGTGCCTTATTTCAAGGATTATTTTTGGGATTGGTATAAAACCTATAAAGAACCGGGGGTCAAAGAACGCACCCGACTCACTTATGAGTTAAGCCATAAGATTCTGTCGGAGGGGCTGCCCTTTGCAAGATTGGATACCATCACTCGCTATGATTATCAAAATTTCATCCGGGATATTGGTCAAACTCGGTCTAAGGAAACTATGGCCAAACTAAGTTCCCAGTATCACGCCTGTATAAAGAACGCAATTTATGATGGCATCATCACAAAAGATTTCGCATACAACGTGACGATGGTTTACGACAAAAATCGAACACGTAAAATCCAATACCTTAACGAAAAACAGCTAAAGCAGCTAAGCGCTTACTTACTTAAAACTCGTCGTCCTAAGTTCACGGGTAAATACATGATATTAACCGCCCTAGATACAGGAATGCGCCCAGGAGAAGTCGAAGGGCTCAAGTGGAGTAGCATTCACTTTGACACTGGAATGATTGATGTCAAAAACTCTTGGAATGAGTCGACACAGGATTTTGAAGACGTCAAGAATGAATGGTCATTTCGCACCGTTCGTGCCAACCGTTGGCTCTTAGATGTAATTAAAGAACTTCCACAGGATAATCCTCGGGGACTAGTGTTTGCTGAGAATGACACTATCCCAACATCAGCCGGTATCAACAAGGTGCTTAGGAACGCACTTAAGGCAATTGGTTCCCCACTTAAAGGCTTTCACTTCCATTCATGCCGTCACACCCACGTTGCTTATTTGCTGGGGCAAGGTGTTGACCTTTACGCTATCTCGAAAAGACTTGGACACAGTAGCATCGTTATCACCGCCAATCGGTATGCGTATATGATTGATGAATATAAATCACGGACTGACCAAAGAATAATTGATTCTCTTGATGTTTTGTCCAAACCTTCTATCGAATTTAAACTCCTTGATAGCCATAAAAAACTATCCCAAAAGTGGAGCGTGCAAAATCTGCGCAAAGTTTTTTTATCTTCTAGTCTTTTCTAGTATCTTTTCAAAATAAAAAAGCCTGCCAGGCGTTATCCTGACAGGCTTTTATATTTAGCTAAAAACGCCTAGTTTTAGCTGATAAGCCGCTTATTGGATTTGAACCAACGACCTCTTCCTTACCATGGAAACGCTCTACCTTCTGAGCTAAAGCGGCATACTCTCATTATCGCTGTTTTCCAGAATAATGACAATAAAAAAAGAACCCAATCACTGGGTTCTTTCGTTCGCGTGGCAACGTCCTATCCTCGCAGGGGGCGATCCCCCAACTACTATCGGCGTGCTAAAGCTTAACTTCCGTGTTCGGCATGGGAACGGGTGTATCCTTTAGGCTATCGCCACCACACTACTGAGAGCTTATTCTCTCAAAACTAGACATCATCAATTACTTTCCAACGGAAACAACCACGTTTTCAACTTGGTTAAGTCCTCGACCGATTAGTACTGGTCCGCTCCACGCCTCACGGCGCTGCTACTTCCAGCCTATCTACCTGATCATCTCTCAGGGGTCTTACTTCCATATAGGAATGGGAAATCTCATCTCGAGGCGAGTTTCACACTTAGATGCTTTCAGCGTTTATCTCATCCATACATAGCTACCCAGCGATGCGCCTGGCGGCACAACTGGTACACCAGCGGTATGTCCATCCCGGTCCTCTCGTACTAAGGACAGCTCCTCTCAAATTTCCTACGCCCGCGACGGATAGGGACCGAACTGTCTCACGACGTTCTGAACCCAGCTCGCGTACCGCTTTAATGGGCGAACAGCCCAACCCTTGGGACCGACTACAGCCCAGGATGCGATGAGCCGACATCGAGGTGCCAAACCTCCCCGTCGATGTGGACTCTTGGGGGAGATAAGCCTGTTATCCCCAGGGTAGCTTTTATCCGTTGAGCGATGGCCCTTCCATACGGTACCACCGGATCACTAAGCCCGACTTTCGTCCCTGCTCGACCTGTCTGTCTCGCAGTCAAGCTCTCTTCTGCCTTTACACTCGACGAATGATTTCCAACCATTCTGAGAGAACCTTTGGGCGCCTCCGTTACTTTTTAGGAGGCGACCGCCCAGTCAAACTGCCCACCTGACACTGTCTCCCACCACGATTAGTGGTGTGGGTTAGAGTGTTCACACAGCGAGGGTCGTATCCCACCAGCGCCTCACTCGAAACTAGCGTTCCGAGTTCTACGGCTCCGACCTATCCTGTACAAGCTGTGTCAACACCCAATATCAAGCTACAGTAAAGCTCCATGGGGTCTTTCCGTCCTGTCGCGGGTAACCTGCATCTTCACAGGTAATATAATTTCACCGAGTCTCTCGTTGAGACAGTGCCCAGATCGTTACGCCTTTCGTGCGGGTCGGAACTTACCCGACAAGGAATTTCGCTACCTTAGGACCGTTATAGTTACGGCCGCCGTTTACTGGGGCTTCATTTCTGGGCTTCGCCGAAGCTAACTCATCCACTTAACCTTCCAGCACCGGGCAGGCGTCAGCCCCTATACGTCATCTTACGATTTTGCAGAAACCTGTGTTTTTGATAAACAGTCGCCTGGGCCTTTTCACTGCGGCTACACTTGCGTGTAGCACCCCTTCTCCCGAAGTTACGGGGTCATTTTGCCGAGTTCCTTAACGAGAGTTCACTCGCTCACCTTAGGATACTCTCCTCGACTACCTGTGTCGGTTTGCGGTACGGGTAATTAATCACTAACTAGAAGCTTTTCTCGGCAGTGTGACATCTGGCGCTTCCCTACTAAAATTCGGTCCTCGTCACGCCTTGTCCTTAGCGATAAGCATTTAACTCATCGCCAGACTTGACGCTTGAACACACATTTCCAATCGTGTGCACACCATAGCCTCCTGCGTCCCTCCATCGTTCAAACATGATTAACTAGTACAGGAATATCAACCTGTTATCCATCGCCTACGCTTCTCAGCCTCGGCTTAGGTCCCGACTAACCCTGGGAGGACGAGCCTTCCCCAGGAAACCTTAGTCATTCGGTGGATCAGATTCTCACTGATCTTTCGCTACTCATACCGGCATTCTCACTTCTAAGCGCTCCACTAGTCCTTGCGGTCTAGCTTCGTTGCCCTTAGAACGCTCTCCTATCACGCGACCTATTGGTCGCATCCACAATTTCGGTAACATGCTTAGCCCCGGTATATTTTCGGCGCGGGATCACTCGGCTAGTGAGCTATTACGCACTCTTTAAATGGTGGCTGCTTCTGAGCCAACATCCTAGCTGTCTATGCAACTCCACATCCTTTTCCACTCAGCATGTATTTAGGGACCTTAATTGGTGGTCTGGGCTGTTCCCCTTTCGACGGTGGATCTTATCACTCATCGTCTGACTCCCGGATATAAATCTGTGGCATTCGGAGTTTATCTGAATTCAGTAACCCATGACGGGCCCCTAGTCCAAACAGTGGCTCTACCTCCACGATTCTTAACTCCGAGGCTAACCCTAAAGCTATTTCGGAGAGAACCAGCTATCTCCAAGTTCGTTTGGAATTTCACCGCTATCCACACCTCATCCCAGCATTTTTCAACATACACGGGTTCGGTCCTCCAGTGCGCTTTACCGCACCTTCAACCTGGACATGGATAGGTCACCTGGTTTCGGGTCTACGTCAATTTACTGAAACGCCCGTTTCAGACTCGCTTTCGCTACGGCTCCGGTCTTTCCACCTTAACCTTGCAAATTAACGTAACTCGCCGGTTCATTCTACAAAAGGCACGCTATCACCCATTAACGGGCTCTAACTAATTGTAGGCACATGGTTTCAGGAACTATTTCACTCCGCTTCCGCGGTGCTTTTCACCTTTCCCTCACGGTACTGGTTCACTATCGGTCACTAGGGAGTATTTAGCCTTGGGAGATGGTCCTCCCGGATTCCGACCACGTTTCACGTGTGTGGCCGTACTCAGGATACTGAACTGAGGGTCAACGATTTCATCTACGGGGTATCACCCTCTGTGCCGAGCCTTCCCAGACTCTTCGATTATCATTGACTTTGGTAACTCAAATGTTCAGTCCTACAACCCCAAAGAGCAAGCTCTTTGGTTTGGGCTATTCCCCGTTCGCTCGCCGCTACTTAGGGAATCGATTTTTCTTTCTATTCCTGTGGGTACTTAGATGTTTCAGTTCCCCACGTCTGCCTCAACTCAAGTATGTATTCCCTGAGTTGTAATTACTGATTAAAGTAATTGGGTTTCCCCATTCGGAAATCTCCGGATCAAAGCTTACGTACAGCTCCCCGAAGCATATCGGTGTTAGTCCCGTCCTTCATCGGCTCCTAGTACCAAGGCATCCACCATGCGCCCTTCATAACTTAACCTAACGATTACGTCGTAATCGCTGATTAATTGAGTATTAGCGATATAAACTAATTAAAAAACTCAAAAATACGCAGTTGTTTCTCGGTTTAATTATCTTAATAATTAAAGGAAAATAATTGATAATATCTAGTTTTCAAAGAACAAGTTTGAGAGGTAAGCCCCTCAAAACTGACCATTGTTTCGACAAAGTATGTGTAGCCTCCGTATATTCCTTAGAAAGGAGGTGATCCAGCCGCAGGTTCTCCTACGGCTACCTTGTTACGACTTCACCCTAATCATCTGTCCCACCTTAGACGGCTGACTCCCGAAGGTTATCTCACCGGCTTTGGGTGTTACAAACTCTCATGGTGTGACGGGCGGTGTGTACAAGGCCCGGGAACGTATTCACCGCGGCATGCTGATCCGCGATTACTAGCGATTCCAACTTCATGTAGGCGAGTTGCAGCCTACAATCCGAACTGAGAACGGCTTTAAGAGATTAGCTTGGCCTCACGACTTCGCGACTCGTTGTACCGTCCATTGTAGCACGTGTGTAGCCCAGGTCATAAGGGGCATGATGATTTGACGTCATCCCCACCTTCCTCCGGTTTGTCACCGGCAGTCTCACCAGAGTGCCCAACTGAATGCTGGCAACTGATAATAAGGGTTGCGCTCGTTGCGGGACTTAACCCAACATCTCACGACACGAGCTGACGACAACCATGCACCACCTGTCATTCTGTCCCCGAAGGGAACGTCTTATCTCTAAGATTGGCAGAAGATGTCAAGACCTGGTAAGGTTCTTCGCGTAGCTTCGAATTAAACCACATGCTCCACCGCTTGTGCGGGCCCCCGTCAATTCCTTTGAGTTTCAACCTTGCGGTCGTACTCCCCAGGCGGAGTGCTTAATGCGTTAGCTGCGGCACTGAAGGGCGGAAACCCTCCAACACCTAGCACTCATCGTTTACGGCATGGACTACCAGGGTATCTAATCCTGTTTGCTACCCATGCTTTCGAGCCTCAGCGTCAGTTACAGACTAGACAGCCGCCTTCGCCACTGGTGTTCTTCCATATATCTACGCATTCCACCGCTACACATGGAGTTCCACTGTCCTCTTCTGCACTCAAGTCTCCCAGTTTCCGATGCACTTCTCCGGTTAAGCCGAAGGCTTTCACATCAGACTTAAGAAACCGCCTGCGCTCGCTTTACGCCCAATAAATCCGGACAACGCTTGCCACCTACGTATTACCGCGGCTGCTGGCACGTAGTTAGCCGTGGCTTTCTGGTTAAATACCGTCAACTCCTGAACAGTTACTCTCAAGAGTGTTCTTCTTTAACAACAGAGTTTTACGAGCCGAAACCCTTCTTCACTCACGCGGCATTGCTCCATCAGACTTTCGTCCATTGTGGAAGATTCCCTACTGCTGCCTCCCGTAGGAGTTTGGGCCGTGTCTCAGTCCCAATGTGGCCGATTACCCTCTCAGGTCGGCTACGTATCATTGTCTTGGTGGGCCTTTACCTCACCAACTAACTAATACGCCGCGGGTCCATCCAGAAGTGATAGCCGAAACCACCTTTCAAACAAAAACCATGCGGTTTTTGTTGTTATACGGTATTAGCACCTGTTTCCAAGTGTTATCCCCTGCTTCTGGGCAAGTTACCCACGTGTTACTCACCAGTTCGCCACTCGCTTCATTGTTGAAATCAGTGCAAGCACGTCAATCAACGGAAGCTCGTTCGACTTGCATGTATTAGGCATGCCGCCAGCGTTCGTCCTGAGCCAGGATCAAACTCTCATCTTATAGATGATGCTTGAATAGCTCATCGATTGTTGTTACATTTTTAAAAGCGAATTGACTTCGCAAATATTGTTTGGGTTTGATATAAATATCAAACTGCCCTACACATATTTGGTTTGTCGAAACAATGTTCAGTTTTCAAAGGTCTACCTAAGTGATTACCAACGTAATCAGTTTAATTATCATATCATGTTGCTGATGTGATGTCAACAAGAAGTTTGATTTAACAACGTTTCTTGTTGGTTGCCATGATAAACGCGACAACTCATATAGAATATCACGTTATCAATAACTCGTCAACAACTAATTTCAATCTTTTAAATTGGTCTAGTTGGTAACTCGCCTTGACAACGTATATAACTATACCAAGTAAAAGCCCTTGGCGTCAACTAAAAACTGAAAATAATCGAATCTTTTTTCAAAGGCATAACTTATGACTGAAAGCTCAAGAATAGTTAACTGACGGCCGTGTGTTTCTTAATTTTAGCGGTAACTGCGTTCGTCTTTATTTTGGTAAAGAAAAGAGTGTAGCGGTTAAAAGCACCACTACACTCTTTAAATCTGATCATTACTTGGCAATCCGGACTAAGAAGTACCGTTTCTTCCCCCGCCGGACAATGACAAACTTACCGTCAAACGCACTGCTTGGATCAACTTCCGCCTGCGTATCCGTAACCTTCTCACCGTTAATGCGGATAGCACCATTGGTTAAGTCTTCACGAGCCTGACGCCGTGAAGATTCAATCTTCGTATCATCCACTAACCATTCAACTAAGTTCTTCTTGTCAGCGCTAACCGTCACGGAAGGCATCTTCTTGAAGCCCTGTTTGATTTCGCTAGCCGTCAAGTCAGCCACATCCCCGGAGAACAATGCCTTGGTAATATGTTGGGCTTCAACCACGGCATCATGGCCATGAACAAATTCCGTGACTTCTTCAGCCAAACGACGCTGTGCTTCCCGCTTCTCTGGGTGGGTTGCCACAGCCGTTTCCAATTCCTTAATCTGATCTTGGTCTAAGAACGTGAAGTACTTCAACAGCTTGATAACGTCCTTATCGTTGGTGTTAATCCAGAATTGGTAGAACTCATAAGGCGACGTCTTCTCTGGGTCGAGCCAAACGTTACCGCCTTCGGATTTCCCAAACTTCGTCCCGTCTTCCTTCAAGAGCAGTGGAATGGTCAGACCATAGGCTTTGGCGTCGGAGCCTTTCAGCTTATGAATCAGGTCAATCCCGGCCGTGATGTTCCCCCACTGGTCCGCGCCACCGATTTGGAGTTGCACGTCTTCTGCTTGGAACAAGTGTAAGAAGTCAATGGATTGGAGAATTTGATACGTGAACTCCGTGTAGGAAATACCGACTTCGAGCCGTGAGGCCACAACTTCCTTATTTAACATGTTGTTAACGTTAAAGAGTTTCCCGTAGTCTCGCAGGAAGTCTAACAATGAAATTTTGGACAGCCAATCGTAGTTGTTAACAATCTTAAAGGTCCCATCTTGACCGAAGAGGTGTTCCATCTGCTTGGTCAAGCAGTCTTGGTTATGCCGAACTTGATCCATCGTTTGCAGTACCCGTTCGGATTTCTTTCCGGAAGGATCACCGATCGACCCCGTCGCGCCCCCGATGATAATGTACGGCCGATGACCGGCTAACTGGAATCGTTTCATAATCATAAAGGGAATCAAGTGACCAATGTGCATGGAATCCCCGGTTGGGTCGATTCCTACGTACAAGCCCACGGCCTTATCCTTAACCAATTCGCCTAAACCGGCTTCATCAGTCTGCTGGTTAATCGCGCCACGCCATTTTAACTCATCAATAATTGACATTTCCGTTCCTCCTAGTGTAATTCTCTCAATAAAAAAGTCCCCAATGGCACCATGCCATCAGGGACGAATTGAAATCCGCGTTACCACCCAAGTTGTTGTCTATCGACAACCGCTCGTCATCATTAACGGAATGACCCGCCGACTAGTCGGCCGCTCCTCAGCGTAATTCGTGGATACGGACGTTCTGACTCTCAGCACCGTCAGATTTCTTGACCGGAGCCGCACCCACTACTGGACTGATTCATCGCTTATGATGTCGATGATACCGGGAGTCCGGCTAAATGTCAATACACCAAGCGGTTAAAAGAGACTCTTCACGCTTTCCATCACAATTTGAATATTCAACACGGTCAGAACGATCGTGCACAGCCAGGCCATGGCCGTAATCCAGCGTTTGTTAACGTACTCGGCACCCATGATCTTCTTAGAAGAGGTAAACACCGTCAGCGGAATCATGGAAAATGGCAACGCAATCGACAGGAAGACCTGCGAATTCACCAGCAGGTTATCCAGAGCCGTCTCGTTTCCCCCATAGATGATCGTACAAATAATGACGGGAACCACCGAGATTAACCGAGTAACCAGACGCCGCACCCACAATGGAATCTTTAAATTGATAAAGCCTTCCATAATGACCTGTCCCGTCAGTGTCCCCGTAATCGTCGAGTTCTGACCCGAGGCCAGCAGGGCAACCGCAAACAATGTCGACAGCAACGGTGAGGCCACCGCACCGGCTAGCTGGTTATCTTGCAAGGCCGCGTAAAGGTTCCCAAAAGTTCCCAATTGGTCGGTCCCCTTACCGAAGAACATCGCTGCCCCCAGCAGTAACAGCAAGCAGTTAATCACAAAGGCGCCAAACAACTGAATGTTCGAGTCCCACGTCGTAAACTTCACCGCCCGCCGCATTTCAGCCGGATCGTCTCGGTTGAACTTCCGCGTCTGCGAAATGGACGAATGGAGGTAGAGGTTATGTGGCATTACCGTAGCCCCTACAATTCCCAGCGCCATGGTCAACTGACCAGAGTGCATGATTTCCGTTCGCGGAATGAAGTTTGCCATCGCCGCGCCCATGTTGGGTTGTGCAATAATCACTTCATAGGCGAAAACCACCAGAATTACCGTAATCAGGCAGATCACGATGGCTTCAACCTTCCGGAAACCTAATTTGGTTAACAATAATAGTAATAATACGTCAAATACCGTCAGGGACACCCCTAGGATCAGCGGCACACCGAACAGCAGTTGCAGGGCAATCGCGCCCCCGATAACTTCAGCAATGTCGGTTGCCATAATGGCCAACTCGGTCACGACCCACAACACGGCGCCAATTCGTTTACTGGTATGCGCTCGTGTGGCCTGAGCCAAATCCATCTGTGTCACGATGCCCAGTTTAGCCGCCATATATTGGAGCAACATCGAGATTAAACTCGACATCAAGATGACGGACATCAGCAGGTAGCCGTACTTCGCACCCCCACCGATTGAAGTCACCCAGTTCCCCGGATCCATGTACCCCACGGCGACCAATGCGCCCGGACCCGAAAAGGCCATTAAGTTCTTTAAAAAGCCATTCCCCTTGGGGATCTTGACGGTTCCATTTACTTCTTCCAATGACGGGCCGTTTGCGTAGCCGGTCAAATTCGTCGGCTTCGTTGAAACGTTGTCTGTCATAATTTCCAACTCCCTTTTCTCTTAACTATCATCCTATTATACGGACACGCAACGATTTGTAAAGCATTTTTTAATTAGACCTAACTTTAATTTTATATTATCCATTAAATAAATAACCCCAAAAATACAAATTTCCCTTGAGTTTTCAAGGGACTTGCAGCATAATATTTTTTATATTTATTTTTACAGAAAGTGGTGACCCCATGGCCCATACGAAAATGTTTTTTGAACTACTTGCCCCCTTATTCATTGCAGTCCTGACGATTGCCGTCCTAGCTGCCCTCATCAACTGGCAAATCACAACCGCCGCAATTGGATTGGGTGCGCTGGGCGCCATCGGTCTAATCACCGTTCTCCTGAGTGGACTGGCCGCAGACCTCTGGACCCATCGGCACGCCCCACTACGGGCAAAGTCCCAAGCTAAGAACCGTTAATCCTACCGAGCTTGTCCCCTAAACGAAAGAAGTCTGAACCGCCAACACTGTTGGTCGTTCAGACTTCTTTTTTGACTGATTGTTATTCGGTTAACCCCATCGACTACGTCTGTCAGGATTCCACCTTGCCGTTTGCTTTAGTTAATGCGTCGAATCTCCCGTCGTCACAGGCTCTGTCGCGACAACCTGCTGGCTAGCGCCCTGCAACTGTTTCAGGGTGTCCGACAGGGTCGTTGGCAACTGCTCTTGGATGAGCCGCAATTTCTTTCGGCCCAGAACCGTTAACGTCAGATACCGACGGCGCCGATCCTTCGAAGCCACCCGCTGACTTAGATATCCTCGTTTGCACAGATCCACGACGAGATTCGACGTCCGGGTCGCTGAAAAGCCTAGCTTCTTCGCGGCTTGAGCCACCGTTAATTCCTCGTCCGCAACGTAGGTTAACAACTGACACTGAGGTAGGTTCAGGCTGAGTTCCGCTAGTGGTTGGTTGTAGCACTGCGTCACCAAGCTATAGATCTTTGTCAGTGTTTTTAATTGCTCATGCTCCACCATTTTTCAACTCCCCTTTCCGTAAAATGTGTATCCGTTTTCATTATACCATGAACTGTCCACTACAAAACAATCCTGTTGCACAATTAGTCCGCCATATATCCTATTTTGACCCCTAAACGTTCTCGGGCCACGAACAAACGGGTCGGTGCGCAAGGCCCCGGCCCGTTTCATTCGTTCATCTGTTCACTTTTAATCCTCGCTAAGCGGGTGCTTGCGGTTGTTAAAGTCCAGCGCAAACAGCGACAGCTCGTGGTGCCGTAGCACTCGAATCAGCCGATCCAAATTCTCCCCGTAGGCCAGCTCCTTGACCCAGTGAAATGCCTCGATGTGGTGCTGCGTGGCAAAACCAGCCGCCAAGGGATCGACACCATAAATAATCAGGTAATTGTCCCGGTTGGCCGGATCAATCACCGTCTGATCAGTCAGCAGGCTCAGGTGAACCACGCCGCTCAGTAAGCGGTTAAAGATATCCGTGGTCACACCGATCATGTCGTAGGTCACCAGAATCTCCACCTTGGCTTCCGTCAACGTCAACCCGTTGGTGTATTTGCTCAAATGCTTCTGAACCAACCGGATATCTGCCGCGGCCACCTGTCCAGGGTACAGCCGCCCCATACTCTTCGCCAATGCAGTCGCCGCAGCCATCGAGGATTTCGTGGGCTGGTAAAGCGCCGTAATTTCCGGTCGGAGCAATGGGTCTACCCGGAATAACAACATGAACTGGCAGAGTGAAAATAACCAGTTGGCAAACCAATCGCGTCCCGTGGCGTAGTCCGCCAACTCGTGCACACCCGGTGCCAGCTCATAGTTTCCCAGTCGTTGCTTCAAGCCCAGATAC
Organism: Levilactobacillus brevis; assembly: GCA_021383565.1. NCBI lineage: Bacteria > Bacillati > Bacillota > Bacilli > Lactobacillales > Lactobacillaceae > Levilactobacillus > Levilactobacillus brevis. The sequence continues at coordinate 2,546,975 of CP079699.1, read as the reverse complement.
AGTCGTTGCATGGCCTGCGGTTGCAGTGCCCGCACGAAGTAAGGCGAGCTGGTGAGCAAATAATCCAGCGCCGCCAACTCGGTCAACGCCTGCTGCGGCGTGTCACCAAGCTGATCCTGAAGCGCCCCCGCCAACTTGCGGAGATCGGTCAGGTGAGCCAGCGGAAACCGTAGCGACGTGTACCGGTAGCCCTGTTCAAGCCGCAGTAAGGCCAGGGTAACCAGCAAGTCCTTACGCTGCGTCAGGCTCGCCGACTCCTGATAAACGCTGGGATTGGCGTAGGTCGCCATCACCTGATCATGTAGCTTCTGCATGCGCGGCGACAGGTGGGGTAGATCCGCCACTGGCGTCAGCGTCGTACTGAATAACATAAAATACAAGAGTTGAATCAATACTTCATTGCCCGCAAGCCGCAGCGGATTGGCGACCAGCTGTAAATCATACTGGGCCAACTGCTGCTTCATGGCCTTCATGCGCCGATTAAACGTCGACGTGCTAATACCTAGGTCGGCACAAAAGGCACTGGCCTGATCGTAACGCTGAGTCAGCGTGGCCACCATCGCCTGATAGGGAATGCTATGACGATACAGCCAGTATCGGTACTCATCCATCGTCACCGTCGTCGCCAAGTCGTCCTTGGTTAAGATCGTTTGCACATCCAACGTCAAAAGGTCAGACCGCAAGTTCAACAACACATGATAGGCCCGCGAATAACTTACATCGGTCATTTCGGCAAATTCAGTTAAGCTGAAATGCCGCCGCTCATCGTTCATAAAGGTCAACAACCGAATCTTTAACGTCTCGCGGTCCGTTAACATCGCAAAGTCAATCTTCAATTCTCTCACTTCTCATTCGCCTGGCGTAAACGAAAGCCTCCCAACACAGTAGGGTTAGGGAGACTTGCCGCCATTATTATTTTCACTAAATCCCGTGTTTCTACCGCGATTAATCTTAGTCAATACTCGAGATGGTGACGTTCTGCGCATCGAATTCGGTTAGGGTTTCCTTCAAGATAATCCGGGGATCGTCGTAGCGGATTCCTGGCAACGCACTACTTACATAATTACCGGTCAGTTTTCCCGCCGCGACCTCTGGTTGAATGCGCACGTTCTGCCCATCACTCGTAGTCAACGTCACGCTCTTGCCAGCCGTCAATCGGTCCACTAATGGTAAAATTGGCATTTTTTGCATCATTCCGATCACCCTCCTATACTGATTTCCACTTTCATTTTAACACGTTCTCCACGTGCGCTCGTGCTTCCCGGCTCGCTAAATTTGATGGTGGTATCGGCATATCTAACCAGCTTTCCTTGAGCATAGAGTGGCGGGGACGGGAAATTAAGCTAAACCGCTCGCATTGTTAAGTGTCGGGAATCAACTATCTTTCTGGCGCTTCCAGGAGGCAGGATGGAAACAGGCTGTCGAGGCTGACCGCCTTGCCGTTCGCCAAGATCTGGGCTGGAACGCTGGGGAAAGGACCGGACCAAGCCTGAGAATCGGTCTTGGTCATCGCTTGAAACCGCCAAAACCCGGCGTTTCCAAGACGCCCATCTAGGACTGGTAACCCACCAGTCCTGGATGCCCCGGCTGAGCCCAGATTTGGCTCACTCTCGGCTAATACAAATGTTGACCTTCATCAGCCTCAACCGATAACTGATTCCAACCAACCAGACGCACCTGAGGCGTCGCACTTCCTCTTATCCCGCCACCTATACCGCACCACAATTTTCTTAATTTCACGACGCCGCTCTCCCAACTAACCCAGTCCCTCTCATCCCCGCCACGCCAGCCATTCTGCCCCGCAACTACGACGAAAAAAAACGATTAGCCTGCACTCCCGCAATGACTAATCGTGTCAGTTTCTTCTATATTAATGGGTTATTTGGTGAAAACATGTGGCTATTTCGTCAATCACGACTACCAACAGCTTTAGGCCTTAGCCGGTTGAACCCGGGTGAAGCGCATCCCCACCAGATAGATTAGCGCCGTAATCGCCATAGCAATGAAGGTTGCGCCAATCGTGGTCGCAATCACTGGAACCTGCTTCAGCCCCCAGTAGGCAACAACGCCTAGACCCCAGCTGGCAACGGCCACCCAGTTAACCCCGTGAGCGTACCAGTAGGCACCGTGAACCTTGGTGAACTCACTCAACCGGTAGCGTTTGCCCTTCAGGATGAAGTAGTCCACCAAGAAGATGGCAATCTCTGGTCCCAGAAACATGCCGATCCCATCCAGGAAGGTTTCGAAGACATCCAGGAAGCTCGCCAGATAGACCGGGATGAATGTAACCGCCGTAGCCGCCAGCGTCACAATCCACAGACTCACGTTCAGCGATAGCCGATGCGTCATGTTGGTCAGTGCCGAGCCCGCCGACATCAGGTTCACCGCGTTCGCCGTGGTACTGGTCAGTACGATGACTAATAAGGCGATGATGCCTAATCCTAACTTTGCTGCGACCGTACTAGGGTCGGAGTTGTTGGGGTCGAAATGATTCAGTGACACCGCCGTCCCAATCGTCGCGAACAACCCGATGAAAGCGAACCAGAACAGACCGAAGTTGGCACCCAGGAAGCTGGCCTTCGTCGCCGCGGACTTCTTGTTCGTGAAGCGACTGAAGTCTGACGCGGCCGTGACCCACGCCAAGTTGAAAGCCGCCAAGGTATCCGCAGCCACCCCGGAGGACATCCGCAAATTGTGAGGCGGTTGCCAGCCGACAATGTCGCTAAAGGAAACCGTCCGGAAGACCACCACGGATTCCCACAACACGAAGATAACCACCAAGATAATTCCGATTCGTTCAATCAACCGTACGGACCGTTCGCCTAACGAAATACTCAATAAATGCAAGACACTCATGATGACAATCCCGACAATTAAGCCGAAGGTTCCCCCGGGCTTACCGTAGAGCGGCCACCCGAATAATTCTCCGAAAATGTAGCTGATGGACGTGGCAGCGATGAACGTATTAACCGCTGCCCAGCCAATGAATTGAATCACGTTGATCACCGAGGGAATGAAGCTCCCCCGCAGGCCAAATGACGCCCGGGTCAGGGCCATTGCCGGTAAGCCGGTCCGATAACCCATGTAGCTCGCCACTGCAAGTAATGCGTAAGAGATCAACCCCACCACCACAAGGGTGGTCGACGCCGTCAGGAAGCCACAGGCGGCAATGACCCCGCCGATGTACCAGGTCCCGTTGTTGGCGTTTGCGCCAATCCACGTAGCAAACAAATCCCAATTCGACATGCGCCGATGCTCACTCGGAATCGACTCCACCCGTCCGAATGTCTTCGGTGTCTTTGTTGCGCTTGCTTTCATCTCTTGTGCCATATGTCCTCACCTTTCTCTAGTCGAATACTGCGAACTGCTGTGACTGCTCTCTCTTATTCAATTAAGTTGCTGGTGACTACCGACAGTTGATTTGGCAGCCTATGTACCCACGGGCTCGCGTTAAGTTTGCGCCCGTGGTCAGGTATCTTCAACGAACTTGGCCCAGTTAGGACCAGTCGCCGATCAATCTAAAAGGTTAGAGAATCTCGCCGACAAATTCACCGGCTGGTAACGCTGTGAAATCATAGGTCTCCAGGTCAGCCACATTCTTGGTGTACCAGTGCATACTCTCCGTGACCATCAGATTGACGGCCTCGTCTTTTTCCTGCAGGGCGATGATGGGCTTGTTGCTCATCGTGGCTACGCCCAATTCGTAGGCCGTACCGGAGTCGAGGTTCTTGGCCTCGAAGTCAATCACCGTGACGATGACTTCCGCCGCCGCAATCTGGTCCATATCGCGGTGGAAAATTTCTGTCGCCCACGGCTTAGTGAACTGTTCGTTGGCCGTATCCTGATGGAGCCGTGGTGAGTAGAAATCCTTGACCGTGGGGTTGGCCGTTAAGGCGGCTTCCACCCGTTTCACCCGGTCAACCTGTTCGGGACTAAAGAAAGGACTCGCAACGTAAATCTGTGACATAACTAAATTCCTCCATCGATTCGATTTCAACCTGTCGGCATGAAAAAAGCGGCCGAATCCCGCAAGAATTCCAGCCGCTAGGTTCACTTACGCCTAGGCGCACGCAAATGACTTCTACCGTACCTTTATCAGCCTCACGGGACTAACTTAAAAGGACTTATTTGGTTGTTGTAAGTATTATACGGGCCGAGGTGTCATCCGTCAAACACCACTCTCCAAGAATTGGGCCTAGTCAAACGGTAAACCGCCCGCCACGACTACGCTGAAAAATTTCTGGCTAAACTTATTTGGACCACCGGTTGTCAGTGGTCAGCCAACTTGCTACACTTAAATCATCAGGAGAGGAGTTATGTGCATCTATGTCAACCGAAAATCACCATTTACCGCAGCGAATTAAGCTGATCTGGCGGATCAGTGCGTTGGGGAGCCTCGTTGTCTTTGGCGTCATCACCGGCCTCATCTGGCTGGCTTACACCTACTGGGACTGGCCGTTCTGGCTGGTTATTCTCTTCGCCGCATTTACTATCCTTGAATTCATCGGCGAAGTCGCCTTGATTCCCTACCGTTACCGTTTCACCCGCTACCAAATCTCGGCAGTCGCCGTGGAGATGCAGTCCGGCATGATCTTTAAGAAACGCGTCGCCATCCCCATCGCACGGGTGCAAAACGTGACGTTAAATGCCGGTCCGCTGTTGCAATGGCAGAAACTCACCAAGGTCTCTATCGCCACCGCCTCGACTAATCACGGGATTGAGGGACTGGAATTGGCTGAGGCCGAGGCATTGCGCGAACAAATCATGCGGCTCGCGCGGGAGGCCCGCCATGACCAAGCCTAAACGCACCCATCCACTGGGCTTACTACTTCATATTGCCCATTCCATCAAGGATTACTGGTACTTATTGCTGCTACTCATTTCACTCTACAATCAGCCAATCTGGTTTGCTCTCGGCTGGGTCTTACTCATCATCGCCATCCTCATCTGGCCCGTCGTTCACTGGGCCACGCTGAGCTATCGCGTGACGCCACAAGCCGTGGAAATCAATTCTGGCGTCTTCGTCCGTCATCACGAACACATCCCCTACGCCCGGATTCAAACCGTCCAGCGTAAGCAGTGGTTCTTCCTAGCACCGTTCAAGCTGGAAGAGGTGTCCATTGAGACGGCGAGTCACGATGACAACAAGCCCGAGGCTCGCCTCGCCGCGGTTCCCACTACATTGGCCGGTGAGATTGACCGCTATCGACAGGGAATACCGGCCGCCGAACCAGCATCGACCACGACGGTAAGGCCAGACGACAATACTGCTATGGCGGAAACGACGCCGAACCTTGAACACCCGACCACCGCACACTACCGCATCAACAACCGAACACTCTTCAAGTTTGCGGTCACATCCACGGGGTTCATCCCGTTACTGTTGATTCTGTTAGCCCTCTACGACAAGATTCCCCGTCGCTGGACCGACACGCTGATCAACGACGCCACCCATCTGGCCCTGATTATGCTTATCGCTGGTGCCCTCATCGTGGTCCTAATTGCCTGGATTGGTGCCTTTCTGTGGACCTACTTGCGCTATTACCACTTCGACGTGACGTTACAGGGCGACCAACTCAAGACGGCCAAGGGCTTCTTCCAGCGCAATACGATTACCGCACCACTTCGACGGATTCAAGCCATTCGCATCAAGCAAAATATTTTTCGGCAGTGGCTTCACATCCAAACGGTTCAAGTACTACTGGCCTCTAAGGCCGCCTCGGAAGATGACGATGACGACCTGGTCATTCTACCAGCGGTTCCGCAGGCACAACTCTACGATGTGACGCCGGCCTTTCTTGGCTGGCTCCCCGACCACATGCCGGACCTCAGTGCTCTCAACGTCGCCGATCGGCGTAAATGGTACCTGATACGTAACGCCTTACTGGTAGCCATCATCCCGGTAGCCGTTGCGACGTGGCTATGGCCCCATTGGTGGTGGCTGTTCGCTCTGGTTCTCGTGCTGGCCTACTTCCAAGGACTGTTCGCGGCCCGGCAGACGGGTGGTCAGCTACTGACCCCCACGATGCTCGTGCTCCAGACCGGTCACGTTTGGACCAAGGAGACCTACTACGTCCCCGCCGACATGATTCAATCCATGCGATTAGAACGTTCGGTTTGGATGCGGCGCAAGCAGTTGATGCACCTCGTCGTTAACGTCCGTCATGGCAATAAGAACCAGAGCATTGAGCTCCGCTATCTTCAAGCAAAACAAGCCCAGCGAATTTACGACTGGTACCTGCACACCGCCTAGTCACTTTTACGGTTCACGCTTCATCACAAAAACGGACAGCCCCAGCATTAACTGCTGAGACTGCCCGTTTTTTCGTCGACTCGTTTCCCCAACGAATCAACGCTCCCCTTGGCGCCGCGCACTTCCCCAAGCCGCCAAACACCACTTAAATCAATTTGAATCCTACTCTCTAGCCTTGTTTACGTTCACGCCACTGGTGCCACTGCTCACCCAGTCGTGGCCGCCACAGCCAACCGTAGCCAAACAGTGCCGACAGCACGAAGGCCACGATTGACGAAACGCCATCCGCTGACCAGCTGAATAACAGCGTCACATAGAGGACGAAGACGATGTATACCGGTACCCGTAAATGCGGGAACAATAAGTACTCACCGTTGTGTTCCAGTGAAAGATGTCGATACAGAGCCGCTCCCCAGACGAACAGAATCACCGAGGCAATGAGCCAGACGATTAGTCCAAACCACATCGCCTGATCGCTGGTCAACGCGAACGGTTCCTTAGTTAAGATACTACCACCAATTCCGGTAAATCCTGCTAAAGAAATTGTAAAGCCTGCGACCGTGATCACCAATGGCCCCGATTGACCCATGATGACCGATGCAAACCAGGTGATGGCAAATAATCCCAACGACATAATTAACCCAACTAGCCATGAGGTCAGGACCCCCGGCCAGGCAATGGTCCATGTGTAGCCGTGCGGCGTTCCCAACCAAAAGATAAGATACTCCATGGCCGTGCCGACCACGTTGAGGAGTAACAGGACACTCCAGGTAACTTTAATCTTGGACCAGTAAACGTGCTTGCGGCTATACCCACTGCTAAATAGGAATTGGTTGAAATGATCGCGTAAATCTAGGTGCATGACCACGAGTCCACTCAACCAAGCCGCCAACGGCAACCACATCGAATACGCTGGAAAGTAAACCCCGTTGTAGGGGCGCCACTGCTTGATAAGACTAACGTTAACCAGCTGATGGGTGGCATGATCCACGACCACCGTGTGGAGCACAAATAACGCGCTGATCAGTATGCCAAACAGGGTCACTATGGCGATGGCAAATAAGATACGCCGGTGCCGTTGCCAAATTAATTGATCAATCTTTTGTCTAAACATTCGTTATTCTCCTCCCTACTTAATCATCTGGTAGCCGGTATCGTGCGCGAGGTTTGCCCGGAAGAGGTCCTCGAGAGTCAGCGGCAACTCTTCGAATAAGACGGGGTGAAGCGCCTTTAATTTATGATCGATGTCCGGCGTGTAATCGGGAATAACGACCACGAGGACCCGTCCGGAGACCCGAATCAACTGACTCTGTTGCTTAATCACATCCGGAATCACCTTGTCATTTAAAACCAACTGAATCTTCTTGGCCCGGGCGCGAATTTCCTCCAGATTGTAGTCATGAACCAACTGGCTGTCCTTTAGCAGGAGCACCCGGTCACTCAGACCATCCAGCTCGTTTAGGTCGTGAGACGAAATCAAGAAGCCCTTCTGCTGATCGGCCATCTCGTCAATCACCATTGTGGCAATGTTTTCCCGTACAATCACGTCCAAGCCGTCGAAGGGTTCATCCAAGATGATGTAGGTCGCATTCGACGTCAAGGCCAAGATCAGATTGACCAGCGCCCGCATCCCCTTGGAAAGCCGACGGTACTGGCTGTTCGCATCCAACTTGAATTGTTGAATCAGCGCCGTGAATCGTTGCTCATCGAACCGGGGATACACCGCCCCAAAGAAACGGGGCAGTTCCCACAGCCGATAGGTGCTGAGAAAGTTGTATTGCGTATCAATAAAGAAGACTTGTTGTTGCCGTTGTGGTACTTGTTGAATCGCTTCACCGTCGATCGAGACTTGTCCTGCCTCGGCGACGTAATGGTTCATCATTGTCCGAAATAACGTGGTCTTGCCCACGCCGTTTCGACCGACTAAACCGATGATTTCGCCGGGCGCCCATTCAAAATTAATGCCCTGAATGATTGGCCGTCCGTTAATTTGTTTACTTAAACCCGTTACCTGTAGTGTCATTGTTCTACCCCCTCATATGCCGCTTTAATCCAATCGACCACTTCGTCCAGCGGTACACCGAGGTACCGAATCTCCGTCAGTAACGTCAGGAGTTGTTTCTTCGAGGCAATCACCTGGGCCGAATCGCCGGCTGGTGGCGTTGTCTCGCGGACGTAAGTGCCCTTCCCGTGGACCGTAGTGATGACTTGCTGGGCTTCCAACTGCTTGTAGGCCTTGCTGACCGTGTTCGGGTTAAGTTGTTCCTGCCGGGCCATTTCTCTGACCGACGGCAACCGGTCACCCGGCCGCAAGATACCCTGAACGATCTGTTGTTTGACGCGTAGAACCAGCTGCTCGTAGTAGGGCAGACTGGATTGATCGTTAACTTGCATGTTCTTCACCCCTTGATTTGGCTACGTGTTCTGTGTGTACTATTATACCTAGTACAGTTGGAAAGACAACCCCTGATGGGTAATTTATTTAAAAACTGGTTGTCTGCGGCTATAACGGTTAAATCCACAGCCGTTTACCTCGCTAGCAAGTTACCTCAATCCCAACATTTCAATCCACCCCACCACCTGATTGCCCTCACGCCAATCCTTAGCCTAAAAAAAGACTAGCAAAGCCTGAGCTCCACTAGTCTTATAGCTTGATTCTGATTAATTAATTGAATACCCTTCACGTAGCCGTGAGTGAGTCAAATTTGGTCTCAGCCGTGGGATTTTCCAAGCGGTTCGCTTGGAAAATGGCGCCTTTGAGACGCGGGCTACCGGCTCAAAGCGAGGGACAAGACCGCTCTTTGGCTTGGCCCGTCCTGCCCACCGCGATCCAGACCAAATTTGGCGAACGGTAAGGCGGTGCCCAGACGGCAGCCAGCGACCTACATCTGCTGTGTTCCGGTCGCTTGCGGCTGGTCGTGGCGCACGACCAGTTGGTTGAAGAACTTCGCCCGCGCCATGTCATAGTATGGTTGAACGAACAGGCCGGCCAATCCGAACGTGATAAAGGACAGGAAGAACCAGCCGATGAAGCTCAGATCCATGATAAATAAGAAGCTCTTGTTGCCGTTCATCATTTCCCGCGACTTGGTGATCGCCTGTAGTGGTGAGAGCTGTTCACCCTTATCGACGGCGTCCCGGTAAAGGAAGAACGCCTGCGAATAGGAATAGGCTTTAATGATTCCCGGAACCACTAGCAACAGGCTCCACAAGAACGTAAAAATGCTGACCAAGATACCGATGAACAGCCATCCCAAGAAGTACCGACCGTTATCGAACAACTTGAAACTCCGTTGAATGGGATTGTCTAGCTCGGCATTCCCCCGGTCAATGTCGATCATTGTCAGGCGGGTCCCCGCCCGCAGCATTTGACCGGCAATGATCAGCAACCAGCCGAACGAAAAGACGTTGGTCGCAAAACTCCAACCGGTCCCCGTCATGGTATCCGTAACCCCATTGAGACTGCGTTCGTAGACCATACCCCCAATCGCGTTCAGCGCAATCCATAGAATGGACAGCAGAATGAAAAAGCTCAGGTGGTCCAGAATCTGGCGTTTAGCTCCCAGTTTAAAATTAATACGATCTTGCGAATCCATGTCAAACTCCTCCTCTAATCGTGTCTACCCATGATTGTTTAATTGTACCATAGTTGCGGATAGCGTCCTAAATTAACCACGACCAGCCGACCTTTAAATTACCTTAAAATTCATAGTATCTTCACAGAATTCTTATAGTTCCATTGAAAACGCATCCTATAATTAATAAACAGGTGCGATTGGCTGTCTCAACCGACTATCATCCGATCGGATCAATACTTAAAGAAAGTGGTGTCATTTTGATAAAACATAGACGCTTTGGTTGGCTGATTGGGGCAGCCTTCGTCGTCCTCGCATTAACTGGTTGCGCCCAGTCTACTAAGGCTGATCCACCGAAGCAACCACAACGCGTAAAAGATTCGGCGATCTTATCAACCGCCAAAATTAAAAGTAATATTGGCAGTGATCTCGTTTCGACGCTCAAGGATCAGCAAGCCGGAACCACGGCCAGTCTGAAAGCCAAGTTGAACTCCGGTAAATATACCGCGGATAACATGTACGTTCAACTTAATCCTTACAAGACATCCCCACTATCGGCGATCGCCTTGTTCCAGACGGATGAGGCGGTCAAGGTCAGCTACACGGTCGTGGGGAAGACCGACAAGACTTCAGTCACCAACACGATCGCTGGTTATACGACCAAGCACAGTCTGCCAATCGTTGGCCTATACGCCGACTATAACAACACGGTCAAGGTTCATTTGACCACGAAAGCCGGCAAGGTAACGACTAAAACACTCAACATTCAGACCAAAGCACTGGCCAAAAACCTCGCCCATCTGAAGTTAAGCGTGACCAAGAATGATAAGACAAAGATGAAGTTGGGCAATAACCAGATGACCTTCCTGATTCGCTCCACCCAGCGGCCGTTCGCGGTCGATGCCGATGGCGCTGTCCGGTGGTATTCCGATAACTACGCGCAACACATTTATAAACAACTCAGCAACGGTCACATTATTCTGATGAATAAGAAAGATAACGCCCACATGGTCTACAACGACCTGATTGAGACCGACTATCTGGGCCGTGTTTACAAGCAATATCACATCAGCAATAAGACCAAGAGTACCGAGAATATCAAGGCCACGGCCAAGTCGGAAAACAAGCAAGAGACGACGGTTATTCACCATGACGTCATCGAATTGCCGAACCACAACCTGTTGGCCACCGTTTCCGACGGGAGTAAATACGTCGAAGACACCATCGTTGAGCTTTCCCACAAGACGGGGAAAGTCGTGAAGGTTCTCGACATGAAGCGGATTCTGCCGAAGAACATGTGGAAGAAGTACGACTCCTCTACGCGGTCCGATGGCAAGGTCGATTGGCTGCACAACAACGCCCTGTATTACGACAAGTCCGACAAGAGCTTGGTCATTTCCAGTCGACACCAAGATCTCGTGATGAAGATGGACTACAAGACGGGGAATATCAAGTGGCTCTTCTCCGGAAAGAAAGTGAAGAGCTGGCCTAAGGCTTACCGACCATTCGTTCTGAAAGCCGCCAAGGGCACGACGATCACCGGTGGTCAACACGCCGCCTATCTTCTAGACGACCACGATGGCAATGCCAATACGAGAGATCTTCTGCTCTACGACAACAACTACGCTGTCACGAATGGAAACAAGAAGACCAGCGGCAAGTTCTCGCAGGCCGTTCAATATACGGTTAACGAAAAGCATATGACCATCAAGCAGAATTGGGCTTACGGCAAGAGTTTGGGCAAGGCTAACTACACCGACCGAATCGGTAACAGCCAACGCCTCGCCAACGGCAATCACCTGATTGACTTTGGTTATCTGAACGCCAAGAACGGAACGGGTAGTAACATTATCGAAGTAGCTGGTGACCAACAAGTCTTCAACCTCCATGTCGATAATATTCCAGACAAGGGCTACGTTTACCGGGCCTACCGGCAACCGCTATTCCCTAGCAACTACACGTTTGATCTTAATTAAGTAACTGAACTAACAGTGCACGACTGCATTCACTGTAGCGTGCAGGCACCTACCGAAGTGTTGGCTTGGGTGGGTGTTTTTTATTGGTATACTTATTTTTCCGCTGACGATGACCCAACAAATTTTTCGAATATCAATTTCAAACTAGCTGGCTTGCGTTTGAAATCCATCTCAAGTCATCCGTTCTAACCAACAGTTAGAACAAATACAATGCATCTAAATTGGATTTATAAATCGAATATGCTACGATGAGTCCGGTGCAAGTAAGGACCTGTAATTTTGCTTTTCTCAACTGATTGTGTGAAAAGAGATGACATATGGTAATGCATGCGTTACCATACTCTAAATGAAACCAATTCGGTTCGATTTTTTTAATAAAAATGAATTCACAGCATTCTTGGACAATCTTCCGGCCAAAGATGCTGCTAAATTTTTAGCTGTTCTTGATGACATAAAGGAACGTGGATTACCATCAGCCGAGAAGCGTCAATTGGTCAAAAAACTAGAAAATAATTTATACGAAATCCGTTCTAAGTTTTCCAACAACATTCAGCGTGCCATTTATTTTAGAGTCGAAGGTTCCCATTACGTCATCACTCACGGCTTCACTAAAAAGCAACAGAAAACCCCTAAAAAAGAAATCAAGCACGCAAAACAGATCCGTGCAATTTATAACACAAGGAGGGACCACCATGGACGACGCTGAAAAGTATTTACGAACCCGCAGTCAGCAAGATCCTGAATTCGCTAGTGATTATAAACAGGCCAAACTCAATCAACAACTTGGCTATGCTGTTTGGCAACTACGCAATGACATGGGTCTATCGGTAAAAGACTTTGCCGTAAAGATCGGTCAAACTGAACAAGAAGTTAGCGCCATGGAAGACGGCAGTAAGGAACTAACCGTCAAAGAGTTAGCCCAAATCGCAGAAAAAACGCAACGAAAAATTAATTTTCAGTTTTCATAAACGTAGCTACTTCGATTAGCGCAACGCCTTTCTCTAAAACTTAAAACAGATAATCCCCGTAAGATTGGCCAGTAAATCTTACGGGGATTTGTTCATTTTTCCAACGTACTTCATCCACCATCAACGTTTGTCAGTGACCAATTTCCAGCAAGATTCTCCCGCCAATCGAATCACCAAAAACCCATCACCACACCATCTATATGACGTATAAACTAATTCCGTCACAAAATATTAACTTGCACGCAACCAGAACGGCTTGCTACAATGAATGAGAATACCTGATCACCACGGGAATTTAGACAAAGGGAGTTACATAGTTATGAAGAAGTTTTGGAAAATCACGATCGGCGTGTTACTTGCGCTTATCGTGGTCGGTGGTGCCGCGGCTTATCACGAGCGCCACAATATTCGCCGCTACCTGCTGGTTCACCAGCACTACGCCAAAAAGGATATTCTGACGACCAACCAGATTAAACTTAACATCCGCCCGGCGCTGTCAACGGCCAACACGACGACAACCAACAAGTTAAGCAAGACCTACCGTCACGACCTTAAACAGGTCAAGCCCGGATCGACGCACGCCAAGGTCATCGTCAATCCTTACAAGACCTCCCCATTGACGGGATTGATTCTGGTCAAGACACCGGCGGCCACTAAGGTCACCCTGACCGTCCACGGCGATACGCCGGCCACGACCATCACCAAGCATCTCAAGGGCTATCGTACCCAACATGCCGTGGGTGTACTGGGGCTTTACGCCGACCGGACCAATCGCGTCACGTTAACCTTTGCCCGCAAGAATGGGACGACTACCCGCACAACCTACACTTTAAAGACGGGAGCGGCACCGAAGGCCATCGGGAAAAACACGCTCAAGACCAGTAAGCCTAAACAGATGGCCTTGGGAACTGGCAATACCCGCTTGACCTTTGCCGTCAGCAGTCTCGGCTACACCTATGGGCTGGACGCTCACGGACAGATTCGCTGGTACTCGACCAAGCCCATTTCCCACGTCTTCAAGCAGTTGGCCAACAATCACCTGCTGATTAACACCAAGATTAAGACCAGTGATTCCAAATCCAACGCCCTACAAGAGACCGATTTCTACGGCCGCGTTTACCACCAGTACAACATGAACGGCCTCTTCCCTTCAAAGGATGATCCGTCCAAACTCGCAAACAACACCGTGATTCACCACGACGCCATTGAACTACCGAACCACAATCTCCTGCTGACAGTAGATGATGGGAGCAAGAAGTTCGTTGAGGATACCATGATTGAAATCGACCGCAACTCCGGGAAGATCAAGAAGGTTATTGACCTCAAACGTATCTTACCCAAGTCAGCGTACGAGAAATACGACGGCACCCACCGCGCTGACGGTAAGATTGACTGGTTCCACCAAAACTCTATGTACTATAACCGGCACAACGGCGAACTGATTATTTCCGGGAGAAATCAGGATATGATGTTGGCCATTAACTACAAGACCACCAAGCTCAAGTGGATTCTGGCCGCTCCTCAGAAGCTGCCGCAGCGCTATCACAAATACCTACTGAAGCCCACGACAAAGCATTACCGGTACAACGGCGGCCAACACGCGGTCATGTTGATCAACACCCAGAAGAATACCGGTGATAAGATTGAACTGGAATTCTACGACAACAACGTTCCGGTCACACGGGGCAAGACCCAGCAGTCTAAGCAGTGGTCAGCCGGCGAGATCGTGTCGATCAACCAACTGAAGAAGACGGTCACCAAGACCTGGAGCTTCGGCCGCACGCTGGGCAAGCGTAACTTCACCAATATTGTCGGCAGTAGTTACGCCGTCGGTAAGGGCAACACGCTGATTGGCTTTGGCTACGCTGATAGTGGGAAACGCAGCGAGTTTGTCGAGGTCAACCGCAAGACCAAACAGATTGTCTTCGACGTTGACCGAACCGGCTTCAAGTCGGGAGATTGGAGTTATCGGGCACAACGCATGACGTTATACCCCGGCTCAGCTAACCTGAACTTACAGGCTATCCAGACGAAGTAACCCTCTTTGAATGAACGACTGAAGATTGAAAACCAGAATTCGTAGTGTGACAAGGATAACGTCCATCATCACATGATAGTCGCGTTGGCCGCCTTGCCGTTCGCCAAATTTGGTCTGGATCGCTGTGGGCAGGATGTTATGATCCCTTTGGGGTTGTCAAATGAAATAATATAATTCATCTGACAATCAACAGAGGGAATATGACATGTCGAAGATCAAGTATAGTGCCGTGGAGAAGCTGGAGTTGATTAATGAGTTTGAAGCATCAGGTCAAACTAATATTGGCTTTGCCAGAGAACATGGTTTGGCAGACAAGGAGGCGGTCATTCGGTGGCGGGCGTTGTACAAACGAGATGGCTTTGATGGGCTTAAAGAATCTAAAGGTTGTCGCAGATACAGTGAGGTCTTTAAGCTAAGAGTCGTGTATGCTTTTTTGAACGGCGAAGGTTCACAACGAGAAGTAGCAATGAAGTATGGTTTGCGCTCAGCTACGCAGGTAAATTACTGGGTTTCCAGGTATAATAGGGACAAAACTGTGACGGCAACCCCGTCTAGAAAGCAGGTCCCAACGATGAGCCGAAAAACTACTCTGGCAGAGCGTATTGAAGTGGTTGAGTACATTACCAAGCAGAACCACTCATATAACGAAGCAGCTGAACATTACAGCGTCTCCTACCAACAAGCCCGTTCGTGGGTGCTTAGAGCTAAGAAAGGTGGTTACAACGCCTTAGAGGATCGACGCGGACACCGTAAGCCACAACGAGAATTAATCGACTTAGATAAGGCCAATTTGCGGATTAAGCAACTAGAAGGTCAAGTCGCCGACATGGAATTACTGAAAGAATTCGTAAAAAAATTTCAAGAAATTCAGCACAAGGGGTGAATCAGCAACATCGACTGGCATATCAGGCAATCAGTGAGGTCAGTCAAGGAAAGCGAGGCGCCATTAAGACATTATTGACGCATATCGGAGTTAGTCGGCAAGCTTATAACAAGTCTTTTCATCGGCAAGAAACGCCGTGGGAGACTCAAGAGCGGCTTCTAGAAAAGCGAATCACTTATTGGTTCAATCAACATCATCAAGCAATCGGAGCTGGCAAGATCTTGTCCAATCTACAGCATGATGAACAGGTGACGTTTAAGGTAACAATCAAGCGTGTTAAACGAATTATGCGTAACTTGAATATCAAGTGTCAGATTCGGGTTAAGAAGCGCCAACGTATCAAGGAACAGGAACAATACATTCAGGACAATGTTTTGAATCGTAACTTTAAAGTCGCCGGTCCCAACCAGGTTTGGCTTGCGGATTCGACTGAGTTGTCTTACGGACCAAAGGGTCAATTCAAAATCCGACTGAGTGGTGTTTTAGATCTATGCGGCCGGAGACTGATCGCCTCATTTTTGAGCACTACAGAAACAGCTGTGGCAGAGATCCAGGTTTTTAAACAGGCTTTTGAACAGGCTGGCGATGTACACCCACTGATCCATACGGACCGTGGAGCTGCTTACACCGCTAAAGCTTTCAATAACTTTCTGTCAGAACATAAAGTGATGCGCAGTATGTCCCGACCAGGAACACCTTACGACAACGCGCCAATGGAGCGTTGGTGGAATGAATTTAAAGCGCATTGGATGGAACGTCATCCAATGCCAAAAACGTATCGAGAGTTTGTGGAGCTGGTAAACGAAGGCATCCACTACTTTAATTACTTGGATCGTTCCCCAGAAAGAAACGGCCTCACCCCAGTAGAATACTGGAATGAAGCCGCTTAGAGTAAATATCCATTTTATATTATTTCGAATGACAACTTGACAGGGACTAGTACAGGACGGGAAAAGCCAAAGGGCGGTCTTGTCTCTCGCTTTGAGCCGTCAACCCGCGTCTCAAAGACGCCATTTTCCAAGCAACCCACTTGGAAAATCCCACGGCTGAGACCAAATTTGACTCACTTACGGCTAAACGAGGTGGACCCAAAACCGACGAGCGTTGCCACTCCAGCGATGTCGTTGTGCGTTCAGTGGTTTTCAACCATCGTAACCGGAGGCAGACAGAGATGGAGGTAGCCGTGACAGCGGTGTTAGCTGACGTTCTGGGTCAGCTTACAGCGCGGGACGTGTTTGGAGACTGACGATCTTAGTCAGGCTTCAAACCGAGCCGGAGGACCGCTTCTCAGGCCGCAGGCGGTCCCTACAGCACCGGAATCTCTGACAGTCGCAGGTGGGGTGGTGTTGATGCCAAGTTTAATGGTGGCACACCTTGCCAGCAGGGGACTGGAGCGTGTTCGTAACCTTTCAACCTTAAAACGGACAGTTAAAAAGGACCCGGATGAGTCAGTAAACACTGGTTCATCCGGGTCCTTTTGCATTCAGTCATTGTCGTCTCTGCCGAAAGCCGTTCACAGCCCCGTTCCGAATAAATCGGCTTAATGTTCGTTAATTGCCACTAGAGCTACTCTGTGTCGGTAGCTCACTCGGCTTACCCGACGGCCGATTTTTCGGACCACCGGGCGCCTTCTTCATCTGCGTGGTCTGCGCCGACTTGGCCTGCTGCTGGCCTAACATATAGCCCGTACCCCCGCCGCCGGCAAAAAGTATGAAGCCAGCAACGACTAAGGCTAGCCACCGTTTGGGACCATAATTAGTTGGTTTCATGACACGATCATCCTTTCTCAAAACAACTTTCAATCGCATAAAGGGGAGTATACCAGGCTTTCCTTAACCGCGGCTAAACCTCGCCGAAAGCTTTGCTTGTGTTTTGTCGTACTTTTCAGTAATATGTGAATTATCAAGAACAGATCATAGATAAAAGTTCGTAAATTGGAGGAAGAGACTCATGAAAAATGTTTACTTTAATCACGATGGTGGCGTCGACGACCTCGTTTCCCTATTGCTCCTGCTGCAAATGCCCGATGTCCACCTCACCGGCGTCGGCGTGATTGGCGCGGATTGCTATCTGGAACCGGCCTTGTCCGCGAGTCGTAAGATTATCGATCGCTTCGGTCATGGGGCGCAACTAGAAGTAGCCGCCTCCGATTCACGCGGGGTACACCCCTTTCCCAAGGAATGGCGTCTGGACGCCTTTAGCCTGGACGCGCTGCCGATCCTAAATGAAGCCGGAACGGTGACGACCCCCGTCGCGCCCCAGCCGGCCCACCTAGACCTGCTGGAAAAGATTCAGGATACCCCGGGCAAAACGACTCTGATTATGACTGGGCC
Source organism: Levilactobacillus brevis (assembly GCA_021383565.1). Classification (NCBI taxonomy): domain Bacteria; kingdom Bacillati; phylum Bacillota; class Bacilli; order Lactobacillales; family Lactobacillaceae; genus Levilactobacillus; species Levilactobacillus brevis. The sequence continues at coordinate 2,528,949 of CP079699.1, read as the reverse complement.
GCTAACCGACCTTGCCCGCGCGCTGGATGTCGACCCCACGCTCACCGCAAAGATTGAACGACTTTACTGGATGGGTGGCACCTTCGACGGCCGGGGTAACGTGGCCGAGCCCGAACAGGACGGCACCACCGAGTGGAACGCCTTCTGGGACCCAGCCGCCGTCAAGACCGTTTGGGACAGCACGATTCCCATCCAAATGGTGGGCTTAGAGAGCACGCGGCAAGTGCCGTTAACCCCGACCATTCGTCAGCATTGGGCGACGTTGCGGCAACACCCGGCTCTGGACTTCATCGGCCAAGGCTACGCGCTGGTCCCCGCCCTGCAGCACTTCGAGACCAACTCGACCTATTTCTTGTGGGACGTCCTAACCACGGTCGCGAGTGAGACGCCAACCATCGTGACCACCCGTGACCTGCGTAGCGACGTTCTCACCAGCGGTCCCGGTCGTGGCCGCACCTTCGAGACGCCGGACGGGCGTCCCGTCACACTGGTCACTCACGTCGATCACGATGCCTTCTTCAAACGGGTGGATGACCTCGCCATTTTAGCCGACAAATAAGTTATACTAAAGGTAGTGTCTGGGAAACCGTTTTCTTTTCTAACTGACCACCACGCCCTTACGTTCTCCACGTAAAATTCGACCATAAGGAGTCATCCGCCATGCTTCCGATCACCATCGGCATTGTTATCGGTATCATTGTTTCATTCCAAACCGCCGTCAACTCGCGCTTACGCCATTTCATTGGCTCGCCGTATCAAGCGTCGTTCGTTTCGTTTACGGTGGGAACGCTCTTTCTCGCCGTCATGACGTTGATTGACCAACATACGCTGCTGGTCGCGCCCCGGGTCATGGCCACCCAACCGTGGTGGATCTGGATTGGCGGATTACTGGGGGTCATCTTTCTGACGGCCAACATTCTGTTGTTCCCACATATCGGGGCCGTGCAGACCGCGATCATGCCGATTCTGGGACAGGTGGTGATGGGGTCCATCATCGACAACTTTGGCTGGTTTCATGCCGACCAACAACCGCTGACGCTAATTAAACTGACGGGGCTCCTGCTCGCTTTGATTGGGATCCTCATCACGGTGGCCCTCCCGGAAGTTCTCCGACGCCGGCAGCACCGTCAGCTCGCTACCGAATCCACAGCGGGCAATCCCCTTGTCTGGCGCTTAATCGGGGTCTTTACCGGGGCTTTGGGCGCTACCCAGACCACCATCAACGGGCGTCTCGGACTGGTGCTTCACTCGGCCGTTCACGCCGCCTTCATTTCCTTTCTGATTGGTACCATTGGCCTATTCATTATTGTTCTCACCGTCAATCGCAGTTTCCGCGAGATTCGGCGAGCAACTGGCCACGGCAAGCCGTGGTGGTTGTGGATTGGCGGGATGCTGGGGGCCATCTTTGTTCTGGGAAATGCCTACCTGGCACCCATCATCGGCACCGGCCAGACAGTGGTCTTCGCCCTTCTGGGACAGATCACCGGGGGATTGTTGGTTGACCAATTTGGTTTGCTCGGTGCCCGCCGCAAACCGGTGGTACCGGTCCAGCTGTTCGGCCTCCTCGTGCTGATTATCGGCGTGGTCATGATTCGCCTCTTTTAAATTGAAGGTTGAAGGCTAGACTCAGCCGGACACTTTACCAGTGGGTCCTACTGGTAAAGTGGTGACTTTGAGATGATGGGCTTTTGGCTCAACGCAAAGTCCGCGACCGGCCTTTGAATCGGCCCGTCCTCCTGCGTTCCAGCCTAGATTTCGCGAACGGCAAGGCGGTCAGGACGAACTTCCCCCTTGGCAAGATGGATGATATCACAATAGCAAAAAAGGGACACCCAACATCGGCGTCCCTTTTCATTGATTAACGGAAAGGCTTATTCGTACAGTGCAGCTACCTTGGCCTGCACCTGTTCGTGATTCAAGAACTCATCGTACGTGGTGTCCGCACGGTCAACAATCCCGTTCGAACTCACTTCGATGATCCGGTTAGCAATCGTTTGGATGAACTCGTGGTCATGTGAGGTAAACAGAATACTCCCGCTGAACCCAACCAGACTGTCGTTCAAAGCCGTAATGGATTCCAGATCCAAGTGATTCGTCGGATCATCCAGCAACAGCACGTTGGCCTTACTCAACATCATCTTAGAGAGCATGGCCCGGACCTTTTCGCCCCCGGACATCACGTCGACTTCGCGGTTAACGTCATCCCCTGAGAACAGCATCTTACCCAAGAAGCCCCGTAGGAAGGTGTTGTCACTTTCTTCCTTGGAAGCGAATTGCCGCAGCCAGTCGATTACCGTCAACTCATTGTTGGCAAAGTAATCGTTGACGTTCTTAGGCAAATAAGTCGTGCTGGTCGTTTGACCCCAGGTTACGGTTCCACTATCCGGTTCCATTTCCCCAGCGATGATCTGCATCAAGACCGTGGTCGTCAGGTCATTACGGCTGATAAACGCCGTCTTCTCGTCGGGCCGCAACGTAAAGCTGACATCGTCTAAAATGGTAACGCCGTCAATGGCCTTGGACAGATGTTCTACCCGCACCAAGTCATTCCCTAATTCCCGTTCCGGATTGAACTTAATGAACGGATACTTTCGGGATGACGGCTTGATGTCGTCCAAAGTGATCTTCTCCAATTGCTTCTTCCGGGAAGTCGCTTGCTTGGACTTGGAGGCGTTGGCACTGAACCGCGCCACGAACTCTTGAAGTTGCTTGATCTGATCGGCCTTTTTCGCGTTGGCATTAGCCTTTAACTGCGCGGCCAACTCACTGGATTCCATCCAGAAATCATAGTTCCCAACGAACAGCGTAATCTTACCGAAGTCCACGTCACACATGTGCGTGCAGACCTGATTCAAGAAATGCCGGTCATGGGAAACCACAATGACGGTGTTTTCGTAATCGGCCAGGAAGTTTTCCAGCCAACTAATGGATTGTACGTCCAACCCGTTGGTCGGTTCGTCTAGTAGTAAGACGTCGGGATGACCGAACAGTGCTTGACCCAGTAAGACTTTCACCTTTTGAGGTTCGGTCAGTTCACTCATTTTAACTTGGTGGAGAGATTCGTCGATCCCCAGCGCTTGGAGCATTTGGCTGGCCTCGGCTTCGGCTTCCCAACCACCCATTTCACCAAATTCGCCTTCGAGTTCCGCGGCGCGAATCCCATCGGCGTCGCTAAAGTCGGCTTTCATGTAAATGGCGTTCTTCTCGGTCATGATATCGTACAGCTTCTTGTGTCCCTGAATGACCGTGTTCAAGACCAATTCGTCTTCAAACGCAAAGTGATCTTGGTTCAGGCTGGACATCCGCTCGTTAGGGCCCATGGAGACGGTCCCGGTCGTTGGCTTGAGTTTGTTTTCAATAATCTTGAGAAAAGTTGACTTACCAGCGCCGTTAGCGCCAATGACCCCGTAGCAATTCCCCGGGGTGAACTTGAGATTGACTTCGTCGTAGAGCTTCCGGTCGGAGAACTGCATACTGACATTATTGACGGTTAACATTAACGATACCTCCTGGATTTTGGCATAAAAAACCAACGTGTCATTTAACGGCAACGTTGGTTTCCACGCATATTCGTTGTGTTATGTTGGCTTAGTCTAACATAAATAACCGCCACAAGCAACGGTTACGCTATGACCAGGCTCGCTGGGCCGCGTAACGTTCACGATAGGTCTTGGGCGTCATCAGGAAATGCTGCTTAAACGTGACGAAGAAGTTCTTCTCGGTCCGAAAGCCCGTCTTGGTGGCAATCGTCTGGATAGAATCATCCGACGTCATCAACAATTCCGTCGCCCGTTCTAGCCGAATCTGACCCAGATAAGCCTTGGGCGAGATGCCCATATATTCTTTAAAGTACCGGGAAAAATAGACGCTAGAATAGTTCAGTTTACCTGCCAAATCGGCAATCGACATCGGCTCACCATAGTTCTTCTGAATCTCACTAACGGCTTGGCGCAAGGGTTCCGGCAACGGGAGCTGATCATTATCGACCTGTCCATTAACTTTCAACTGTTTTAACATCTGACCCACCAATTGATATTCCGCACCAAGGCTGGCGAGATAGTCAGCCTGACCATCCCGTTCGTGAATTGCATTGTCCACCAGCGTCCCGACGGCCTGGCCAATTCCTCGGTAGGCCTCATCGTGAAGGTCCAGATCGACCGGGCCCCAGATCGGCAATTGTTCGTTATCGACGACATTTCGCAGCCAAGCCGAAGGCATCAGCAACGTGATAATCTGATTGTCTTCGTCCAACAAGGTCTCGTAGCTGTGAACCACCTCGGAATTAATCACATAGATGTGGCCCGCGGTCATCTCGAAGCTTGAGCTCCCAATATGGGCGGTTCCTGGATGTCCACAATACGGATAGGCCAATTCGACAGCTTGGTGCCAGTGTGGCAATACCAATTTTGGACCACCCGTCCCATGACTAATCACGCGCAATGGCAACTGCATGGTAAAGTTTAAACGTTCATGATACGGCTGTGGCATATTTGTTCCCCCATTTCTACAAACCACAATTCCCAAAAGAAACCGAATTCTTACGCATTACCCCCGTGTAGACCAATTATCCTAAATCGTTCGTATCAATAGCATACCACGTAAACAACCAAGGTGGTTAAAATAAGTAACGCAATTATTAAATTACGGGATTATCGAAGCGCTCAATCCCCGGTATAATGTACTTGTATCATCCGATAAGGAGCACCACCGTAAGTGGACATGATCCTTATCACCAACCACTGATAATCTCAGGAAAGTTATCGGCACTGTGGGATTCACCGCTACTGGGGGGTAACGGTCGAATCCATAATCCGATGAATTCTGACCAATCAGATGCCCGCACAATCTGGTCGACCGCTTGGGGGAGCGCTCGACCCGCGACTGAACTTTGGGGGAAGTCAGCCACGATATTGTGCGGAATCACAAACAGAAACGGCCATCGGAGGCTTTTGGGGGGACAGCTAGACTTTGTCTGGCTGTTTTTTTCGGCCAATTTTCACCCGTGGTCCAAAATTCGAACCCAAAAAAGCGGCCGGAATTTCTCCCGAACCGCTTAACTGGTACTCTTTTCAATTGAATTCTGAAGGTTGAAAGTAAAAATCAACGCGTTGCTTCTCGAGACAACCGTATTTAGTGAAACCAAGCGCCTGCCCACCGCGATCCAGACCAAATTTGGCGAACGGCAAAGCGAATGCTAAGGCGGACAGTCCCACGAAAACTATTTTTCCGCCGCCGATTGCAATTGATCTGGGCGTTTCAACAGGAAGGCCATCAGGTAGGAAACGATCAGGAAGACCGAGACCACCAAGTATGGGTAGTGCGGATTCATATCCAGCAACATCCCCGACATGATTGGCCCCACAATGTTCCCCACACTGGTCAATGACATGTTCAGACCGTTAATCAGACCTTGGTTGGATTCGCTGGCCTTCGTCAATAGCGTCGTGATGGCTGGCCGCAATAGGTCAAAGGCCGAGAAGATAATCAGCGTGGCAATCATCACCGCAATCTTGCCGTGTGCCTGGGTAATCCAGACCACACAGATGGCCGCCAGGAAGAAGCAGGCGCGGATGACGCGGCGCTCGCCCCACTTGCTGACCAGGGTATCAAACATCGCCACTTGCAAGAATAATGAGATTAAGCCGTTGAGGGTCAACACTAATGCGATGTTGCTGAGGCTAAAGTGGAAGACCTCGTTCACGTAGATACTGTAGATGCTCTCGAAGCCCTGGAGACCAAACGACGAGACCAAAATCATTGTAAACAGAATAATGATGGGCACCGTCCAGAACTCGCGGGTCATCGGATGTGCCGTTGGCTTGACCACCATGTCCGATGGTGCCTCGGCGTCGCGAATTTTGCTGGTTTCGGCATCACTTGGTAATAGGCTAATCAGCACAATCGCACTGATTAAGCCCAGCGCCCCGGCCGCCCAAAACGGCGTCTTGTAGCTGATACCGGCCAAGATTCCGCCGATACCGGGTCCCAGAATCAACCCACCGCTGAAGGCCGCCGACAACCAGCCAATGACTCTGGCCCGCTGCCGCTTCGTGGTGATATCGGCTGCCAGCGCCATCGCCGTGGGAACGACCATGGCTGCCGACAGGCCACCAATAACCCGTGAAATGTTGAAGACCATTAACTGGTTAGTCAGGGCAAACAGCACTTCGGAGGCCATGAACAGAAACAGTCCAGCGGTCAAGACCGGCTTCCGCCCAATCTTATCGGACAGCCGCCCAATCAGAGGTGACGCCACAAACTGAGCGAAGGCAAACAAAGCACTCATGATTCCCATATCCGTCGCCGTTAAATGCAATTGGTTCTTCAGAAACGGCATGACCGGAATGACTAAACTAATTCCTAAACACACTAAAAATTCACTAAACACTAAGATAAAAATGGCCCGTCTCGTTTTCTTCGTCACGATGGCTCACCCCTTCTCGATATTTTTTACAACAGTACGATAAATATATCAATATTTAGGGGTGTTTGTCTAATCATCCGCTCAGCCACGCACTAAAATTATCAATTTCGTAATGCTGCCGCCCATTCTTGATAGATCGGCGTTAAATAGCTCTCTTTGGGATAGACCAGATCCAGATCATGCCGTAGCTGGCCGGCCTGGAGCGGCAGTACCTTTAATCGTCCCGCCCGCAACGCATCCGCCACCACCGATCGGTAGACGAAGCTGACGCCACTACCGCGCAACAGGACCTCACGGATGGCGGCTAAATTATTGACAGTCACCACCTGAGGAAATTCCGCAAAGGTCACGTTCGCCGCGTGCGCCAAGTTTTCCAAGATTTCGCGGCTCCCGGACCCAATTTCTCGGACAATTAAGGGATAAGCCGTCAGATCCGCCCAACTCACGGCGTCCTGTTGCGCCAACGGATGGTCGGTAGCCACCACACCGACGAACGGCTCCTGCCGAACAATCTCGTAGCCGTACCGCTGCTTGTTAAAGTTGCCCTCAATCAACGCAAAATCACTGTTGCCGGCTTCGATGGCTCGCAACGCCGCCTGGGTATTGGTCACCCGACAATTAATGTCGCGATAATCTTGGCCCTGCAACAACGTAATCAGCTGAGGCGCCAAAAATTCGCTCAACGACAACGTGGTGCTAAACGTGACCTGCCGTGTCTTCTGGGGATGCTGGAGCGTCGTGACGACCTTGTCCGCCTGAACCTGCACCCGCTGAATAAAGGCTGCCAACTCCTGCCCCGCCGGCGTGATGGTGAGGTGCGGCCGCTCATAGTGCACCAATTCCAACCCCAACTCTGCCTCCAAGTTCTTAATCTGCTGGGAAACGGCGGGTTGACTGATGTAAAGTTGTTGCGCCGTTTGCGTATAGGACTTCGTTGTCGCTAAGACCAGAAACGTTTGATACCGGTGATCGAGCATACTTGAGCCTCCTCGTTATAAGCTGTCATTATAGTTTTATTATTCATTCCAATTTTAACTTATAATCAACTTCCGGTAAACTAGGCGTAGACATTTTTGAGGAGGAGATTCATTTGGATATTCGGACCACTGTGGTGAGCCGCGGCTTTTGGCTGGCGTCACTCTTAACTTTAGTCTGCGCCGTTGCCGGTAGTTTCCTGGCGCAACTGCCGTATTTAAACTTGGTAGGCGCTTTAGTCATCGCCTTACTTCTAGGGATGGCGTGTCAGGTACAGCCCCAAGTCATCAACGCGAACCGCGCCGGTATTGGATTCATCAGCAATAAATTCTTACGATTAGGCATTATTCTTTTAGGCTTCAAGCTCAACTTGATTCAACTGGCCCAAGCCGGGGTCAAGACGATTACGTTGGCCGCCTTCGTGGTGACCGGGATGGTCCTGTTGACCTACAACCTTAGCCGCAAGCTCGGTGTGGAAAAGGAACTCGCCATTCTGACGGCTACCGGGACCAGCATCTGCGGGGCTGCCGCTGTGATGGGCGTTTCCCCACAGATTAAGGTCCCCGCCGACAAGGCCGAACGGCAACGCGAAAACGAAGTCTTGGCTGTCGCCATCGTCGCTATTCTCGGAACGGTCTTCACGCTGGTTGAAATTGGCCTGAAGCCCCTTCTGCATTTAACTGCCGTTCAATTCGGTGTCTTAACTGGTGGTTCCCTCCACGAAATCGCCCATGCCGTTGCCGCCGGGAGTGCGGGCGGTCCGGTCAGTCTGGATACCGCCATCATCACCAAGCTCTCGCGGGTCCTATTGCTGGCCCCAGCCGCTCTCATCATTGGCTGGTGGTACCAACATCAATCCCGTAAGACCAGCTCGGCCGCCACAACCGATCAGGGCCCTGCTAAGTTGCCGATCCCTTGGTTCATGGCCGGTTTCATCCTGACCAGCATCATCGGAACCTTCCTACCACTCGGCAATGTCGCTCTGGCCGGATTGGTCAAATTGGCTTACATCTTCCTCGGCATGGCCATGGCCGCTCTGGGCATGAGCGTTAACTTCCGGGTGATCTTCCAGCGAGGCGGTAACGTCTTTCTCGCCGCCACCATTTCATCAGTTATCCTGATGACCTGCGTGACGATTGCCAGCAAATTATTCTTCTAATTTTAAAGCTAAACGAAAAGCACGCGTAGCTTTCCCACTTCCGGAAAGTTGCCCGTGCTTTTTTCATTTACTAAAGGCTGAAAGCTAGAAAACATCTAGAAATTGTCGTGTGACAAGGACGCCATCCACTATAATAGGCTAGTCGCGTACTGGCCGCCTTACCGTTCGCCAAATTTGGTCTGGAGCGCTGTGGGTAGGACGAGCCATGCCAAAAGGCGGTCTTTTCCCTCACTTTGAGCCGGTAGCCCGCGTCTCAAAGACGCCATTTTCCAAGATAGAACACTTGGAAAATCCCACGGCTGAGACCAAATTTGACTCACTCACGGCTACATGGGGGTATCCAGTTAAGCTGGCTGAACGTGGCCACTCAATCGATGTCACCGCACGTTCAGTGGTCTTCAACCATCGTAACCGGAGGTAGTCAGAGATGGAGGTGTTAGCTGAAGTTCTGCGTCAGCTTACAGCGCGGGATGTGTTTGGAGACTGGCGACTTTTGCTAGGCTTCAAACCAAGCCGGAGGGCCGCTTCTCAGGCCGCAGGCGGTCCCCATGTTCAGGGGAAGAGAACGTTCTGGTTAGCAAATTAGGTACCAGTTGAGCCTTGTCTTTACAGACCAGCCAAGTGGTTCTACGAGATTGGCATGACTGCTTCACTAGTAGCAATGATTACATTTTTCTTCACACGTTTTAGCCGTTAGTGTTTTAAATGAGCCCCACAGTCAGTTGCAGTAAGTGCTGAAATGTCCCACTGTCAGCCATAATGTACAGGCCAATCAGGATGTACACACCAATCGTGATGTAGCGTCCCTGCTTTTCCAGTACAGCGGCCACGCGGGGAATGCAGGCCAACCGGTAACCAATCTCCCAGAAGATCACGACCATCACGGCAAACGTCGCCAAAATCAGTGGAATCGTGCTCGGCGCAACCGTAGTAAAGATGGGGACGTAAATTCCCACATTATCCGCGCCACAAGTCGCCATGGTAATCAGGGCCACGCTACCAATCAGTCCCTTGGGATTGGCGACCTTATTGGCAATCGCGGCCGTATCGTCGTCATCACCCTGCACCCAAAGCTTGATTCCTAAGTAAATGGGAATCAACCCCAGCAATCCCAGGAGCCACGGTGCCGGCACAAATCCCAGAAAGAAAGCCACGGCCAATGAACTACCGACCAGAACAATCGTCCCCAGAAAATCCCCTGCTAGCACGAGCCATCTATCTTGACGCTTTACGCGGCCAAAGATTACCATTAAAATAATTAAGTAGTCGAGCCCGGTAGAAATATACGCCGTGACCCCCGTTAAAATTGTCTTGATCACGTTATCCTCTCCCCATGAATGTTATCTATAACATATGTTATCATCTACATATGAAAGGAGCAAGCTTTTTATGCCGGATTCTATCGAAAAAGTCACGTTAATCGCGCCCAAAATGGTCGAAGCTTCTCAGGCCATCTTCAAGCTACTGAGTAACCCCACGCGCCTACAGCTCCTTTATCTTCTCGAACAAAAGGAGCTCAACGTTAGTGAACTCAGCGAGCTTCTAACCGTGGAACAGTCGGTGATTTCCCACCAACTGGCCATGTTGAAAAAGGAACAACTGGTGGCCGTTCGCCACGTTGGCAAGCAAAACTTTTACCGCTTGGATGATCCTCACATTTTAGATATCGTCAATGAAACGTTGGCGCACGTCGACCACGTGCTACGTGGTCAGACCCACGGGCATTAAAAAATGACTTCGGAATTTTGGATATTCCGAAGTCATTTTTGTTTTGTCATTAAGGAGATTGTAGCAGAGCTGATTCGGTTTGACCGGTGACCTCGCTTAGGCAGACCCCTCCGCTTAGCAAAGATAAGCACCGGGGTTGACCGTTGCCAAAGATATCGGTTTGAACCCTTGGACTGGTTGTTATCCCGGATATCCCGGTCCTGGCGGCCTCCGAAACAAGTTACGCAAGGCAGGTTCCTGCGCTTAGAACCTAAGCGCCTTGCTCCACTCTCTTACATCTTCATCCCCATCTTCTCATACGAGCTCATCCCCGCGAGATGGAGGTCCTTCACATCAATTCCCCGCTCTTTAGCTACCGCATTCATCAGTGTATCCATATCCATCAGCTTGTACGTTTGTGGGTGGTCTGGGTCGTATGCTTCAATCTGAGCCATCATACCGCCATCTTCGTGTTCGATGATGTGGCAATGGTACATGTAAACACCTGTGTGGTCAAACCAAACCTTCAACCGTACCGTTTCACCCGGGTTGACCCCGACCGTATCCTTGAAGCCGTGCTCGTTAGGATACGGTGCGTGACCGTTCCGCGAGACCACCAGGAATTGGGTCCCGTGCATGTGGAATGGGTGGACCATGCCGCCGTCCATATCGTTGGTGTTGGTTACATCCCACAACTCAACGTTACCAACCTTTTGCTTGGCGTCGATCCGCTGCATTTCGAATTTCTTGCCATCAATCATGACCTGCTCGTCCATCCCAGACATCACAACCTTACGGATTGGCGTATCCGGTGTAACCTCTGGATCGGGAATATCCACGAGATGGTCGGGCAACGTCGCCTCGTCCGTTTGAAAATCATGAACTCGGAACCGGACCAACGGCACATCGTCCGAATACAGCGTTACCGTGCGGCCCGGCGTGACCTTGCTGAAGTCCACGATCACTTCGGCCCGTTCAGCACAGGTCAACATGAGGTGGGTGAACTCGACGGGCTCTGGCATCACGCCACCGTCCGAGGCAATCTGCGTAAATGGCAAGTCGTCACTGAAGTGAAGCCGCCACTCGCGCCGGTTCGCACCGTCTAAGATGCGTAGCCGAACCCGTTGCGTGGAAACATCGAAGTACGGATTGATCGTCCCGTTAATCATCGGTGTTGGCCCCTGAACGCCATCTGGATCGTAATCAGCGTCGTAATCCCACTGATTGTCCTCATGGAACCGCCGATCCTGCAGAACTAATGGAATATCATCAACACCGTAGTTCCGTGGAAATGGCAACCGGGCCTCCTGATCGTCGGTGACCAGTGCCAAACCCGCTAGGCCACGCCAAACCTGTTCGGCCGTTGATGGGCACGGATGGGCGTGCAGCCACAGCGTTGCGGCCGGCTGGTCGACCTTAAAGTCAATGTGCCGCGTCTGCCCGGGATAAACGGGGGCGTGACAGCCACCATCCGTGTAAGGACCGGGGACGTTTAGCCCGTGCCAGTGGAACGTAGTTAACTCGGGCAAACTATTCTTCAGGTCAATATGCATGGTCTTCCCCTTAGGAAAAACAATGGTTTGCCCCAATAAACTGCCGTTGTAGCCCCAGGTCTTGGTCTTCTTTCCCGGCAACAGTTGGGTCTCCCCCGCCTGCGCTTCAACCGTGTAGTACGTGTCGGTCGCGGTCTCCTTATCAGGTTTCAATAACGGTGGAATCCGTAGCGGTTGTTGCGGCGTCTTGGGTTCCTCCAGTGGAACGTAACCCCCATCGTGCGTATTAAAAGCCGGTTCATCAAAGAAATAATCGGTGTTGATTGATTTTGTCATTTTTCAGGCTCCTCTTCGATTAGATTGGGCACACTGTCCAGTTCCATGATAACGCATTCACTAACTGAAAGAAATGTATCGCGCAGTAAAAAAAGAGTTTGGCAAAGACGCCCAAACTCTGATGTCTTAACATGATTAGCGATCCGTCCGCGCCCGCAGCGCGTAGAGGATGGTGACCGTGTCCACGACTTCCTGGAAAACCGCCCCAATGATGGCGGGAATCACACCAAAGCTGGCGATCAACATCAACCCCGTACAGATAAAGATACCGATCAAAACGGCCTGCTTGGCCACCCGCATGGTATCGTGGGCAATGCGCCGGGCCGCACTCACCCGAGTTAAATCATCCTTGAGCACCACCGCATCGGCCGATTCGCTGGCCGCCGTGGCACCGTGCGCCCCCATGGCAATTCCCACGTCAGCCGTCGCCAGCGAAGGCGCATCGTTAATGCCGTCCCCCACCATTGCGACCGGCCGCTGTTCGGCGGGCAAGTCCGCTAACACCTTAATCTTGTCGGCCGGTAAGCATTCGGCGTGAACCTGGTCGATCCCCACCTCTCCGGCGATGGTCTCGGCAATCGGCCGCCGATCCCCGGAAATCATGACCAGGTGTTGGGCACCAGCTGCGCGCAGGGCACTCATGGTTTCACTGGCTTCCGGCCGCACGCGGTCGTTGAAGCTAATGTATCCTTGATAGATACCGGCAACGGACACGTAGACCGCCGTCTGATTGGACTCTTCGACCGGTTCGGTAGTCACAAATGAACTCTTCCCCACGCGGACTTCTTGACCATCCACTTCCGCGGCCACCCCTTGTGCGGTGGTCTCGTTGACGGCCGTCGCCGGTAGCAATGGGTCTTGTGTTGCCGCCACCAGGGATTGGGCCAGCACGTGACCGGAGTGTTGCTCGGTACTGGCCGCCAACTGTAGTAACTTTTCGGCAGGAAGCGCCGTGACCGGCACCACCTGATCCACGACCAACCGCCCCTGGGTGATGGTCCCGGTCTTATCGAAGGCAAACGTCTTGACCTGCGCCAACTTCTCTAGCGTCGTCCCCGTCTTGACGATAATCCCGTTACGACTAGCCCGACTCATCCCAGAGATTAACGCAATCGGCGCCGCCAGAATCAACGGACAAGGCGACGCGACAACCAAGACTTCAGCCAACCGCACCGGGTCACCGGAGAAGTACCAGGCTACCCCGGCGATGACGTAGGCTAGCAACGTAAACGGGACGGCATAGCGGTCCGCCATCCGCACAAATTTGGCCGGCTGCGCCTCGGCCTGCTTCACCAAGCGCACAATATTTTGGTACTGGCTGTTCTCGGCCGTCTGGTCCGCCCGTAAATAAACGGACGCCTCGCCGTTCACACTCCCGGACATGACCGCGTCCCCGACCTGTTTCTCAATGGGCCGCGCTTCACCGGTCAGCGACGCCTCGTTGACCGTGGTGGGACCCGTCAGTAGCGTCCCATCGACGGGCATGACCTCACCCGGTTTGACCAGCAAGCGATTGCCAACCGCGACCAGACTCACCGCAATATCCGTCAGCGTTTCACCGTCCGCTCGATGCGCCGTCTGCGGAGAATTATTTAGCAGTTCTTGAAGTTCACTGTTGGCCCGACTAGCCGCAAAGTCTTCCAGGGCATCGCCCCCGGTCAACATCAACAGAACGATTAAAGCCGCCCAGTATTCCCCCACGGCCAAGGTGGCTAGCACCGCGGTAATGGCTAGCAAATCAACGCCAAACTTCCCCGAACGCAGGGTCCGCACCATCTCAATAAACATAATTATTGCCAGCAACAGGCCCAAACCCGTAATCAGAATCTGTGCCCATTTCGCTTGATGACTCACAAATTGAAGCCACAGGGCCAGCGCCCCTAAAATAATCACAAACCAGAATTGTCGATACTGCCGCAAACGTTGCATCACGGTCCCTCCCCGAGAATCAGATTAGTTACCCTGAGTATACCAGAGCTTGTGATTTTTGACACATTCAGGGACGTTCTTTTCCACAAGAAAAAGCTCGACCGCAGCCGAACTTTTCCGTCAACCTATCAAGCTTTAAAAGTGCCGCCGACCAATCACGCCGAGGCCCAGCGTTGCTAACGCGATGACCCCACCCATCACTGCAGTCAAACCAGATTGGTCGCTGGTTTGTGGCAATTTGGTATTGGTCGTCTTGGTCGTGCTCCCCGGATTCTCCGTGGCGGTGGCCTGAGCTACAGGCGTTTGGCCCTTAGCAGTCTTAGCTTTGGCTGCGGCCGCCTTAGCCGCTTTGGCCTTCTTAGCGGCTTGTTTCTTAGCAGCCTCTTCCTTAGCTGCCTCATTCTTGGCTTCTTCCTCTTCGCGGGCAGCCTCTTCCTCATCGGTTTCAGTGCCTTCATCGACATCGGTGGTTCCAGTGCCCGTATCACCATCCGTGTCAATGCCCGGTTCATCGGTTTCGTTGGTATCACCACTACCGGAGCCACTGTTCCCATTTGAGGAGGAAACCTTACCGTTGGCCTCTTCGGAGTTCTTCGTACCGGAAGTCCCGCCACCCCAAGTCATGAGGGCGTTATTTCTAAATTTGTAGCCAGAATCAATCAGGGATGGGTCGGTCACCTTGGTGTAGTAGTCAATCACCACTAAGTTATCGACCGTATCATTAAAGGTTAAATCAAACCCATCGCTGTTATATGTAACGTTGTAATCCGTGCCCTCGGTCATGGCTGGCTTTTCCCGCTTGTAGCTCGTGGTACTCTCCCAATGCCCATTGCTGACGGTCAAGCCGTGGATCAATTCTTGATTGGCACCAATCGTATCCTTGATATCCAAGTTCTTCAGTGTCATCTCACGCCGGTTGACCAGGATCGTCCACTTGATGGTCCCGTTATCCTGCAGGGTTCCCTTCTTGGAAAGGTTGGCCTCGCTGGCCACGATGTTGATTTCAGACGTGCTGGTCTTGCCATTTTCCAGCGGGAACACGACGTCCTTTTCACCGGTATCTTCGTAGCGGTACTTGGTCATCATATTCAGGGTTAACTTGGCATTGGTCTTGCCTTCCAACGCGTCGTTCATGGTAATCACGACCCCCTTATCGGAGATCACAGCCTCACCAATCACCGTCCCGTCCTCGTCATAAACCTTGAACGTATCGCCCGGCGTCTTTCCCTTTAGGTTCTCTGGAAAGTCCAGCGTAATCGTATCACCATTATGAATCGGCGTATCGCCAAAGTTCAGATGATACTGCACGTCAATCGTATCGGCGTGCTTAAAATCCGGTCCGTTCGTCACACTCGCTGAAGTCGTAAAGTCCGCGCCGTTGTGGTTGGTTGCGGCTTTAACCGGTGTGGCCATTTGGCTAACAACTAATAAAAACACTAAACTAAAGAGTCCGATCAGCAGTCGCCAAACTTTACTGTTAATTTTCAAAAATATCCCCTCCCAGAACTTTTACATATCCAAAGTATACGCGCCTGTGCAACCGCTTGGCAATAGGTCCCGGACAAGTTGTTCAAAATGGGCGAAAAGTCCTTAGGATTGGTTAAGAAACCGGATACAGCCAAATGACCAAAATAAAAGGGTCCGGACGACAATCCGAACCCTCAAACCTTGTTTTAGTGATGTGTGGTTCCGCTAACTAGCAGATCCGTGTGCCCAGTGTTTGCATTTCTTTCTTCAAGTCTAACTCGGACTTTTCTTCGGCCGTATAGGTAATTAAGCCCACTGCGCTGTCCAAAATCCCACTGTCATCGCGAAGAGATAGCTGGTTGAAGACGCGATCTAAGACCAATCCATTACTCAAGTAGAGTTCGGTATCGGCATTGGTCTTAATGTTCAGGCCGGCGTTATTTTCTAAGGAAATATCGTAGTCGGGGTCATCAGCGGTCAGCGCGACAAATTGAAATTTATCACCAATAGCACAGGTGCCACCCACCGTTGAATACCGGTTGGACCCGTCATCCGTGGTCAGTAACAGAACGCTACCCGGTTGAATGTTCTCAGTCAGGTAAGCCTTGGCTGCATCTTTAATCGTGATTTCCATCATTCATTTCCTTCTTTCCTGCCAATTCAGACGTACTCAATTGTGCACAACCTACTATAACGTGATTCGCACCTTTTGTAAAACATTTCGCCTCAACAGTTATTTTACTAAGGAATTGAAGGTTAACAGCTAGAAACTGGCGCGTGTTCGCAAACTTTCAACCTTAAGCAAGGAAAATAACTTTAGTTTTAGCTCGTAGCTTACGCCTATCAGAGGTGCCCCTGATGATCTCCGGCATGGTCGTCCTTTCAATCAAATTATCCCAAACAGAAAAGACTGAATCGCCACCATCAATGGTGAAGACCCAGTCTCCTATTAAATTTTGCAATAGTAAACCGACAAACAGCTGACGGCATCCCTGCAGCCAAGCGCTACAGATATACGCTACCGTAGCCTAAATACCGCAAGCAGCAAGGCCACCTGCCAACTCAAATCGGTCTCACAACAGACGGAATTACTAGTAACCACAGGCCGCTGTCACTCCGGCTCGTACCCCCGTTTAATCAGCGCGATGAGCTCGTCTTCGGACAGGTTAAGCTTCTTAGCTTCACTGGTAAAGTTGCTCACGTAGCGGTCGTAGAACTCCGCTCGGCGCTTCTCACGAATCGTCGTGGCGGCCGTGGCCGTGACGAACATCCCCACGCCGCGGCGCTTCTCAATCACGCCAGCCGCCACGAGTCGGTTGATGCCTTTGAGCACCGTGGCCGGATTAATATGAAATTCTTTGGACATTTCTGTCGTTGACGGTACCTGTTCTCCCGCGCGATAGATGCCCGTGAAGATTGCCTCTTCCACTTGCTCGGCCACCTGCAGGTAGATGGGCTCCGGACTATCGAAATTAAATTTCATTTTACTTTCCCACATTCTTTGTGAACTCGTTCTGCTAACTAATCATTCGGTGCCTTCGGTAAAACGATTCGCCAATACAGTGTCAGTGTAATCATGTAGTAAATCGCGTACAGTCCAATGAAGATGGCGAAGATTCCGCCAATCCCCAGATAGGGACTCATGGGACTCTGCATCAACGGCTTAAACATCTGAAGACCGAACAGAACATCGATTACTCCCATGATACCAGGAATTAAGAATAAAATCCCGATTTCTTTCGCAATCCCGGTACGCATCAACCGGTAGCGTACCCCAACTTTGTAGAGCATCTGGTAGCGCCGTTTGTCCCCGGGTGCTCCCGAGAGAATCTTAAACATCAGGCACGAGGCCAACATGGCTAGAAAGGCAATTCCTAAGAAATAGCCCATGAATTCCAGGCCACCGAAGAAGCCACTCATCAGTTCATATGACTGGTAATTGCCGACCGTCATGGCTGCTGGCTGGGGGAACCGTTGTAGTTCCAGCTTGTTCAACCGCTTCAGCACGTGCCGGTCTTGAATCATATCTTTGACCCGCACCGTGGTGACCGTCACCGTCTTTCCCGGTTGGCGGGCAAACTGCCGGGCACTCAGAAATTGTGGTGCGTAGAAGCCTTGCTCGCTACGAATGGCCAGGCTCAGAAAGTCCAGGCTCTGGCTGCCCTTTTGCTTAAACTGCTTCAGGGACTCCGTATAGTATTTCGGATGGGTCGCATACTTGGCTTCCGTGGTCCCACGATTCAGCTCAAACGGTTGACGCTGTAGATCAGCGGCTTTGTAGTAGACCACTTTCCCCTGACGTTTCTGCGTGTAGGTGGTTTGGTGTTTGACGTTCAACTGGTCGATCAAGTGCTGCTCCTGCGCGGTCTTGTTGTGAATAGCCACCGTGTACGTCCCTAGACTGTTGGCCATCATCGGCAATTGCCGGTGGTAGCCAGACCCGACCGTAATCGCACCCAGAGCCATTGCAAATAGTAAGGAAACAATGGTCAACATCCGCGTGTAGTTGTATACCCGGAAGTTCAGCTGTCCCAACAAGAAACCATTTAGATGTTTCTTAGCCCACTTGGTTCGCCGCAACCCCTGGATAATCACCAGAATCGTTGCCCGGAAGAGAAGGTAGGTCCCGATGGTAATGGTGACCAAGGCTACAGGAATGGCCGTCACCTGCAGATCCATGATGGCCGCCAGCGCCCAGTATCCAATCGCCAGGAAGATCACGCCCAAGACGGCCGCCACCATTTGCCGGAAAGGATGCACTTTGGGCTGGTTAGCTTGTTCATCGGTGTGAAGTAGTTTCAGCACCGTCGTCCGGGTCAAGCGCACCAGGTTAAACAGCGAGGCTAAGATAAACAGCCCCACGTACAGTACCGCCGTGACCACGATGGCTGGCAGGTACACGGCCGATAGATGGGCCAGATGTAACCCCAGCATGTCCAGCAAAAAGCCAACGAGGAATTGACTCATGGCCAACCCCAGGACAATTCCCACGGCGGTCGCCACACTCCCTAGAATCAAGGTTTCCAAGAAGACCAGTTCACCCACGCGCTTGCGGGTGGCTCCCAGCATCATAAACAAGCCGTAGTCGTGCTGGCGCATGCTCAGGAGAAAACTGTTGGCATACATAATGTAGACAACCGTAATCAAAATCAATAAAACGGCGCCGAAGCCAAAGATTAACGACGCCTGGCTCACGACCGCATTGGCCTTAATGAAGGCCTGGTTGGTCGCGAGATTGGCAAACATATAGAAGATGGCGGCCGACATGGTCAGTCCCACCAATAAGACGAGGTAGTCTCGTCGCCGGTTCTTAATCCCAGCCAGTGCTAATTTTCCTAACATTTCGTCGCCCCCTACTCGTTGAACGTGCCGAGTTCAGTCAAAATCTGTTGGTAAAAGGCACTGCGATCCTGATCACCGCGCTTAATCTCAGAACCAATCTGGCCATCCTTGATAAACAAAATCCGCTGACAGAAGCTGGCGGAGAAAGGATCGTGGGTCACCAGTAACACCGACATCTGCTGTTTCTGATTAATCGTGGTCAATAGGTCCAGTAATTCCCGCGCACTCGTGGAATCCAAAGCCCCCGTCGGTTCATCCCCCATCAGAATCGACGGATGGTGAACGATGGCCCGAGCCGCGGCGACCCGCTGCTTTTGACCCCCGGATAACTCGGCAGGATACTTCGGCAAGAGGTCGGCAATCGACAGCGTCTCAGCGACTTCATGAATGGCCTGGTCCATCACTCGGGAGGACGTCCCCTTCAAGGCCAGTGGTAAGCCGATATTTTCTTCGGCCGTCAGGCTCTCCAACAAGTTGAAGTCTTGGAAAATAAAGCCGACCTCTTGCGCCCGAAAATCCGCCAGCTGGTTGCCCCGCATCTTGGTGACGTCGTGGCCGTTTACCACGACATCTCCCTTGGTGGGCACGTCCAGCGTCGACAGCATATTCAATAGCGTGGTCTTCCCGGAACCGGAAGCCCCCATAATGCCGACAAACTCACCGGCGGCCACCGTAAAGTTCAGTCCCTTCAAGGCTTGATACTGACGTTCATTGGCTTTACCGTACGTTTTCTCCAGGTCGTGAACGTCGACCACAGTTTTCATTGTCATGTTAAAAATCCCCCGCTCTTTAGTGTATTGGTTAGTTACTTGTGTAATTAACTATAATGGTTCAGCCGGAATTGTCAACCGTTTTATTTTGACGACTCGCTGGAAATGAACCCACCGTGCGGCTAACAAGCGATTTTATTTTGCAACACGCCCTTAATCCGGATCGAATCGCCCAACGCTTGGTTCGTTCACTTCCAGAAGTTCCTTACCCGATGGCGATCCCGTCCCTATCACCTTTTACCTACCGACCACGCGCAGCCAAACCATCCATGCCCCCCTCATGGATGTCGTCACGAGATATTTCAGCCTATTCGTTGTACAATTAAACTTGTAAGTTTTAAATCTCAAAATAAAGGGGTTTTTCTTGATGAAACAACTGCAATTAGGTGGCAGTAACTGGCAAGCATCCGCCGTTGCGCTGGGCATCATGCGGATGGGTGTCCTGGACCAAGCGGACGCCGTTAAAGCGCTCCAAGCTGCCCACGAAGCCGGCATCACTTACATCGACTCCGCGGATATCTACGTCAATGGGAAGTCCGAAGAAGTCTTCGGCGACGCATTGAAGGCTTCCGGCCTGTCCCGTGATGATTTCTACATCCAATCCAAGGGTGGCATCATCCTCGACCCGAACAGAAGTCACGACGACCTTGTCTTTGGGTCACGCTACGACTTCGGCAAGCAACATCTGATTGACGCCGTTGACGGCATTCTTTCGCGGATGGGCATTGATTACCTGGACGCCTTCCTCCTTCACCGGCCAGACCCTCTGATGGACCCGGCAGAAATCGCCGACGCCTTCAACACGTTGCAACGCGAGGGTAAAGTTCGCCACTTCGGGGTTTCCAACTTCAACGTCCAACAATACCTGTTGGTTCAAGAGGCCGTCGACCAGAAGCTGATGTTTGACCAGCTACAATTCAGCGCGGCCCATGCCGGCATGATTACGGAAGGCCTGCACGTCAACATGGGCGACGTCCCAACCCACAACGACTTCGGGATGATTGAATTCGCCCGGCGTAAGCACGTAACGATTCAAGCCTGGTCCCCATTCCAGTACGGCCTCTTCGCCGGCATGTTCATCAACGATCCTAAGTATGCCGACCTGAACAAGGTGCTGCAGAAGTTAGCCGACAAGTATGGCGTATCAAAGAACGGGATTGCCGTGGCTTGGATTCTCCGTCATCCGGCAAACGTCCAAGTGTTGCTAGGCACCATGAACCCGACCCACATCAAGGATAGCGCGGCCGGTGCCGACGTGAACTTGACCAAGCAGGAATGGTACGATATCTACTTGGCTGCGGGGAACGTTTTACCTTAACGCATAACAACTGACGAAAGCGCTCGACCTGTTCGGGCGCTTTTTTTGCGGTTCGTGGCATCCTTATTTGCAACACCCCCTAAACGAAATGCAGAGGCACCTTTAAATCCGTAATTACCGATAAGACAGGCCACTTAGATCTCATCCAATCGTCAAATGCTGAAAAAACTTAAGACTTCAGCGGCACCACTGCGGAAGTTGCTGACGACAATCGGATCGTTGAGGCAAAAATCATTGAAAATCATTATTTATTGTTTGTGTAAATGAGGCAAAGATTCCCTTTATAGCAACGATTTATAGCCTATTACTTTTCACATTCTCCCCTGCGCTAAAAAAGTGTCATAAAGGGGTTGTACTTTTCGAAGATGGTGTTAAACTATAGGTGTAATCAAGGGCGAGTGATTACTCGCTCGATAACTAGAAAGGGGATTTTAATATGTTTACCACAACATTTTGGATTCTTGCTATTTGGTTAGTTATCAACGGCATTTGGACTTGCACCGCAACGACAAACCGGGAATTAATGAAGTGGTTCGGCTGGATCAACGTGGTTGCTATTATTGCCGGCTTCTGGGTATTCTATGGTGTTGCCGGTGTTGCTGGTCTGACAGGTTGGTTCACGGCGGTCAACTGGGTCAACGTTATCTTAGCCATCACCCAGTTCTACTTCGCTTACAGAAAGACGACGGCTCAGGCACATTAATTGAATGAAACGAGCACTTTACTTAAAAACCGGGGATGACTGCGAGCATGCCCGATTTTTAATGCCATCAGTTTTAAGCTAAAGGTTGATAGCGACTGTCTTCTTTACTGGCCGCCTTACCGTTCGCCAAATTTGGTCTGGAACGCGGTGGGGAGGACGGGCCAAATGCCGTCCCCCTCACTTGGCTGACATTTCCCCCATAAGCTGGTAAGATTAAGACTAGTAGGTTTTATCCCTAAAAATTCACACCAACCGCGCTATCTCTGCGGTCGGTCATCCCTAACCCAATATAAAGGTGGTCACGTCATGTCAATTAATAAAATTTTGGACCAATTTCCCGCCACAATTCAAGCGACGAAAGACCTCACGCAAAAGCAAAAGGACGTGCTGATCGCCAGCATCCAGCTCTTTGCCAAGCAGGGCTATGCCAACACCAGCACCCATCAGATTGCCGTTGCGGCCCACCAATCCGAGGGCACCATGTTTAAACATTTCAAGTCCAAGGCCAATATCTTGGGGGTCGCCTTGGAACCCGTGATTCAACAGATTATTCCCGACGTCGCTGCCGAACTCAAGAAAGATACCCTGAGTAAACCCTTCACTAACCTGCACGACTTTCTGGTTATCTTCGTGCAGAATCGCATGGCATTCGCGGCGGCGAACCAGGACGCCATCAAGGTCTTCTTCAGCGAACTACTCTATAACGAAGACTTACGACAGGAATTTATCGAGGTTGCCCGCGCCCAATTCATCGGGTCCTTCGAGGGGACCGTCACCAAGCTCCAGCAGCACCACCTGATTATCGACTGGCCTTTCACCATGATCTTTCGTTACATCGCGTCAATCATCGCCGGGTATATTCTCGACCGCTACGTCCTCTTCCCCCATCGCGATTGGCAGGACGCTGACGAGGCGAAATACATGGTCGCCGAATTGGAAAAAGTCTTACAACCTGAATAAATCAAAGCAAGAGTCTGGGACAAAACTCTAGAGCTTAAATAGAAAAGTGGTGTCAATTGCTGGTTTGTGGCGATTGACACCACTTTTCTTTGGTCTTAGGGTTGGTTGTTTAATGATTTTAGACAGTTTTGATAAATTCTCAGCCATTAAAGCGATTCCCATTTCATTATCTACGGCAGCTAGACCACGTACCGAAAAGCGTTTGAACTTCAAGTAAGTCTTGAGGTCAGCAAAGATTGGTTCAATTTCAATTTTACGGCGAGCGTACAAATCATGCCCAATTTTACTAGTCAGTTGTTCTTTAGCTTTATTTTTAAAATATAACCAATTGTAATTAATGCCTATTTGACGACGATTACCTTTCTTAGTCGTCGCAAAAGCTTCTCGTTTAGGGTCTTCAAAGTACTCGACAGTGCGATAGATTTTGAACTGCTTTTTATAACCGTAGCGATCATGACGGGTACTATAGTTGTGAAACGTAAAAGTGATACCGTCCAAATCTGTGTAAGAGTCGTTCACTTCATCATACTGCCAGTTAGCGACCTTACGTCGGTCTTTATGATACGCACGTGTTTGTTCTTTCTCATACATTCCATAAGGAATTGCATAATGTAATTGGAAATCATCGGTGAGTTTTTGATAATTAGCTTCACTTCCATAACCAGCATCAGCAACTATCCAGTGGACAGCATTAGGTGTTTGTTTAAAGATATGAGTTACAAATGGAACCAAGGTCCGGGTATCGATTGGTCGTTGATACAGTTGATAATAAAGCGCAAATTGATTTTGACTAGCGACCTGTAAGTTATAGCCTGGTTTTAATTGCCCATTCCGCATCGGATCTTCTTTCATTCGCATAAAAGTGGCATCCAAATCAGTCTTTGAGAAACTATTGCGGTCACCAAAAGTTGCTTCATCAAACTCATATCTTTGTTTACGTGGTAAATAATCAGTCGTTAATTGATGAAGAAAGTGTTTCAATTTACGGCGACGACGTTTGAGAGCTGAACCACCACGTTTAGGCTTTTCTTGTTTAACCCGCTGATTTAAATCGTTGATAGCGATAGTCAAAGCAGTCGTTAGTTAAATTAATTCTTTGGCATTGATTGCTTGTTCTTTAGGTGACAACTGTGGAACAACAACTTGATAATCAATTAGTTCATGGTAAAGCCGTGCGGTTTTACCATCGAGTCCAGTTTCGGCCTTTTCAACAGCTCTACGCCAAACAAAAGTATATTTATTGGCATCAGCTAAAATTTTGGTTCCATCGATGAATAGTGCGGATTCATCAAAAAGGCCAAGCATAGTATAGGTAATCACGGAAGGCCTTGAAAAGTCCGGTAATTAGCGGCTTGGTTTTAGAATTACTCCGAAAACGATTGAGCGTCCGATAACTCGGAATGGGATAACGATTACCAATAAACCACTGCATTACAAGATTTTCATTGGCCAGTTAGACGAGCTTACGGCCTGAAAAAGTACGTCGCAAGTAGCCAAATAAGAAAAGCTTTAAGAGTAACTGTGGGGGATACGACGGGCGTCCCGTCGCCGTTTAAAACTGATCAGCAACGGCAACATGCTGAATGTAACCGGCATCGCAACCTGGTAAGGCCGCATAAATGCTCCGGTCAACGCCGTCTTGCTCGTAGCCTTAACCTTAGTCACCACGGTCGCAATCTGTTGATTGTCATGTACAACCGTTGCAATGACGGTCCGCTGAACCCGTCGATAAACCACCCTACGAACCGGGACGGGCGCTAATGCAAGCCGTTGTTGCTTAATCACTTGCGCATAGTTTTGCCGAATCAGATGCCGGGTCTTTGCCGGGGTAATGAAGTGCTTTGATGTGCCGGACGCGACTTTTTTCGTGGCTAGCTGCGCCCGTACCGCCGCTAACGTATCCTGCTTGACCTTAGCTGAGACCGTCAAATTCGCCACTGCGCCCTGCGCCGTTTGCCAAACCTGGTGCTTAGCGGTAACCAGGTTAGTCGATAACGCTGACACAAAAATCGCGACCGCTAGCGACGTCCCGATTTGCCGAAAAACCCCAATCACGCTCTGCGAGGCCGTCAGCAGTTTCCCCGTGAAGTCACCAGCGGCTAAGACCGTAATCGGCCCAATGATCATCCCGTATCCCGCACCGACTAACAGCAAGACAATCAGGAGTTGCCAATAATGATCCGGATTCAGTCGACTGAGACCGACGTAACCCGCAATAATTGCGAGGATGCCACTGAGAATCACCGCCCGGGGACCAACTTTGGCCAGCACAAATCCACTGATGGGTGAAAATAGGAAAATCATCATTGACGCCGGTGAAATCATCAGCGCCGCCATAAGTTCCGTTTTACCTTGGACTTTGGTGAAAAAATTCGGCAACAGGACTAACAGCGCCACCATGAATACGCCGGAAATGATGGTGATAAGCGCTGCGCCCGTGAATTGACGGTTGTGGAATAGCGCTAACGGCATCATCGGCTGTTCAACGTGGGCCTCCACCACAATAAAGCTGACTAATGCGACCAGACTGAAGACACCGAGCCCAATGACGACTGAACTCGTCCAGCCCCAGTCACTCCCCTTGACTAGCATCAGCGTTAAGCTAAATAATGTTCCCATCGAACATAAACTGCCTACCCAATCGATCTTTTCAGTCACCGTTTCAGTAGTTTGGCGATCCAGTAACCACCAGCATAGCCCTAACATGATTAAGACTAACGGCACGTTGATTAAAAAAATACCGCGCCAACCAAAAAATTGCGTCACCGCACCCCCAATCGTCGGTCCTAACGCTGCGGCTAATCCCTGAGTGGTCCCAAGAATCCCAATCGCACCCGTTCGTTTAGCGGCCGGGACACTTTGAATCCCAATCGTCATGCTGGCAGGGAAAACGATCGCCGCTCCCAGACTTTGGACGCCACGACCAACGATTAACCAACTGACATGACCAGCTAAGCCGGAAAACAGTGAACCGCCTAAGAATAGGGCTAAACCAATTAAATACAGGCGTGCCCGGCCATAAATATCCGCCAGCCGGCCCAAAGGAATGGTCAAACTAGCAAATAGTATGGTATAAATATTGAGCGCCCAGGATAATTGGGCTAAGTTAGTCGCCAAACCCGTTTGGATTGCGGGTAGTGCGATATTCATGACCGTCGTATCCAACATACATAGAAACGTCCCCATCGCCATCGTCGTTACAATCTTAGTTGATTTTTGCATTTTAAGCTCCCCCTATCTGTGTATGCACAGTATACGGGGACGTTCGTACACAAATAAATATTTAGGTTACAAAATATGGGAGGTTGTTACCCAATGAGTCCACAAGAACGCAAACGGCAAAACTTAGTCGCCATCTACCAAGCCTTACTGCAACTGATGACTCAAAAACCACTAGCCACCATTTCCATCACCGAACTCTGTCAACAAGCCGGTGTTTCCCGAACTTACTTTTATCGCAATTACGCGAACTTTGATCAGATTATTGGTGCCTTTCAAGAACAATACATGCTGCACTACTTGCGACGTCTGCCCAATCAGACACAAATTGGGCTTGCTGAACTCATGACCCGGTACTTCCAAGTCGTCCAACAAGCGGCTGACACCAACCGGCTATTAATCAAAAACGATAAGTACGATATTTTCGTGCAAACGTTTCAGACCGTCTTTCAATTACTCATTAAACAGAACCGAATTAGTAGCGCCAGTGGTTTAGCCATCTTTAACGAGCCGTACTACGTGGAATTCTTTTCCGGCGCGGTCGTCAACGTTGCCATTAACTGGATGCGGCGCGGGATGGTGGAACCGCCCGCATACCTCGGCCAACAAATTGAACGCCTAGCAACGCTGCATCCCCACAAGCCGCAGCAATGACCTTCAACCGCACGAGAGTGGGACAAAAGACGGTTTGCTACCGAGCATAGCCTAGGAATACGAATGATTGTGCACTTTCAATCGTTCGTATTTCGTCCCTAAGCGAAGGAAGCAGTCTTTTATCGCACGTTTCGACTATAAAAGTTTGGAAATAAAAAAAGAGTCCGGGGTTTTGTCCCAGACTCTTGTGTACACTATTCGGCATTCACCAGCGACCACTGCAAAGTGCCGTGATACTCACCCGCGACCGCACTCGGCGCGACATCCAGGAGAATTCCCGTATTCGTGGTCCACGCTTGATTGACCGCCGTCACCTCGTCGTCGGACTGGCTGACCTTATCTACGACGGTGGCGCCGTGCGCATCGATCGGTGCCTGACCGGCCGTTCCAACCAACAACGGCTGACCGCTGAGAAGACGCCCGGTATCCGTGTGAAAAGCGCCCTGCAACGCGACTTCTAGTCGCCAACGTTTGTGCGCCCCCCGCTCATCACGAACCGCCAGTTGCCAGTCATCATTGCGATGCAACAGAAGATGTCGGCCCGTGAGGCTATACGACTCAAACGACGCCTGTGCCGGAATTCTTTCAAAACTGAGAGTGCCCGGCGACCGGACCAACGAGATGGCCAAGACGTTGGACGCATGCTGATCGTCTTCGGCTTGCAACTTCAGCGAATTGTCGCCAACCTCTAGCAGTTTCCCGGGAATCTGAAGCTGATATGTCCCGTCTGCCAGTAGGCGACCATCCAGCTCGGTCAACTGATAAGCATGCTGGTTCAGTTGAATCCGCAAGGGATATTTGGCAATCTCGGTGGCATCCAGCGGCAAGTCGCCATTCTGCAGGCGCACGTTGATCGTCGCCGTCTCGTGTTGCTTCACCATAACCACGTCATCTCCAAGATTGGCTAGATGTAGATACAATCCACCTTTCACCTGATAAGTAGAGGATACAAGACTGGTCTGATAATTGGCGCCATAGAAGTTAGCGGTCACGCTCGGCCGGGTCACAGTCTGCTTGGACGGCAAGGCGTGGCCCGTCACGGTCACCGTGGCGTGGTGCCGCTGCTTAGTCAACCCCTTCGACCAGGTGAACGTGATCTGCTTACCTTTGGGCTTGGCAATCTGGTCTTGGCTCTGGTCGCCGTAGGTCACACGCCCGCCACTCACATCGAGGCCCTCCGGCACTGGCATGGTCATGGTCAGCGGCGCCAGCGCCTGTTCGTCGGCGGTCGGCTGGTAGTCAAACTCGTACCGGTAGGTGAGCTGGTCCCCAGCGGCCACCGGCGTATCGGGCTGAACCGCCTGCTTGGTCGTCTCGTTGTCGAGGTGAATACTCGTGGCGACTTTCCCCAACGACGAGGCGTGGTCGATCATCACCAGTTGATTGGCACTATTCGTCGGCCCAGTGGCTCCCGTGATACCCCAGTAGGCCTTGGTGGGCGCCGTGACCCCGTTGGCGAGGTCCTCTGGCTTAACGGCAAATTCATCGGAGTCAAAGATCTCACGTTCTTGATTCGTCGCCGGGTCGCGGTCATCATAGTAGTAGGTCAGTAGGTTGCGCTGCGCCTGCCAGAACAACGAGAAATGGTGCCAATTTCCGTCGGCACCGTGCTTCAACGGATTCGCATGCCAATGCCGCAGGAGATAACCCGATTGCCACTCACCATTGACCAGCTCCGGCGTCCATTTATAGTATTCCGGATCGGCTGGTGAAGCGTAGGCAATATGGGGGTGCTTATTCGTGGCCTCGGCCCCATCGAAGTAGCCCGTCACATCCTTGATATCGGCATTCACGTGGGTGTCAAATTCCAATGCCCAGCTATTCTGAATCGCCGTCTGGGCAATCTCCGCCGCATGACCATCTTTCGGCGCGGTCACCTGACCCCAGGCCCCCAGCGATTGCCCGCCGGTTCCTAACGCCTGGTCCCCCTGCGGTGAGTTCTGGACGACAAAGGCCAGTCCTTCGCCGGCGTCTGCTTGTTTATCTCCGAAGTAGAGCCAGAAACCCATCTCCATATCCTGCGTGAGGTCAAATTGATTCTGTTGACCGCCACTCCCCATCCGCGACCACACTGCCCCCACCTGATTAGGCGCGTCCGGTGTCATCTGCGCGATGGATTTAGGAACCGTGGGGCTATCCAACAGTTTCGTCGCCGAACCTGGAATTTTGGTCGTAAACTCCCGTTCCAACGGAATGCCTCGTGGTGCCGTGGCGATGGCGTGCGCCAAATCAAGGTCGCCCCCCGCGGCCCGTGCGTCTACTGGGGACCACCAAAATAAGGCTAGTCCTAGTAATATCAGTAATCGTCCCGTTCTTTTCACTGTGGTCTCTCCCTTTATATTTTTTTACTAATACTAAATTATACAGAAATTTATCGTTAATCCTATGTAATTTCCTTAATATAAATAATTAGTTATTTCATAATATGTGTTAGCGATTACATTTCGCGTTAAAACAAAACGACAGCGAGTTTTCCTCCCTGCCGTGTCATTTTGCCTAATTATGATTGAATTTATTAACTAACCGCTTCGAGGGCCGCGCCAAACGAATGAGGCCCCAAGTTAACCCGATACTGATGGCCACCATGATGGCCCCAAAGAGTGGCGTCCAGGCCAGACCCAACTGCCGGGTCACCTGACCACCGATGCCAGACCCCAACGCAATCCCGACGTTGAAGGCCGAAATGTTAAGCGCCGAAGCCATCGTAATATCGGCCGGCGTGTAGGTCTCGGCGAGTTGGACGATGTAGAGTTGTAGCCCCGGAACGTTCATAAACGCGAAGAACCCCATGGCCAGCACCGTTAGTAGGCCGAGCCACTGACTATTCGTGGTCACCGTTAGAACCAGCAAGGTCACGAATAGCCCCGTAAACATCTTCAGTAACGCCGCTAACGGCTTGGCATTGGCCCACCGGCCGCCCAGTGTGTTGCCGATCGCCACCATCAAACCGTAAATTACCAGAATGACGACGACCGCGCTGCTGGACCAGCCCATTTGCTGCTCTAATAATGGGGAGAGGTAGGTGTAAGCGACGAAGGTGCCGCCGTAACCCAGCGCCGTGACCAGTAGGGCCAAGCCTAATTGTGGATTACCCAGAACACGGAGAATTCCCCGTGCGGTGGCCTTACTTGGCAGAGGTAAGTGCCGCGGAACTAGAATATAGTCGGCGACCAGACCGATCAGTCCAATCAGACTGATAAAGATAAAGGACCACCGCCAACCACCCAGTTGGCCAATCATCGTGCCCAATGGTACGCCGGTCACCGTCGCCACCGTGAGGCCGGTAAACATCACGGCAATCGCCGACGCCCGTTTGGACGGGGACACAACGTCCGCCGCAATCACGGACCCCACCGTCATGAAGACGCCGTGGGCCAGTGCGGCCACGACCCGACCGGCCAGTAGGACCGTAAACGTCGGGGCAAAGGCAGCAACGAGATTCCCCGTGATAAAGAGCAGCATGATAATAACCATCAACGTATGCCGGTTAATCTGACCGGTCAACAACGTCATGATAGGGGCTCCCAGCGTGATGCCCAACGCGTAGACCGAGACCGTCAAGCCGGCCTGCGCCAGGCTCACGTGAAAGCTTTGAATCAACAGGGGAATCAGCCCTACGCTAATAAATTCGGTAGATCCGATGGCGAAGGCGCTCACGGCCAACGCGAGTAAGGTAAAAGTTGGTGAGAATTTTTTTGTCATAATGACCTCCTTGAATTGCTAATGCGATAGTTATTGATTATACTGGCTAAGAACTTTAGAACAAGAACCCACTTTAAAGTGCCCTACGCACCAAAAAGTAACCATCAGTCAGGAGGCCGTTTCATGCCCACAAAAACATATCACATTGGTGTAGAAGCCACGATGGAAATCATCGGCGGCAAATGGAAATCAATTATTCTCTGTCACCTACGCCACCACACCATGCGGACGGGTGAACTCGCCCGCGCCATCCCCCAAATCTCGCAGAAGATGTTGACCCAGCAACTACGTGAACTCGAAGCCGCCGACATCGTTTCCCGCCACGTCTACCAGCAGGTACCGCCACGGGTCGACTACGCGCTGACCGACTACGGCCAGTCACTCTCCGGGATTCTCCACGAACTCTGTGTCTGGGGCGAGGACAATATCGACCGACGGGAAGCCGCGGGAGAAGCGATTACCTTACTAAGCCGCGACGATGTTTAATCGTCCGGCTTTTTAATTGGTTGTAGCTTGGGCAACACGGTTTAACATTGCCGCCTTGCCGTTCGCGAAAGATGAGCTCATCTTTCGCTTCACTCTCGGCTACATCCAATATCACCCACGACATTGACTAAATTCAGCTGGACACGTCACATCATCTACGCTGACACCACACCATTTTAAAAGCGCACTAAACCTTTATGAAGAAGCTCAGCTGGTGCGAACGGTAACGCGGTCAACCCCGACAATCTCCCCCAAACCACGTTGAAGTTTCACTCCCACAAAGGTTGAGAATCCTTAAATTTTTGCCTTATTTGCAAACAGTTCGTGCACCCAACATACAAACTCTGTATAATAGTCTCGTTATAACTCTGTCATCTCATTTATTTGCTACATACTTCATCGGAGAAGGGAAAAATCATGCACGTATTCATCAATATCGTGCCGCAAACCACGTTGGACTGGCCGTGTCTAGAGACGCTCGTCGGGGAGCTCACCAGCCAACACTTTGCAGCCGCATCCTTTAACTTACAATTAAGTGCGACCCAAGTTTTAACATCAGCACAACAGCAACAGGCGAAGGACTGGGGACTGACCCTTAATCAGCTCCAAGCACCCTTGGCACCACACAATTATCTGATTAATCTCCGCGAAACTGATCACGTCTTACCCGGCGCACTCCAGCAATGGGCCCAAGTCATGGCTAAACACCCTGGCAGTCCGATCAGTTTGGCGGCTTTTGACTTGCACCAATCGCTAGCCGATCAGATCGCCGCCTACGTTATGGACCATCAGGAGGCCGCGCTCCAACAGACTTACCGTCAGCTGGCAGCGGACAGCCTAGACGACCCGAACGAACAGTTACGCACCCTCTGGAGTCTTCAGAGTTACTCGGTCCAGACGAACCTGCAGAGTCTTAGCCAGTTGACTCAGCGGATTCGTCCGACTGGCGTGCTCTTGCCGACTGAATTGCTAGACACCACGTTGCCCCTCGTTTCGGCAGCGCAGGCCTTTGCTGTCTTACGACAGAGTCCAGACATTCTTCGCCTGCACGTGCCAACCCTGCAACGGGCCATGTGGGTCGAAGTCACGCCGCTTGCCTGGCTCAATGAACTCACACAGATCGACGTTCAACAGCTAGACGTCATGTGGCAACCCGTTTACCAAGACTACTTCCAACGGCAGCTCAACGCCTTGCTGAAGGCCGCGGACCGCAAGCGCTTGTCCAAGGAAGCCCACACCGAGTTGTTAGCCCGGATCAAGCGCAATACGACGCGACCGACCCACCACTGGTCACGTCTTGGATTGCTGCAACTGTTGTCGCCCAGCGTAGCCCATCAGCTGTTCTACTAGGAGGCCCACCATGAAATACAGTTTAATTACGCCTTGTCAAAATGAAGAATTGCCGCAACTATTAGAGCTGCGACACAACCTATTAGCACAACGCTATCAGGACCTCGAATGGGTGATTGCCCGTAACGCACCGCTCGACCTCACCAGTGCCGACTGGCAGCTCCCCTTTACCGTGCGTCAAGTTCCTTTTACCGGAAGTACCGCGGGTGCCGCACGCAACGCCGCCGTGGCTGCGGCGCACGGAGACTGGTTGGTCTTCGTCGACAGCGACGACTACCTGACCGCCGACGCGTTGGCCAATATGGCCGCGATTACGCCGTTTCCCGCCGACACTCTGGGAGACCTCTACCAGTATCCGACCTACGAACCCCACACCTCGTTTGTGGCGAGTGCAACCCAGACCGTGGTCCAAGACGATCTGCCAAAATGGGGCGGTGCCAAGCGACGGCGACCCAAGAACCGTGCAGTCAATCTCAGCACGGCAATTCTCGGTCAATTATCGCCGGAACTAACCGTAACGCCGGCCGTTGATAGCTGGCTCCAACACAAGTACATTAGCCTATCGGGCGATGCGCGCTGGGACCAATTCAACCGCCAACTCAAGATCACGGGAAAGGTCATTAACCGCCAGTTGGTCCAAAGTAACCAGCTGAAATTTGACGAAACCAACGCACTGTATCCTGACTACACGTTCTTAACGCAGGTCATGGCGCGGACCAGCCGCTACCTACGTCTGGCCGACCCGACCTACATCCGGGTCAAACACAACGATCCCGTGAACCAGCCGTCGTTACATCAACTGGCTGTGGCCGATCGCTGGCAACAACGGATCGCCGCTTGGCAGACTAGTCTCACCGCCATCACGACGCCCGACCTACATCTGGCGTTCAGCCGTTACTGTCTCCATCGACTCCACCGGTTTCTTTACATGGCCTTAGCCACCGGTGCGACCGCCGAGGATGCCTCGGTGCACGATGTTCCCAGCTTAATGGACCAGCTCCACGTCTTCTTACAGCAGGTCGACGAGACGGCTCTCGGTGAAATTTCACTGCTTAGTCGGCGAATTCTCAAGCACATCCGGCAACATCCCACTCGTCCCCAACGCGCGATCAACCGAATTGTTCACTTACGACAGCTGGGCCGGGTCATCAAGCACCACGGTCGTGGCATTACCCGTCTCTCGTATCTGTGGTGGTTCACCAAGTTGCCGATTAAGCCTAAGACGATTCTCTACGAATCCTTCCTTGGCCGGAACTTTTCAGACAGTCCCAAGGCCGTCTACAACTACCTGCAGGCGACCTATCCTGGACAATTTAAACACGTCTGGATCTCCAATCCCGGCGTGACGGGAATGCCGACCAACCAGCCGGATACCAAAGTGGTAAAACGGTTTGGCTGGCGGTACATGTACTACCTCGCCACCTCGAAATTTCAAGTGATTAACATGCGGCAACCCAAGTGGTTCGTGAAGCGGCCGGGGACCAAGTTTCTCGCGACCTGGCACGGAACCCCCCTCAAGCACCTGGTCTTCGACATGGACAACGTCGCCAGTGCCAATCCGCTGTACAAGCAGATCTTCTTCCAACAATCCCGGCAATGGGACTACTTGGTCACGGCCAACCAGTTCTCCGTCGACGTGTTTGAACACGCCTTCATGTACCCAGTCGCGAAGATGTTGAAGTCCGGCTATCCGCGTAACGACATCCTCAGCGCGCCGAACCGTGATGCTCGTGCCCGCCAGATTAAGGAGAAACTGGGCATTCCCCAAGATAAGAAGATTATCCTCTACGCCCCCACTTGGCGAGACGATGACTACTACGGCGTGGGCGATTACAAGTTCACGTTGAAGCTGGACATTAACCGGTTGAAACGCGAACTGGGCGACGAGTACGTGCTGGTCTTACGGACCCACTACTTTATCACCGAACATCTGGACACTACCGGCTTCGGCGATTTCGTTTATAACGAATCCAGCTACGACGACATCGCCGAGCTATACCTGATCTCGGACGTCCTGATTACCGACTACTCCAGCGTTTTCTTCGACTACGCCATCCTCAAGCGGCCGATTCTATACTTCGTTTACGATTACGAGAAATACGGCAGCGTGCTGCGAGGCTTCTATCTCGATATGGAAAAGGACTTGCCGGGCCCCTTACTGAAAACCAATGACGATGTCTTGGCCGCGCTACATCACCTGCCGCAGGTCACGCAGGATTACGTGGCGGCCTACGACCGTTTCAGTCAGCGCTTCAACGCCTGGGAAGACGGCCACGCCACGCAACGGGTGGTCGACGCCTTCTTCGATCAGGATGACCTGAAGTAACACATTTAAATGACAATGTGAAAGCCCCTGTAACGGCCAAATGGTCGCTACAGGGGCTTTTTTACAATCTAGTTTGAACTGGCCAGTTGCGCGGTCAAGAAGTCTGGGAGACTCTGGGCGGGATGGCCCATGATCGTCTGGTAATCGTCCGTCACGGTGGCCAATAATCCCCGCGCACCGGCATCATACATGGACGCCAGCATGTGGCCCTCATTGCCCTGGTTATACAGCTCAGCGAATTTGCTCAGTGTGACCGGGGCATACCCGATCGACTGACCGGACACCTGACTCAAGACCTCAGCCAGCGCTGGCATCGTGTAGGAGTGCTCTTGGGTCAACGTGTAGCTGGGTTGCCGCCACAGTGCCGGGTTCACCGCAACTTTAGCAAAGGCTGCCGCACTATCTGCTAAGCTAATGAAGCTGAGCGAGGCATCCCCCATCGGATAGATGACGTTGTGCCGTTCAATCAATTCTGGCAGGTAAGGCACCAATGGATCGGCATACAACGCATTGCGTAAAATCGTGTAGGACAAGCCACTAGCCGCCAGACGCCGCGGCACGTAGGCGTAAAATGCCGATAGGTCAAACGGATTATTCACCTGATCGGCAATAAATCCCATCACCACCAGATGGCCAATCCGCGCCTGTTTCGCGGCAGTCAGGACATTTTCAAACTCCATGACCCGACTAAAACTGTCATGGCTCTTGCTGGGGACGTAAATCACGACATCGGCCGCGTCCAACACTGCCGTCACCGTCGCCGGCTGACGATAGTCCAATGGCAGAACGGTCATCCCCTGCTGGGCAAACGCCGTAGCCTTGGCTGGCGTGTGAACGCCCAGCGTGATGGTGCTCGGTGTCACCAATTGGGCTAAGGCCTCAACAATTTGGGTTCCTAAATGACCCGTGGCTCCGGTAACGACATATTTCATGGCAAAAACTCCTTTATTTGTTGTTGCTTTAAAAGTAACACCAGCTATGACTCCCGTCAATTCATTTCGTCACGGCTTGAAAAAAATCGCCGCGGCCGCTCGGCAAACGCCTATAATGAAGATGAGGAGACGGGAAGGCGTGGTGACCCGCGTGCCGGAAATCATCGACATCGTGGCTGACCCACCAACCTTTCAACCTCCTAAATTAGTTGCTATGAGGAGTGAGTAACGTGGTACAACAATTATCGAAAAAAGTTGCAATCGTCACGGGGGCCGGATCTGGTAAGGGCCAAGCCATCGCCGAACTGTTTGCCAAGGAAGGCGCCCAAGTCGTCGCCGCCGACAGTAATGCCGAGGCGGTAAATGCCGTAGTTGATGGCATCGCGACGGCCGGTGGGACGGCCATTGCCGCCGTGACCGACGTCACCAAGGACGCGGACGTCACGGCCATGGTTCAACTCGCAGTTGACCACTTCGGCCACCTCGACATTCTGGTCAACAATGCCGGCATGCTGGATAAATTGGCGCCCGCCGATACGTTAACCAATGAGCTGTGGGATCGCGTGATGACGGTCAATACGACCAGCGTCATGTTGGCCACGCGAGAAGCCCTCAAGCAGTTCACCCAACAGGATGCCGGCGTTATTCTCAACATCGCGTCCGTCGAAGGTGACACCAGCGACCGGGCCAGTGCGGCCTACGCGGCGTCCAAGCATGCCGTCGTTGGTTTGACCAAGAACACGGCCTTCATGTACCAGAACGCCGGAATTCGGACCAACGCCATCGCCCCCGGCAGTAAGGATACCGAGTCGCCGCTAGGCATTACGGTTCCAACCTCACCAAGTGGCAATAAGATCGCCCAGACAGCGCTGTTCCTGTGCTCCGATGCCGCCAGCTACGTCAACGGCGTGGTAGTTCCAGTAAAATTTTAAACAATTCGTCTGTCATGACAAAGCTCCCCGCCATCAACGGTGTCGTTGATGGCGGGGAGCTTTTTCGTCGCGCTTAACTTATCACCCCTACGCCAAGTCCACGCCGCCATCCACGTGTAGCACTTGTCCGGTGACAAAGTCATTTTGCATCAGGTAAAGGTAGGCCGAGGCCACCTCATCTCGCGTGGCCACCCGGTTCAACGGGACACCCTGCGCAAAGTCAGCGGCTTGTTGCTGGACCTGTTCGGACGTTAAATGCCGCCAGAGACCGGTGGGTGTCCAGGTGGGGGCGACCGCGTTCACCCGAAAATCTGGCGCCAGCTCGACCGCCAGACCGGCCACCATCGTATTAATCGCCTGATTGCCCACGATGGCACCGGAGGCATCGTGGGGATGACCACCCGCACCCGACGTAAAGATCAGCGACCCATGGGGCTTCAGCTGCTTGGCTGCAATCTGGGCCAACTGAAGATTGGCGAAGAATTTATCTTCAACCGCTTGGCGAATTGCCGCTACCGAGTTGTCTAAGAAGCCGCCACCCATGGCCCCGCCGAGAAATGACAGGACATGGTCGAACTGGCCCTGCCGCGCGAAAAAGTCGGTGAGTTGCTGACCATCTTGGGCGTCCAGCGCCGTACCAGCCACCGTATCGCTGACTTGACTAAGCTGCGTCACCGCGGCGTCCACGTGGGTCTGACTGTAGCCAATCACGTGAACCCTGGCGCCCTGAGTAAGGGCTTGTGCCGCCACCGCCGCACCGAATCCAGATGTCCCACCGACAATGGCCAAACGTTGTTGTGCTAACTTCATATGAGGACCTCCTACCTTCATCTAGTCCTTATCATACCGCAAGATCGCCGCGGCGCCGGAAAAATTGACGCCCTGAACGTCAACTTGTACACTGAAATCAGACTATTTATCGGCTAAGGAGATGTGTCAGTTAATGACATGGTTAATTTTACTAATTACGGGGTTTATCGTTGGGCTACTGGTCATTTCGACCGGGGGTGGCGGAGCCGCCATCTATCTGGGACTGCTGACCACCGTCTTCCACCTCGCCCCGGGATCGGCCGCCGCCACGTCACTATTCACGGCATTTCCCTCACTACTGGTCGGGGCTTATGGCCACTACCGAACCGGCCAGATTCAATTTAAGGTCGGCAATCAAATGCTGATTCCGGCCATCCCCGCAACCATCGTCGGCGCACTGATTTCGCCGTATATTCCCATCAGGATCTACACCTGGTTGGTGGCTATTATTTTATTTTTACTGGGCACTCAAATCCTGGTTAAACGATTTAGCCACCGTCAAGCCAAGCCAGCTCGGCACCAAGGACTCCAGGCGGCCTGCTACGGCATCATCAGCGGCCTAATGGTCGGCGTTGCCGGATTGTCCGGCGGAGGGCCGATCATCGCGGGACTTCTGGTCCTGGGGCTGGACATGATTCCGGCCGCGGCGACCTCCGCCTACGTGCTGGTTGGCACCACGCTGATCGGGCTAATCTTCCACATGTCAGCCAACAGCGTCAACTGGAACATCGGTATCAGCCTGATGGTTGGCGCCATGCTGGGGGCTTTCTATGCGCCCCGCCTGCTGATGCATGCCGACCCGCAGAAGCTCAACGCCTACCTCAAGCCTTTCATGGGGCTCCTCATCATGGTGATGGCGGTAAAAATGGTCCTCTAAGTCTCCCTCTAACTGACCGCAAAAAAGCATGACCCACCACAATCGGTTGAGTCATGCTTTTATTTTAGAAAGAATTAGTTCCGGCGTTTCTTAATCTTCACCGCGCCCAAGGTTCCCAATAGGCTAGCCAAGAGGGCTGCTCCCACGGCCGGTGCCCAGTTATTCTGAGCTTCACCAGTCTGTGGCAGGCCACCCAAGTCACCTAAGATGCGGCTCCGGATAGCTTCTAACTTGGCAACCAAAGCGGTATTGCCCTGCGCCTTGGCGTTGGTAATCGCTTGGTCAACCCGGTTCAACAGCGCTTGTTCATCGGCGTGCGCTGCGGCTGGTGACTCGGATTCGGCGTCAATCAGATCATCCCACAAGTCTGCGGTCTCTTCATCCTCAGCATAATCCGGGTGTTCATGCTCGTAGGTCAAGTCCTCGTCACCACCCTCGTCAGGTAGTTCCCCATCAGGTTCCTCGGTTCCAGGCTCTTCAGTTCCGGGGTTCTCCGTGTCGGGCTCTTCCGTATCGGGCTCTTCAATGTTTGGCATTTCAACGTCGATACCGGGATGGATTGGCTTTTCGAATTCCTCTTCCTCGATGTCTTCATCGCCGTTGCCTTGCAGGTCCCAGCGGTGGGTTTCGGCCTTGACGATAACCTTATCGGCAATCAGGTTCCCATCGATATTCTGGTTAGCAACAATCGTGGCAGACGGTGCCAGCATGCTGCCTTGGAATGGCGCGTTGACGTTGATGGTCCCGCCGTATTGCTTGTCACTGGCAGTGCTGTCGTAGAAGTTCCACAGCAAGTGGTTGTCCCCGAAGTGTTCGGTTTCTTGGTTATCCCGTTCGCTACCATCACTGTAAATCAGCTTGATCTGCGAATTAACGTCGTAGTCCGCTTGACCACCGGTATCGACATTGATGATAACCGTGGTACCCTCAGCGTCAGGCGACAAGCCCTTGATCGTCAGCGGTGTATTGCCGTTCAGAACGTCGGGCGACAGGTTCAACACAATCTGGTTGTTGGCATTCGGCGTCATATCGCTGATGTCAATGACCCGACTATTTTGGTCGGCGAAGTCACTGTTGCTGTAGGTCGCTTCGCTTGGCTTACCCGCGAGTGATTCGTTTAAGGCCTTTAATTTGGCAAATTCAGCGTCAAAGTCGATGTACGTCTGGCCATTCTGGTCTTGATAGACTTCGGAAGCCAGCAAATGGTCGATGTAAACGCCATTGACCATTGGCCGGTTTGGATTGCTGATGTCGATGGTAATGCCATCGCCGAAGACGACCTTGTTTTCACGCGTATCACCCTTAGACACGAAGGAACTTCCCGCAATGTTGGTGATATTTTGTATGTAAGAAATATCCTTGTCCAGTAGTTCCTCAATCACATTGGTCCCAAAGTTCACGTTTCCAATCAGGTTCTGAACGGCAACGTTTCCGTTGGTATGCGCATTCAACTCAGCTTCCCGCGCGAAGATGTGGAAGACAGAGGAGACGCCCAGTAGGTTGTCCAGATCTGGAAAGTCATCGTAAACGGTCCCGCCAGATTGGATTTCAGCTTCGGCCAGTGGCTCCAGCGCCGTGGTGGTCGCTGGTAGCTTGGCTTGGGCCTTTTCAATCAAGGCATTGACCTTAGACTTGAGTTGTTCACTAGTCAATTTCTTGGCAGCTTGGTTGGCGAGCAAAGCCGCTGCGCTAGACGGTGTGTGTCGGTAGCTTTTGGCAAGCTTCTTGGTCTTAATTGACTGTTTACCCAGCTTCTTCGTCTTGTTGTTATTGACAGAAGACGAATCATCCGTGAGCGATTCATTTTCGGCAACAATTTTCTTTTGGCCGTTCGAATCACCTGAGCGATTGCTATTCTCGCTGCTGGTCGATTCATTGCTTGAATCACTATTTGAATCACTGTTTGAACCGCTGTTTGAATTGCCCCAATTGTCAAATCAAGTGCAACACAGGACAGTAAGGCGTAAGCATAACCGGATGCATGTTCTTGAAGACCTGTGTTTTGAAGACCTGGGCGGCGCTAGCATAGCCCAGGGATTTACGTAAGCGATGGTTAAGTGCGTTTTGAATGGCTTGGATCGTTGGTAGATCAAAGTTCTTGAGAGAGATGCCCTTCGGAATGTACTCACGGATGAGACCGTTGAGATTCTCATTAGACCCTCGTTCAGAGGGCGTATAAGGATGAGCGAAGTAAACTTTGGTTCCTTGGACCTGATCTAGCTCGGCAAATTCACTGCCATTGTCAAATGTGATTGACTGGAAGTTCTTAGGACCATAGGCCGTAATGACCCCTTGAAGTGCCTGGCGGCAAGTGTCAGCGTGGTAGTCAGGAATCTTAACGATGATTTCAAAACGACTGACACGCTCGGTTAATGTCATCAGTGCGGGCTCGCTAGCAACCCGCTTGCCCTTAACTAGGTCTCCTTCCCAGTCACCCACCAAGATGCGTTGGTCGACGATAGCTGGTCGCTCATCGATTGAGCTACCCAATATCTTCTTATTCTTTCGGGAGCGAGTTCGACGAGTGCTCTTTACTCGGCGACGAAGCTTGACTGGTAAATCAGCGTTACAGAGGTCGAGATAACCTAAATCAATGTACCGATAAACCGTGGGGGTCGATGGACACGGCTTGTCCGGATAAAGTTGATGGAATCGGTGGACGAAGCTATCGACACTATCGACTCTAATCTTGGTTTTGAGTGCTTGGACTAACAGCTTGAAGAAGAGCCAGCAACGCTTTAGTAAACCCTTAGAATGGCATTTAAGGCGGTCTTTTTCATAGACAGCCTGTCCTGCTTCAGCAAAATATTGATAGTATGGCAGATAGTCGGAGTTAAGCTGGCGAACCGTGCCACGCTTGATTTCGCGTGAGATAGTACTGGGATTTCGATGAAGATTACGAGCAATTTGGCGAACAGATTGGTGGTCCTTCAAGAACGCTTCAATTTGGCCACGCTCTTCGGCAGAGAGTTGTTGGTAAGTAATGGTAGTGGTATGATTTGACTGGGTCATGGAGATACCTCTTTCTTTTTGGTTTGGTCGCTTAAAAGTATAGGTCTCCATGGCCTATTTGTTTACCCTTAATGTCTTAAGGGGTGTTGCACTTCAATTTTAAATCGGGCGCTGTTTGAATTGCTATTTGAATCGCTGTTTACGTTGCTACCAGACGATTCGCCATTATCACTGGTTCCAGTCT
This sequence comes from Levilactobacillus brevis, assembly GCA_021383565.1. Taxonomy (NCBI): domain Bacteria; kingdom Bacillati; phylum Bacillota; class Bacilli; order Lactobacillales; family Lactobacillaceae; genus Levilactobacillus; species Levilactobacillus brevis. The sequence goes on along the minus strand of CP079699.1, from coordinate 2,487,882 downwards.
TCTGAATCGTCTTGTCTGCCACAGAATCCTGAGTATCCGAACCTAATTTCCCGGATTGCCCCGACTCACTGCCGCTACCACTCTGACTCGACTGCGAAACCCGTGGCTGGCTGTTACTACTACTGTTAGCAGCATCGGCATTAGCCGTTAGCGTTGCGCCGCTCCCCATGGCGAGCACGACCGCACAGGCGAAGACCCACTTACGCCCAACTTTATACATTTTAAAATGCGTCCGTTTCAATTCCATATCGACTAAATCCCTACCTTTCATCTAAAGAATCCATCTCTATTTTCGTCCTCTGGAAGTCAACATTCAACGTTATTTTGAAATTATTTTTTAAATTAACAAATTAACGCAGATACCGTTCAGTTACGACAATAGTTTGGTCAAAAAGTCAACACGCCTCGCCTCAAAATTTCCCTACCACCCCATAATTTCAGCACAAAAAAACGGTGCCGACTGATCGTCGACACCGCTGCGTTAAATTAATTTATTCATGGTTGCGCTTACGTTTCAAACCTAATCCAGTTAAGAGACTACCAACAAGTAAGGCCAAGCCAGCCCAAGGGGCAACCGTGGCTTCGTCCGTCTGTGGCAGGGTCGTCGCTGACTTGGCAGTGGCATTGGTCCGCTGAGAGTCAGTCTTGGCCTGATTAGCAGCTGTCCCCGTCTTGGCTACCAATGGTGTAGCCGTGACGTGCTTGCCAGTCTGTGCGGTCGTATCACCCGTCGCAATCTGGTCGCCATCGCCACCGGAAACGACATTACCGTTTCCACCGTTGTCCGTATCATCAACGGTTGGTTGATCGGGATCGACCGCGTCGCCATCACCGCCAGATTCAACGGCTTGGTACGTGAAGGTAACCGTCTGATTGGCCGCCGTGTAGGTACCATTGGCTACGCTATCGCCGACTAGCCGATACCCATCAAGCGTTGGCGCATTGATGGTGAAGGCGTCGCCAACATTCCCGGTCTGTTGCGATTGACTGATGACGTTGCCGTCTTGATCGACATTAACAACCGTGACGGTCCCCGTCGTCACGCCGGGATCCGGATTGCCAGGGTCGGGATTACCGGGATCAACGGGCACTTCGTTTTCAATCTTGAAGGTGATGTAGGCACTGTACCCCCAGTTGGCCCCAAAGCTCTGGTTCATCACTTGAATGGTGTACATACCATCCGGAACATCTTGCTTCGGCGTAAACGTCAGCCCCCATTTGTCACTGTAACGCTTAATCTCAAACCAACCCGTGGCGTCTTCGGCCGTGTTAGCGGCCCAGGTTGGGATGTCCGTCGTCGGCAGGTTTGGATCTAGGTTACCATAAGCCACGGAAACGTTGCCACCTAACTGTGCTACCTTCACACCTTCATTCTCATCCGGTTGGCCAGTGGTCATGTCTTGCATCCGCATGACCACGCCGCTTACGGGATCAAAGGTCGGACTGTCCTTGCTGAGTTTGATAGTCTTACCGTTCAAACGTTGGTAGACGCCATAATTTACGATAGGTTGGTCACCTTTATTCAGTAACGTGACTACCCCATTGGTGAAGTGATTGAACATGTAGGTGAATATACCACGGAAATGACTCATGTCGGGCAGAGCGCCAGTGAAATTGTTATAAGAAACGTTGAGATCTTCGATTAGTGGCCAATTACCAATATCTGGTAAATTCCCGGACAGCTGGTTGTGAGAGACATCGAGATCTTTAAGAGCCGGCCAGTGCGCAAGGTCAGGCAGTGAACCGGTCAGCTGGTTATTGCTGAGCATGAGGGACCACAGACCAGGAATACTACTCAAGTCGGGAATGCTGCCGGTCAAGTCGTTGTTCGCCAAATAGACCATTTCCAACTTGGAATACTTACTCAAGTCGGGAATGTTCCCCGTTAAATGACTATCTCCCATCCGGATGAACCCCAGATTCAGGTTCTGACTAAAATAGGTATCCATAATTGTTGCAAAGTCATGATTACCGTTATCAGCGGCTAAACTCATTTGGATGTCACGGAGCAATGGCAACGCTGATAAATCAATGAGGCCGGTAGAGGACACCTTCATATTCATGAAAGTAATTGAATGGAGATTCGTGAAGTAGGATAAGCCTTCAAGACTATTCACCGTCCCCGACATATTGTAATCATATAGAGTCGTTAAGTCCCCAACATGTTGGTAAAGATTGCTTTCATCGGCAATATAGTGCGTAACATGTGTTTCTCGATTGAGCTGATTGATAATCGCAGTGCGTAACAAGGCATCCGGAAGCCATACGCTAGCATCGACCCCGTCAATCGGCGATGACTTGACGTTTGCTGCCGGTGCTACTAAAGGCTGTGGTGCCGGTGCTTTTTCTGGTCCTGGAGTTGGCGTGTCAGTGTCATCATTCCCGAGATCTTCCATTTCAGTCTGTGGTGTTCTTGGGACTTGCGGCTGAGGTGTATTCCCAGTGCCATCTGACGTATCGTCCGATGCTGGTTGATTCACGGCGTTTTCATTGACGTCAGACGTATTTTCTTCGCCAGACGGTGTACCCGGTTCCTCGGAATCTTCTATTTCGCCGTTAGCGGGCGATTCATTTTCATCATTCTGCGGTGTCGTTGTCTTTTCGTCCTTAACATTTTCAACTTGACTCGGCTGCTCCTTCAAAGTCGCCTGCCCCGCCGGTGTTGCCGGTTGTTGAGACGATGTTTCTTCAGCTGCCGCATCGGTCGTTGTCGTATCCGCTTGCGCCGTGCCGGTAGCCCCCATCATGCCTAAACCTAGTGTCGCCACCGTAATGCTGGCAACGACCCAGTGCTTGCCTGCCTTATAGCTCTTGTAATGAACTTTCGTGTCGCCTACCCAGTTACGCATGCTATTTTCTCCCCAATTTTTTATAACCTTACTGATTTATTTATCAGTTACTTTTTATGTTACACATCTTTTAATATGAGTATATTTATATACAAGTTCATTGTAACCGGATTCATTCGGAAATGATAGGTTGTTTCCTGACCAGTTGACTAAAGAACATGTTGAGTGCCTAAAAAGGTTAGGGCGCGTCTATTCTGGTAAAACGTTGTAAGCCTCGCCAATTCGCAACTATTCATAACCACAATATTGTTTTACCCGTCAGTTATTTCACCGGGGAAAACATTAATTAACTACCACTTATGCCAATATTACTGTTTCACATTACTAAATCCGTCACTTTATGACCGACGAATTTACAATTGAAGTGCAACAAGTAAGAAGATAAAAAAGGAACTCATAGCCTGAGTCCTGTAAAATGAAGTCACCACAACAATCATTTAAAGGAGATTTTAGGCTATGAGTTCGTACAAACATCTTACCTTAAAAGACCGAGAATGCATACTGTTAGGCGTCACTTTAAACGATAGCTATCAAGTTATTGCGGAGAAAATTGGCTGTTCTAAAGCCACTGTATCACGTGAAGTTACACGCAATGGCGGTCGTGATGCATACTCAGCTGTCAAAGCACAAGAGAGCTACCAAAGGCGCCGACTGAAGAGCCGCCGTCCTAGACTCCTAACTGACCTGAAATTACGAGATTTTGTCCTTCGCTGCATCGTTCAATACCAATGGTCTCCCGAACAAATCTCAGGGCGTTTACTTCACGAAAATAGTGGATGGCGAATTAGTTACAACACCATTTATCGCGGAATTGAACGTGATAATTTGGGAATTAAACGTAAGAGTCGTGGCGCTCGTGGTTTTGCCCGTAAACTCCGCCATCGTGGCAAAACTCGCAAGGTCAAAGGAACAATCAATGAACGACGGGGGCGGTTTAATGATGTTCCTTCAGTCCATGAGCGGCCAGTGTCGTGTGATAACCGGAGCTGGTTTGGCCATTGGGAAGGTGACACCGTTCGAGGTAAGACTGGACGTTCAGCTTTAGTTACGTTGGTGGACCGTAAATCACGTTACTTACTATCTCAACGAGTTTCCAAAGTAAACGCCAAGAACGTTACACAAGCTATGATTGACTTATTGCATACTGTGACGCCCAAACGAGTTCGTACGCTTACGCCGGATCGTGGGACTGAATTCGCAAGATATCGTGAAGTTAGTCAAGAGCTAGGTATTCCGGTCTATTTTCCAGATCCACACGCACCACAGCAACGGGGAACTAACGAGAATACAAATGGTCTTATTCGTGAGTATTTCCCAAAAGGAACTGATTTAGATCAACTCACTGACCAAGATATTTGTCAGTTCATTGAAACATTAAATAACCGACCACGTAAGGTCTTAGGCTGGAAGAGTCCATCAGAAATTTTCTTTGGAATAAAGTTGCGCTTGACTTGACAATTCGTCCCTTAAAAAACGACCCATCGAAGACGGATCGTTCCTAGTTTACCAGGATTTTGGTTTGTTCAGGCAACTATCGAACAAGTCGTTTACTCACGTCTCTTTCGGATACTTACCCAACCTAGCAGCCCCGTTAATAAGGCCAGGCCCCATAATGATGAGGTGGACCGTTCATTGGTCTGTGGCAGTGTTCGCTTAGCCCGCGTAGTTGACGTGGATTCCTCAACTGGGTGAATGGTAGTGGCTAATTGGGCCGGTTGCCCATCAGTCAGCTGCGTCGGGGGCACCGCCGTATCGTCTGTGTCGCTCACAATCAGTTCAGGGGAAACAGTTGGCTGTTCACCCTCCTCCGTTTCTGACGTGCCTGATTGATCGCTGGTCGATGGGACATCGGGCGTCGCGGTGTTATTACCGCCAGCATGATCCGAGCCCGTATCTTGTTTACTAACGTCTGGTGTGCCAGGATTTCCGGGATTCCCCGGATTGCTGGTGTTTCCAGAATTACCTGGCGTTCCAGGTTTTCCGGGCTGATGACCACCCGGCGCTTCTGTTAACGTGTAGACGTAGGTCACGTCAATTGCTGTATCGCCGTAAGTTCCCGTTGCGTTCTTCGGCGTGGTGACTAACGTATAACCCGGAATATCGATCGCATGGGCGGTGTAGGGCGCCCCCACCAAACCTTGCGGCAAGGTAACATCGTCAGCGACCGGTTTGCCCTGCTGGTCTTGATAGTGAACGGTGATTGGGCCGGCTGTATGCGACAGTGTGTAGGGCTGGAGAACGGTGGCATCATTATTCCCATATATACCAGTTAAATAATACTTATATGGTTCTGGTTCTATTGTTTTAAAACACTCGACCGTATTTTCCTCCGGCCACGGATACGTTTTGGCGCCTTCCTTCTGATCACGAATACGCGTATAGTAAAGGCCACCATGACCATCAGACTTTGCAACACCACCGGTAAAATGGATACGATATCTAAATTCGTTACCCTCAGTATAGACCAGCGGAGAGACTTCATCGTCATCATTAGCCCATAGGTCTAGGACTTCGCCATTCCGGTTAATACATTGAACTTGCATATGATATTCTCGCTTAGCCACATCAACGATAATCGGATCCAACATCACTAGTTGATTAGTCCAATAATTTTGGGATAATTCCAAATCTTTGAGTGGTGAGAAATCACGAATATAATTGGATGTAAGATCCAGTATCGTTATATTTTTTAAATTAGCTAAGGACGTCACGTCTTCAATTCGATTACCCGTAAGGTCGACTTCATTTAACTTCTGCAAATGGGCCAAGGGCGTAATATCAACAATATCACCATACGTATGATGTGAAAAATTATCTGTCGAGGTTCTCAATATCAGTTTCTCGAGGTTAACCGCGTATTGCAACCCTTCTAGTGAATAAGTAGTGTGGCCGTCAATATAGGTATCCTTTCTATAATTAACTGCTATAACTTCGCTGAGCAAACCTAAGTCTTCTTTTGTGATATCCGCGACACTCTGCCAATTTTTTGTCACATTACTTAAGTTCTCTAAACGAAAACTCTGTAACGCCAGCAACATCACCTCCTGCAACCGTTTATTCGGCATCCACTGGTCAATATCCGAGATAACCGGTGCGGTTGCGACAGCCACCGTCATCGGTTTAGTCACTTCGGTTTGGACCAAGGCCACGGCGGGAACTGCATGGCTGGCGCCCATTGTGGTAGTCTCTTTAGCGTGATCTGGCCGAATAGGCTGCTCCGTCACGCCTTCGGCAGATGCTGTAGACTCCGAATCCACGGTTGGTCGCTCAGCTGACTCCGAAGAAAACGTCCCCGAGGTCTGGGACGAAGTATCTGTTGATACCGGCTCATTTGACTGTGGCACTACTGGCTTTTCCGCATTCTGAATAGTGAGGTCGACTGGTTCAGCCACTGTGGGCGGCACTTCAACGGGTACCTTGGCATCGTCAGTCCCACCATCAGATTGCCCGGATAACGACACAGTGTTAGTTGGTGTGACTGATGAATTCGCCACAACCGCCGTTTTCACTCGTGCTTCCCCATCATCACTGGCCTGAGCCGTCGAACCATCGAAGGTCAACGCCAAACAGCCCCCTACGGCACCGGCAATTACCCATTTCTTACCATTCTTATACTGAACATGGTGTCTCATTTTCTTTGACATATCCAAACTCCCCAAGTTATCGTTGTTTTCGGAAATGATCCAAGGTGGTTAACCACCTAAATTCAGTATAAGCAAAAGACTTTACTGATTAGGCGAAAAGTCAAAAAGCGATATTAATTGTTTAAAATCTGATTTTGCTCAATTCTATATCTTATTATTTTTATTAGCTGTCTGATTTCTAAACAAAAATCGCCCCTCCAGTTTCCCGGAGAGGCGATTTCAAAGTATCAATTACCGTTTACGTTTCAACTTAAAGCCAAAGAGTCCGAATAATCCAGCTAACAGTGCCAAGCCTAATGCCGGTGAGGTCATCTGTTCGTCGGTTTGCGGTAATGCAGCCGGTGCCAGACCACTGGCCAAGACCTTGACTGGTTGATCACCATCTGTTGACTCGGAAGCAGCCGTTGCCGCCTCGTGGTTCATCGTCAACTGAACGGGATGTCCACCAGTTGCCTGAGTCGTTGTCGTTGCCGCACCCGTACTACCTGAACCTGTCGTACCAGTTTCAGACGCAGCCGTATCGCCTTCAGTCCCCGTTTCGGTCGATTCATCATCTTCCACCGGAGCTTCCGGTTGGCTCGTACCCGGTTGCGTGCCAGGCTGGTTACCTCCCGGCGTTCCTGGATTAGCGCCGTCACCTTCAGAGCCGTTGCCATCTGGGTTACCGGTTCCTGGCTGTTCTCCACTACCACCTGGCGTTTCACCCGGATGACCATCGTCAGGATTTTCCGTGTTGCCGCCACCATCTGGGGTCTCACCTGGGTGACCGCCGCCAGGATTTTCCGTATTGCCGCCGCCATCTGGATTTTCACCTGGGTGACCGCCGCCAGGATTTTCCGTGTTGCCGCCACCATCTGGGGTCTCACCTGGGTGACCGCCGCCAGGATTTTCCGTGTTGCCACCACCATCTGGATTTTCCCCGTTCCCATCGCTGTCACCACTGTCGGATTCTGACTGGGTGTAAACGTAAGTCACGTCAATGGCCGCATCACCGTACGTTCCGTTGGCATTTTCTGGTGTCACCATCAACGTGTAGCCCGGAATCTCAGGCGCCGTCGTCGTGTAGTGTTCACCGACCATGCCCGGCGCTAGGACCACATCATCCGCAATCGCATTACCATCCAGATCATTGTAATGGACCGTCACGCTGTTCGCCGCGTGAGAGATCACGTAAGGCTGAACCACGGCGAAGTCCACCACGCCGGCACTCGGCTTATACGACCCGGTCAGGTAGTAGTAATCCTGTAAAACATCCACGTTCGGTGCACCTGGGAAACTCGTTGCCCCCGGCTTCTGGTCTTGAATGTTGGTAAAGTAAACCCCACCTTGACCATCCGGCTTCGGGTTCCCGCCCGTATAGTAAATATGGTACGTATGCCCCGCTTCAGTGGTATAGAACATCGGCTCAGCGATCGCCATCCCCGTCGTTAACGTCACCACTTCTCCCGTGATCGTCACGCATTGGATTTGCAAGTGGCCTTTCCGGTCATCATCGTTGACCATCAGGGGATCCAGCATGATAAATTGGCCCGTATACGTAAAGTCTTTATAGGGCTTACCCTTCAGTGGTGAGAAATCACGGATGTGGTTGTACGCCAGCGCCATGGTGGTAACATTTTGCAAGTTAGCCAGTGGCGTCACGTCTTCAATCCGGTTGTGTTGGAGGTGGACCGTCGTCAAATGTTGGAGGTTAGCCAACGGCGATACATCCACAATATCTCCATAAAATGCGCCCGGCTTATGGTTCAGCGAGGCTTCCATCATAATTGTTTCCAGATTCGTCGCGTACTGGAGGCCCTCCAATGAGAAGGCCGTGTGCCCATCGATATAGGTATCGAAGCCATCATTGCCCAGTACCATCAGCTTTTTGAGCAGTTGGAGGTCCTCTTGGGTAATGTCAGCCACGCTATTCCACTTCTTATCGACCCCGGTGAGGCGTTGTAAGTGAAGTAAAACGGCTTGTTGTAGGCGCTTGTTCGGCATCCAGTCGTCAATCGTGCTTGCCGTAGGGGCGTGCGTCACCTTCATTGTTGCTGGCTTCGTCATTTCAGCCTGAACAGCTGGCACGGCCACTTCCGTATGACTAGCCCCCAGCGCATGCGTCACGTCGGATTGCACGGGAATGACTTGGTCATCAACCGGCCGTGTTGTGGCAACCGTAGTCGCCGAAGTCGTCGGGGCTTCTGGTGTTGCCGAAACTTCTGGCGTCTCTGGGGTTGTTGCCGTTTCCGAGACTATCGGTGCTGCTGGCGTCGTCACGGCTGGTGTTTCTGGAACCACTGGTGTATCTGGGGTTTCCGTCACCACTTCAGTCTCGTCAAATGCCGGCTTCGTGGTCGCCGTATCGGTTGCGTCCGTCACTGGTGCTTCAGCTTCCCCGACTGGCTGTTCCCCAGCTGGACTGGTCGCCCCGGTGGTATCAGCTGTTTGATCGGCGACCGGCGTCGTCACCACTGGCGCTTCCGGAACGACCGGTGCTGCTGGCGTCGTCACATCGTCAGTGGGCACGACGGTGGCGTCGTCAGCGGTCGCCGACGTATCAACGGATGCTGGTGTTTCCGTCACGGCCGCTGCACTTTCATCAGCCGCTATCGTTTCTGTCGGCCCAGCACTCACTGGTGTCTCCGCTGGTGCCATACTCGTCGCCGCTTCATCGGTCGTGGCTGGTGTCGTCAGTGTTACCGTCGAATCGGTCGCTGGCGTGGTGGTCGCCGTCTCACTGGTCGCGACCTCCCCTTGATCACTGGCCTGCGCGGTAACCCCACCGCCAAACGTCAGCGCTAAGCAGCCGCTAACAACCCCGGCAATAACCCAGCTTTTACCACTTTTATACATTTTATAATGCGTCTTATTTTCCATCGATTTATTCATCGTTGCACTCCCCTAATCTCTCATGACTGGCCAGACCGGCCCCGACACACCAAACGGTCTAGTCGCAGTCGACTACCGTTATCAATGACCAGAGTATATCGAAAAAAATTGGTCCGGAGGAAAAATGCTTAAAAAATAAAACAATTTATGTTCAGCGTGAAATTTGCCTATACGTCTACTTATCGTTACCAATGCGTCTCCTAATAACTGGTCTCAGCCAAAGCAAAGAAAATCCCCGCCACTCAGCCGTTTGGGCCGTGTTGGCGGGGAAAACCTCTAACGCTCAGTTTTTAATTTGTCAATTACCGTTTTCGTCTAAAACCGAAGAACCCAGCCAGTCCCAATAGTAGGGCCACTCCCCAGATTGGAGATACCGCCCGTTCATCCGTCTGCGGTAGGGTTGCGGCCGCCTGCTTTTGAGCGGTTTTCGCCGCTACCGGTTGCCGTGCCGACTGGGGTTTCGTTGCCGACGCGCCCGTCGTTAGAATCTGATCACCCTGGCCAGCCGTCGTGGTATCTGGTTTGTCCACCGTGACCTGACCGCCCGTCGTGTCATCATCCCCCGGCGCAACCACGTCGGGATCGGTCGTCACCTGGTCGCCATCGCCATCATCGACCACTTCCTCATAGAGGTAGGTGACCGTGTCGTCACTATCGCCAAACATTCCGGAAGCGTTAGCCGGCGTCGACACCAACACATACCGATTACCATCAACATCGGCCGGTGAAGTGGTATAACTCTGCCCCGGTTTCCCCGTCAGAATCTGATCGGCCGCGACCTTCACCCCATCAGCCGTCAAGAACTGTACGGTAATGGTCACCGTTGTATCCGGCTGTGGATCGACCGGTGGCGTCACGTCCCCATCCTTTTGATAAACGAAGGTCACGGTAATGGCTTCCTCGCCAAATTGGCCCTTCGCGTTGTCCGGAGTCTTCGTCAGCGTATAACCGTCGAATGTTTCGGCCACTGCCGCATAATTTTCACCCACCATCCCAGTCAAGGTTACCGGGTCCTTGAGTTTTTTTCCTTGATCATCAACGTAGTTCACCGTGACCGGTTGTGCCTCGTCGGCTAAAACGTACGGCGTAAACATGTTGATGACCTTCGACCCATTGGCCGTAACGTAGGTTGAAATCAAGTAGTACTTGTAGTCGCTCGGGTAGGCGCCGTAACCCGGGAATGGACTGGTCGTTACCCCTGGCATCACCTGATCGACAATCCCACTATAGACAATCTGATCGCCGACCAATTTTTGATTGGCCGCTCCATTATAGTAGATTCTGGCCAGCGGCTTATCCGCAACACCAATTGGAAAAATAGGAATCCCCATCACAGTCCCCACGGTCCCGAAGGAAAGTGTCATCCCTTGAGGCGCCTTCATCGGATTCTTCAGGGTATACGTCCGGGTCTTCTTGTTCACGTAGACCAGTTCCTGATCTAAGACCTGCCCCTCGATGTTAAAACGCTGGGTATATTGTTGAGAATCCAACGCCGAAAAATCGGCGATACAATTCGTCCCAATGCTTAAATCCGTGATTTTAGTCAGGTTGGCAATCGGTGTGATGTCCTTAATCCGACTGCCTCCGAGCTGCAGATACTCCAAGTTTACCAGCGCGCTGAGAGGTGAAATATCCACGATATCACCACGCATCGCGTTGTTGTGAATGTTTAAGCTGTTGTAGAGGTCCAGCTCCACCAGATTCGTGGCGTACTGCAGACCTTCCAGTGAAAATTCTGACTGACCGTCAATATACAATGACACCAGAAAAGTCTGCGCGCTTAACCGCGTCAGTAATAGCATGTCTTCCTGGGTCACGTCCTTGGCGCTCGCCCACATTCGATCCTTGTTATCATGCTTCAGTGTTTGCCATACCAAGTCCTGTAGCGTTTCGTTAGGCATCCACTGATCGATATCGGCCTTAACCTGTGGTGTGGCCTTTGGCGTGGCGGCTACGGTCGTGGCGGCCTTGGCGGCAGTGGCCGCCGGCGTTGACTGCGTCTTAACGGGTTCGCGCGGTTCCGCCGGTTCACTGGTGTCTGGAGTCGACGTGACCGCCGCCTCGCTCTCCACAGACGGCTGCGGGTTAACGTCAACATTTGTGTCACCGCTTACATTTTCATCGTCTACACTCACGTCAGGATCGGTTACTGGCTCTTCAACAGTGGTGTCGACTGTAGCCTCCTCTGTGATCGTCGGCTCGTCTACCACAGCTTCAGTGACCGCTTCATCAGCCGGCATCGTTGCTGGTTTTAACGTGACTTCTTGCTCCTGTGTTGTCCTGTCCGTTGTCGCTAAATCACTGGGCGTATCAGTCGTGGCCGCGTGTGTCACGGTCGATTGGGTGCCCAGTAAGCCCAGCCCTAAACCGGCCGAAATAACGCCGGCGTAGAGCCAGGTTTTACCACGTTGGGTGGCGCTTGGTGAGTTAGTCATTGTTAATCCTCCTCAATGATTGCTCAGAAAAGTGTCCCACATGCTTATTTAGGGTTAAACCGTTGCCCGCTCAAAAATGAAGCCCCCTCTACACCCCCATTATAACTTGAATAATACGAAATAGCTAGTACACAGGTAACAATATTTACAGTGAACTGTATCGTTTGATAAGTCTAAGAATTCGGCAACTCATCCATTTTAATTGCCTGATATAACTAGGATACTTGGACTCAATCTACATCAAAGTAGTTCTTATGTTGCTTAGTTATTCTTTGGGTAACACAAGTTTCAATCTGGATAAAAAAAGAAGCAGCCACGATTCAATATCGTAGTTGCCTCTTCACTAATCATTAGCGTTCAACCCATTTTACTTAATCCACGCCTGCAAACCGGCCGCCAACAGACCGCCTAATAACGGCCCAAACATCGGGACCCAAGCGTAATTCCATTCGGCGGAACCACCGTTAGGCACCGGCAGAATCGTGTAGGCCAACCGGGGACTCCAGTCACGCGCCGGGTTGATGGCGAATCCCGTCGTACTCCCTAGACACATCCCGATTGTCATAATCAAAATCCCTACCATGAATGGCTTCAGCCCTTGCGTGAAGTCCCCCATATTCAGCAGAATAAAGATAAAGGCCCACGTGGCCACCACTTCAGAAACAAAGTTGAAGAAGGGATTCTTAATTGCCGGCCGCGTCGCAAAAATACCCACGCTATTGCCAGCGCTTTCATCTGGGGTCGCTTTAAAATGCGGATAGAATTGGAAAATCGCAATGGCTGCGCCGACAAAGGCCCCCAAAAACTGTCCGGCTAAGTAAGGCAACACGTGCGCCCAAGGGAAGAAACCAAATGCGGCGAAACCAATCGTCACGGCCGGATTCAAATGGCCATCCGAGCCGAGCATGCCGGCAACGTAAACACCCATGGTCACCGCCATCCCCCACGCCACGCTGACAAACGTCCAGTTACTCCCGGTTGCGTACGTCTTTTTGAGGTTGATTCCGGCCCCAGTCCCGGTCCCTAATAGGATTAAAATCAGGGTTCCGAAGAACTCTCCAATAAAACCATTCATAAAATGACACCCACCTTGTTATATTTTTAAGCGGAAATTTCAGACTATTCATAGTCTACCATAACTGTCAGGCTATGGGGCGCTTGATTTCTAGCCGATCACTCGATCATCAAAATGATTATAAATTCACCCAACCCTTGTAATATTACGAAGATCGGCAAAGCGTAACGGCAATAATACCCCGGTGTAACGCTGCTGTAAAACTTTAGGGCTATCTTAGAGACTGTACTTAAGCGATGACAATCTTTACATAATAAGGGATGGATATATTAATGATGAATATGAAGAAAATCGGTTTGGCCGTTGCTTTTGCGGCCGCTTTGGTTCCGGCAATTAGCCTGGGAACTACCACGGCGCAGGCCAATAGCACCAACACGATTGTTAGTACCAGCAATATGACCGACACGTCCTACGTGCGGAAGAGCGCGACCGGTTGGACCTACAATCTAGGCGGCACCGCGACGAACATGACCTTCGGCAAGAAGACCCACTACCTGAAGAATTATCCCAACACGACTTGGCACGCCACCAAGAAGCGTTACATTATTAAGAAGAATGGCGTTAAGTATCTCTACTACTATGTGACAAACGGTCGGAAGACGGCTTCCGGTTGGATCTGGCATGGCTACTTACAGAAGAAGAGCTATGCCCACACTACCACGAATAGCGTATCCACGACCGGCAATGGCACTTACGCCTCCATCTTGAAGGCGGCCAAGGCGCAACTGGGTAAGCCTTACGTATACGGTGGCAATGGCCCTAGTTCATTTGACTGCTCCGGCTTCACCAAGTATGTCTTCAATAAGGCGATTGGCCAGACCTTACCACGGACGGCCCAAGAACAATACAACGCCTACACCCACGTGAGTGCGAAGAATGCGCAACCCGGCGATCTGATCTTCTTTGGGACCAGTGCCAACAACATCACCCACTGTGGGATCTACTTGGGTAACAACAAGATGATCGATGCCCAACTCCGCGGCGTCATCACCGAAGCCACGAACGTCTCCTGGTGGCACACGGTCGGTTATTCACGGCCCGCAACGTTAAGTTAATCACTGGAAGTCTGGGATCATACCCAGACTTTTTATTTCCTATGATAGACAAAAAGGACGTCAGCTCCCCACGGAGTCGACGCCCTTCCTTACTATTCAGGTTAAATCTATGCTGGAGACACGTCCATGTTCTTGTTGCCCCCGTTTAAAATCTTGAAGAAACTAGCCAGTTCCTTCTTCCGGTAAGCAGCGGGTACGAATTCACGGATGGTTTCCAAATCAAAGCCCGTCGCTAACTTATTGCGATCGACTACAATCGGATTCTTTAATATTCCTGGGTTCTTTTGCAGTAAGTCCACGAGCTCATTCATCCCCATGTCTTGCACGGAGTCCGGTAAAGCCTTGTAGGCCTTAGACCGCGTCGAAATTAAATCGTCGGTGCCGTCTTCCGTCAGGGATAACATGTATAAAATTTCGTCACGAGTTAATGGTTGTTTTTTGATATCACGAGCAGTAAAGATGGCGTCGTGGTTAGCCAGCCACTTCATTGCCTTCGTTACCGCAGTAGTCTTAGCATGAAAGTACATTTTAATCATAGAATCGCCCTCCAATTATCTTCTCTTCGATGAGGTACTTGATTTAGCACTCTTTTGTTTGAGTGCTAATTTATATTTCTTATTGTACACCACAATGAGAAATGATGAAACCCATTACCCTCAGTGAAGCTTGCCTTTTAAGACTTTCGCAAGATTCTCGAGAAAACAGTCTTTTACCTGCAATCCCGGTCCGACGGGCTTAGTCTAACCATACCAGCTGAATCCAACCTTTTTCAGACAGAAAAATGAAAATTTTATGAATTTGTTAGGGCTTACATTTTTCAAGCCCTCATGAAAGCTTAACCCCCACGTGAGCGGCTAAGCACCATCGAGGTTGGAAATAGTTTACCATTTTTCATGACAAATTACCCTTGATTTCGATCAATAATAGCAAAAAAGGTGCGCTGCAGCCCAAATCCTTAGTGTGACAAGGATAACGCCCACCATAATAGTGGTAGTTGCATGCTGACCGCCTTACCGTTCACCAAGTTTGGTCTGGATCGCTGTGGGTAGGACGGAAAAAGCCAAAGGGCGGTCTTTTCTCTCGCTTTGAGCCGTCAGACCGCGTCTCAAAGATGCCATTTCCCAAGCAACTGGCACCGTAACCTAAAAGACCTCCCCTTGCCATTAATTATGGCTTAGAGGAGGTCTTTTAAATTTAGTTAGCTAAAGATTGGAAATTATGAGTCCAAATCAAAGGCGAGTGCCCGGGTCCATAGACCGTTATCCATCTGGTAATAAGTCGACACTTTACCATTGGAATCTGTCCGCTTAACTCGGTGCGTAATGGTAACCCGCCGTTCCGTGATGTCGGCCGTCGTACCTTTTTGCTTAGCCAACAACGGATCATCGAATGGCCGCGTGTAGACGGGGTAAACCTTCATCAGGTTGAACTCCCGGTCGTAGGTTTCGCTCTTGAAGGTATCAAACTTCAAGGCACCCTTACGAATCCAGTACTTCTTAGCGTTGGCGCTCTTGCTGAAGCGAATCCGGTACCACTTACCTGTATCGGCATTGGCCCGCATATCAATGTAAACACGCTTGCTCTTGATTGATTTCCAGTTAAACTTCAAGATGTTCCAGTTCTTATGACCACGGATATGGTTATAAACCGAATACGTCTTGTACTTCGAAGCTAACTGCGCGTGTTGCGTGGCCAACCCTGAATAGTACTTTTCAGACTTGTTGGTCTGCTTACGTTTCTTGAGCTTTTGCGACGTAGAATTGCTGACAGATGTATTGGTAATCGTTTGTTGTGTTGACACCGTCGTCTTCTTTGGCTTGGTCTTCTTAATCGTATTCTTGGCGATCTTGATGGAGTCCCCTGTCAAGGCGAAGTTACTCTTCACGAACGAAGCACCCTTCTTCTGAGTCGTCACTTTATTCCCAGTGATAGTAACGTCCGTCATTGGATTGTCTGAATCAGAACTGTCCAAGAAGATGTATTGTTTTGTCGGGTTAACATTGGTAAACGTATTGTCTTCAATGTTTAAGTTCGTCATTTTATAGTCAGGCTCTGAATTGTATAAGTAGATATAGTTCCCAGAACCTAACACGTGTTGGTTGATGAACTTGTTACCGGTAACCCACAGATCAGAGATTCCTTTGAAATGAATCGTAGCCACGCCGTCATCCATCAGTGGCTTAGGATCGACGACCGTGTTGTTGGTGAAGTAGACATTGTGAATAATGCCGGCTTTACCGTGACCGTAAATCGCATGTTCACCAATTGGGTTTGGCGCATAGGATTGAACCTGACCAGACTTCTTAGAGACTGGGAGGAACTGGTTCTTATTGACTTTAACGTCATACGTTGGGAGGTTATCGTACTGGTCACCAGGGTTCTTGTAAGACATGGCCTTTTTGTTCGAGTAATCAATCTGAATAGCTTCCTTAAAATCTTGGGACCCATTAAATCCCGTAAAGACAGAATTCGTGATATTAATATCGTGACTCCCATCCAAGTCGATGTAATGGCCAGTCGGGGATTCGGCGTTGTCGAATACACACTTGTTAAACGTGATGTTCGTCGCGTGGTGGACGCTTTGCGTGAAGACGCTTTGGCCCATTGACGTGTTATCGCCTTGGAACGTTGCGCCTTCCCACTTCACGTTGCTAATCCCGCCATCGTATCCCGCCTCGGGACTTGGATAGACGAAGTTGACCCGGTTACCTGACGTAATCCGAAAGACGGCGCCCTTATCGAACTTAAATGTAATGTTCGAGTGTAATTTGATATTTCCAGCATCAAACACATAGGTTCCCTTAGGTACGTGAACCGTGAGATCATCGTTGTCCCACTTGTCCAGCATATCCTGCAGTGCCTCGTTGTTTACGCTCTTAGCGTTGCCAACCATGCCTTGGTGCTGGGCATTAATCGTCGTTGCCGCCTGGGCAACAATGGTATTGGCCGGTTCAACTGTTCCCGGTAACCCGTTCAGTCCCAGGACGGTCGCCCCCACTGCGACCGTGGCCAACAACCCGAGTTTTACCCTCAAATTCAAAAAATCCCCTCCAGTTAAAAATTCTTCCAACAGTTTCATTATAGCTAAGACATCAAAGCGTTGGGTCATCTTAACCAAATTGTCACACGAATGAAAGATTCTAGTCGTAAAAGGGGATTTCTTTTCAATTGTAAATTAAGTTTAATTCTTTACATTAACTTGGCAATATCAGCGTGTAAGCCATCAAGTCGTTCCACAACTTGGCTACGTACTGACGTGTAAACTTTCACACCATCTGGCGTTAACTTCAGGTTGTGCTGGCGCCGATCGACTGTTGAAGCGATACTTTCAATTAAACCAGCCCGCAATAACCGTGAGATTTGCCCAGAAATCATCGACTTAGACACGCCGATCTGGCCAGCAAATTTCGTAGGCGTAAATTCTTCGCGCTGAGTCGTGATAGCATGTAACAAGTTGAATTGTTCCAGAGAAATCGTAACTTCCTCCGTTTTAATCGTTGTTACTGGCCGCATAATCTTTTGGAGTTGGGAAAACCATTCCAAGGATTGGTTTAAATCGTTAGTTTGCGTCATTTTTTGCTTTCTTCCTTTCCAGTTGAGCTATAAGGCAGCGTAAAGACTACGTTACTATTCTTATCCGCTAACCATTTATTATAACCCTCATTTTCAGCCTTTATGTTACCGATTCATTAATAGTTTATAGCATTACGAATGAAAAAACTAGTGATACGTAGTCATTTTGTCATATTTCTTCCAGATTAGAGCATTGAATTCAGAAACAGAAGCCCGTATGATTAAAGTTAATAAAAACTAAACGAATGAGGGGCCTGATATGACACGAATTAAAATGATTGCGACCGATGTTGACGGCACATTCTTAAATCAAGAACGCCGTTACAACCACGAGCGGTTTGCACGGCAACTTCACCAACTAACTACCGCGGGTATCCACTTCGTCGTAGCTAGTGGCAACCACCTCGGCCACCTTTACCGAGTATTTGCCCCCACTCCCGCTGTGCAAACGTTTGTGGCAGAGAATGGCGGCTTAATCGTTGACCAAGGGAAGACGCTGTTTGAAGACATCATCCCCACCCCAACCGTCCACCAGATTGTCGCCGATATTCTCGCCGACGATACGTTGCGGCCCCAGGTTCTCCGTCTGTCCGGTGCTCATGGCACCTACATTAACCAACGCGACCGGCCCAGTGACCCGGTCGCCCAAGACTACTTCTTTAACAATATTGTTCGAGTGGCTGATTTGACTCAAGTTGACGATACGTTCTACAAAATCAACGGCGAGTGGCCCAACGACACCATTCAACACGTCGCGGCCCGTCTGAACCACCGCTTTCCCGGCCAAATCAACGCCATGGCCAGCGGATTCGGCAGCATCGACATCGTGGCCGCTCACATGAACAAGGCCATCGGAATCACGCAGCTCGCCGAATCATGGGGCATTAAGCCCGCCGAGATTGCCGCGTTCGGCGACAACGATAACGACCGTGACATGTTGGCCCACGTGGGTTTAGGCGTTGCCATGCAAAACGGAACGGACACGGTCAAGGCCGTTGCGAACCTCATCTCCCCGACTGATAACAATCACGACGGCGTTCTCAACGTTATTGATGCTATTTTAGCAGGTGAAGTTTAAAGCCAGCTAAATTTTCAGTCGCTAACCGACTTACGGTTGGCGGCTTTTTTCATCTATTCCCCACACCGCCTGAGCGATTAAACGCCACATTCTGGGCAAGGCGTGTAATTGGCCGTGGCTAGTCCGTGGTACGTGCACTTCCCGATAGTCCCAAGCGCTACCTGCCAGAATCGGCCGCAGTGCCTGAGCTTGGTGAACGGGAACTGAACCGTCCGTCAGACGCCCTGACAGCGTGCCATAGACGTTTATCACCTGACCACTACGATTGGTTCCCAACTGCGAGCGCATCGTTCTAAGGCGCTCATAGGCGGCATCTGGACGGCCACCCGGTCGACTCTCGTCAAACGGTGCCCCCAATAGGACTAATCGTCGCAAGTGAGGTAAATCTTCCTGCTGGCCGTGCAACAACACACTGTGGATTGCCGCGCTCCCACCCCAGGAGTGGGCAACCAGATTATACGTGGTCACCCCATAGCGTTGCTTCAGTGCCTGCAAAATGGTTGTGATCCACGCAACCTGGGGCTGATAGTCCCGTGTCAGACTATGATCGAAGAGGACCTGAATCAGTGGATTCGTGGCCGTCTGTTCCCAATGCCCGACAAAATGGGGATTCCCGTTCCAATCAACGCGAATCGTTAATAGTTTATGGCCGTAGCCTTGACGGGCCAACCACCGTAGTAATCGGTTGTACGTCCAGGCATTACCACCCCAGCCCGGAATAAATAAGGTTGGGGTCGCCGCATAGACCACATCCGCTCGCCGCGTCGCCAATTCTTCTGGCGGAACGGCCAAGCGACCAAGCCACTGGTAACTTAACCATCCACCCACGATCGCCGTTGGTAGCCATCGCCATTTACGAGTCAATTCAATCCCCCCTAAACTAATCTATTATGCCAGTTCTTTCGATTGCGTACAAGTGAAATTTCGTTCGCTGTATATTTATTATGCTGAACAACTTTGCTAAAAATTCATCCGCACAAAACTTATTTGGCAATAGAAATGCTGATATTCCGGGAATTAAAACGTGATTCTTTCAAAAAGGTTACCCGGTTATTGATTTTAGTCCCAAGTATATTTGACAATTGTACGGATAAAAATATAAAATAGAGCCAGAAATGAAAACGCTTTAATTTAATCTATAGAAATCGAGGACTTGCTCATGAAAACTGCTACAACTAAATGGGATACTTACCAGAATCAAGCTGTCACCGAATATACGATTGAAAACAAGAATGGCGTCAAACTTGGCATCTTAAGCTGGGGCGCAACGTTACATACGCTCTCCGTTCCAACGGACAAGGGCGACAAGAATTTGGTGCTATCTTACCACAAAATGGAAGATTACCTGTCAAATCCGTTCTACGTCTGCATGGGAATTGGCCGGACTGGTGGTCGTCTCGGCGGTGGAACCTTTGAAATGGGCGGTAAGACGTACACCGTTGATACCAACGAAGGTAAAGACACGACGCTTCACGGTGGCCCTCATGGCTTTAATACGGTCAACTGGGACGGTGAAATCGACGATAGTGACGCCAACGAGGCCAAGATTATCTTGAGCCACACATTTAAGTCCAGCGACGACTCCTTCCCTGGTGATTTGACTGCCAAGATGATCTACTCTCTGGACAACAACGACCGGGTTAACTTGAAGTTCGAAGCCAACTCAACGGCGCTGACTCTCTTCAACCCAACGTTACACGTCTACTTCAACCTGAGTGATGACCAATTGATCTCCGGTCAAACGCTTCAAATCAACGCCAAGGAACACTTGGAAGTGACTAGCGAAAAGATTCCAACCGGGAACTTCATCCAAAATGCCGGCACGCCATTCGACTTCTCTAAGGGTCAAAACTTAGGCGAAGCCATCCGGGGCATGCAGGATACTACCGAAAAAGGCTTCGACGACTTATTCCATGTTGAACCCGCCGCTGACAATAAGATTGCTGAATTAAGCGATCCGCAATCCAACCGGTCCGTCACCATCAAGTCTAGCCGTAACGGTCTGGTGGTCTTCACCGCTAACTCCTTCACGTCTGACATGAAGCTCGCTACCGGTGCCGGCCAACCTTACATGGGGGTTGCCTTGGAAGCGCAAACCTTATCCGACACACCACACCATCCAAACTTTGGGGACGTTTCTATCCCCGCTGGCAAGACCCAGACTTACGAAATTGCCTACGAAGTGAAGTATTAATTCAAACTGATTTAACCTAAAAAACACCACGCTACCCATTGCGTGGTGTTTTTGTGTTCTAAAATGATCATCGCCACTTTAACGAATCGCCTGCACATACTTCGCGTTGGCCGTCACATAACCCCCGGCTACGCGGTATCGTAACGTTCCAAAGTGATCGAAGTTTGTCGGTTGTGAGTAGGCCCAGCCCAAGACCTTCACCCGTTTCTTGGCGGCATAGCTCCCCCGTTTACCGGTCAAATTAACCGTCCGGTAACGGTTCACCGTGGTCTTAGTCCGAATGTAGGCCGGCGTGGTGGTCTTCTGGGTCGTGACCAGCTTACGGTTGGCGGTCACGTAGGTGCCATTACTCAGCTTAAACCGCGTGGTCAGGCGGTAATGCTTTAAGCCAGTGACCTTCAGCGTGGTTCCCTGACGATAGTGCGTGACCCGTTTCTTCAGGCCCACTTGCCGGTAAGCGTTGACCCCCGCCGGATTGATCACGGTCATCTTAGCTGCCTTCTTCTGATAGTAGACCGGCACGGTGTATTTCGCGTTAGCCGTGATGTACCCCGTTTTGCCTGCTGTCTTACTGTGGTGATTGACGTCCTTGACCAGGTAGCGTGCATGACCATTCACGGATTGCGCATAGCCGGTCACGACAAACATTGGCCGGTTAATCCGTGGCTGTTTGACGTACCTGGCCTGGCGTTGTGACTGCTTAAAGGTTGGTCGCTGATAGAGATAAATTGGCTTAACGGCATAAACCACACTACCTTTGACCGCCACAGCTTGGTCGCCCTCTTTTGCATTTTCAGACGAAGAAGTTACAGCAGAGCTGGAATCCGCGTCGGGTGAAGTGGTCGTGCCAGTTCCTGGCGTGTTGGTATTCGTATTTGAGGATGAGTTGGAAGATTCGTCTGGCGCTTTCTCCCAGACAAGCTTGTAATATTGATAGCCGTCGACACTCAACTTATTCCCATCCTTATACTGAATCGGGGCCAAATAGTTAAAATTCTTATTACCTTGCCAATGTCCTAAGATTAACCAGGGCGATTCAGCATCGATTCCTTTTACTAGGGCGTCTGTGCCCTCTGTTGGAAATTCTGTGAATTTTTGCGAGGCGGCGGACCAAACGGAGGTGCTCGTCTGAACGGGTTCGCCATCTAATCCCTTAAATGGCGCTGGTACCCGCAACTGAGTCTCTTGCGTAAAAGTTGCCGGATCAATGTAGGTTGGCTGGCTAAAGACCGTGAATTCACCATACGCTACGACATAAACCGGAGAAAACTGCTTAAAGAACGAAAAATCCGTTACATTTTGATCAGGCAAAGCAATATTAGTCGGATCCTCGGCAGTGGCTGTTCTTAAACTAGTAAACTTAGCAAACAGGGGCTTTAATTCTTTAACATCATAATTGGTCAATCCCCCCTGATTTTTGTACCTAGTTGCTCCTCCGATCGTCAGTTTTCGCATAGGCGAATGCGTAGGATCTGCGATGAGGTTGATGCGATTCAAATCCGTAAAGTCCCTTCTGCCATGCATGTTATCTTGCAGAACACTAAAACTGCCAGAAACCGGTAATCCCTCAAATAGCGCCAAGGAGACATCACTCTCAAGTGCCAATTGAACCTTGACCCCGATTCCTGCTGGCAGTTCCTGTAGGCTCTGTATGCCCTCTAACGAGCTGAGCAGAATTGGAGTGTTTTCTTTTGCGTCATATTTCGGTAATAACGTATAATCCAAGTCCAGTTGTTTCCCAGAATAATGCCGAATATCACCATAAGTCACCGGACCCGTCACACCTAATCCCTTAGCTACGATTTCTTCCAAATTCGAGTCGCCAAATGTCACTACATCCTGATCGGCATGTGGCTCCGTAGTGGTCTGTCCCGTCGTCGGTTCAGTCGCGGCTTGGCCAGTGAGCTGGGTCGTCATCACACCGCCAACCGTCATCACGGCCCCCAATATTCCCGCAAACATTAGTTGTTTAAATTGATTGTGCTGTTTCATAGTGAATCCCCCCAATTAATAAATTCACGTTAACCCTCACTTATAGCCTATCATCCCTTGCCGAACGGTTCGACGAAAACGCTTACCGACTAACTAGTTAATGTCAATAACTTACTAGCCACAATCTCCCCTATCGTGAAAAGCCATGGCAGGCGGAGACCGATGGCGAAGCGGACCACTAATATCAGTCTAAAACGTTGGTTAGTTCAGTCAGCTATCAATGCTATTGACTAACTGATTCATCCCACAATCATTGGGGGCTATCGCTACTCAGAGTCAAAATCGTTGACAGTCTTCGCGTGAAAATGCTATGCTGATTAGAACGTAATTATTACTATTTAATCAAAGGAGATACTCATATTCATGGCTAAAAAGTCAAAAATTGCTAAAGAAAAACGGATTGAAGCAACCGTTGCGAAGTACGCCGATCAACGCGCAGAACTGAAGGCAGCTGGCGACTACGCCGCACTGGCGCTGCTACCACGGAATGCCTCCCCGGTTCGGATTCATCACCGCGACCACTTGGATGGCCGGCCTCACGCTTACATGCGGAAATTCGGCTTATCTCGTCTGAACTTCCGGCAGTTGGCCCATGAGGGAAAGATTCCCGGCGTACGCAAGGCTAGCTGGTAAATCCTAGGCTATATTTAAATCACAAATTCATCCACGTCACCCCCGCTACGGCAAGGATTGACGTGGATTTTTCTTTGCTCTAAACTGAAAACATGACGCGAACAAAAGGAGCTTTTTTTCTATGACAACAGTCTTAACCGTTATTCGGGAATTCGATGTCTTTGGCAACGGTGGCCAAACACCTTATGGCATTGATACGCCCAAAATTAACGCCCAATTCGTGGGTGTCAGCCCCGCTATGGCTTTTGACGCCAACAACCAACCGAAGTTATCCCGGCAAAACGAACGCCGGCTACGGGCCATTGAAGACGCTATGCGCCATGACTTTCATGACCAAATGGCGGCCCTGGACGGCAACGATCTGACTCAGAACTTACAGGTCATTCAGGCCCTCATCGCCAGCTTCAAGACGCGCCTGGAACAAGACTTACTGGTCGACCAACAACTCGAGTTGGAAAGCCTCACCACTACCGGCGAATGGTTGACTTTCTGGCAAGACGACGGCCCGCTAACCCAGATTAAGGCCCAGCAACAGGAGAACCTGCCACAAGATTTCTAATCGCAAACAACACCAAAAATCACCATTTTCCGGAACACTCAGGTCCCGTGAAAATGGTGATTTTCTGTCGATTTTATAAATAAGGTGGGGCTTTTAAAAGTCGTCTTGTGTGATTTTCAATCACGTTTCGCCCTAGTCTACTGACTGACCGAACACCGAGCAAAGGAGCCGGTGTTCCTTAGTCGTCAAGGCTGTTACTTCACGTCAACGGGCTTGCCGGCCACGTCAATCGTCAACGGCTTACCACTCATTAACTTAAAGTGGGTGCCGTCAGCGTCAACCGTGACTTCAATCAGACTACCACGGAAGACCTGACGGAAGGAATAACTCGTCCACGTCTTCGGCAGGAATGGTGCGTAGCGGAGCTGACCGTTGCGGACCCGCATGCCAGCGAAGCCTTGAACCACGGCAATCCAGCCCCCGGTCATGGCCGTAATGTGCAAACCGTCCGTGGTGTCATTGTTGTAGTTGTCCAGATCCAGCCGGGCCGTCCGGGAATAGAGCTCCACCGCTTTGTCCTCGTAGCCCAGATCCGCCGCCAATACCGCGTGAATGGCGGGTGACAGGCTGGATTCGTGAACCGTTAGGGGTTCGTAAAAGTCGAAGTTGGCCTTCTTTTGTTCCGGCGTAAAGTCGTCGATGAAGTCCCAAATTCCTTGCAGGACATCCCCCTGCTTGATGTACGGTGACCGCAGGATTTTATCCCAAGACCAGTGCTGGTTGATTGGCCGTTGGTCGGCAGGAATGGCGCTGACCGGTTCGATATCCTTGTCGAGGAAACCATCGTGTTGGACAAAGATGTTCAGATCCTTGTCGTAAGGCAGGTACATCCGGTCCACGATATCTTGCCACTTGGCCTTCTCTTCGTCCGAAATGTTGATGTCGAGCTGCTTAGCCGTGGCGGCGTCCACTTGACCCAAGATTTCCAACGTATACTTCAACGTCCATTGTGCCAGGAGGTTGGTGTCCCAGTTATTATCAACGTTGTTTTCGTATTCATCCGCACCGGTAACCCCGTGAATCATGTACTGGTTGTTCCGTTTGCTGAAGTGCACGCGATCGGCCCAGAACCGTGAAATCTCGGAGAGAACCTTGGCCCCTTCATGCAGGACGTAGGAGGTGTCGCCGGTGTAACGCGTGTAATTGTAGATGGCAAAGGCAATATCACCATTCCGGTGGATTTCTTCAAACGTAATTTCCCATTCGTTGTGGCATTCGATCCCATCGAACGTCACCATCGGGAAGAGCGCCCCCTTCAAGCCCTGTTCTTGGGCGTTGACGTAGGCCCCGTCCAATTGCTTGTAGCGGTACATCAGAAGGTTCCGAGTGACCTCAGGGTTCGTGATCCCCAGATAAACGGGAACGGCGAAGGCTTCGGTATCCCAGTAGGTCGCCCCACCGTATTTTTCACCGGTGAAGCCCTTAGGCCCAATGTTGAGTCGTGAATCTTCTCCGTAATAAGTAGAGAATAACTGGAACAGGTTGAAACGAATCCCTTGCTGAGACTCGTCATCACCAGCAATTTGGACGTCTGACTTTTCCCAACGATCGGCCCAGATTTGGGTGTGGGCGGCGAGAAGGTCGGCGTAACTTTCGCCAGCCACTTTGTCACTCAGGTCGTGCATGGCCTGGGTTAATGTTTCTTGCGAATCGTAGTCTCTAGAGGTGACCACGATCACGCGCTTCTCTAATTCTGCTGATGCTTCCGGCGCCAAACTGCCCGTGTAGGCCGTCATGACTTCCTTATCATTGGGTTGGGTCACGGCGACATTGCTCAGGTCCGTGACTAACCGCATTTCCATGCCGGACATGAACCGTGGCGTACCAAATGGATTCGGTGTTGTCTTGGCAATGACACTGCCCCGATCGGCTTGTTGGTCCGTAGCCAGAACGTCCCAGAACCGTTCGTCATAGTTGGCTTCTTCGTTCATGACATCGGCGTCGATACTTGGCTTCAGCGTGACATCAACGCTACTGCTGCCCAGATTCTTCACCGTGACTTTTTGCACGGAGAGTTCTTGTTGGCTGACACTCAGGAAGCGTTCGAAGGTCAAGGCCACCCGCGTGTCACCCCGTTCGACCGTAAAGGAGCGGGTCAACACGGACCGGTGCATATCGAGGTCGAGGGTAAAGTCACTGATCTTATCCTTGGCCAGATCGACCGGCTTTCCGTTCAGTTCAACTGGCAGTTTGATGAAGTTGACGGCATTAACCACCTTACCGAAGTACTTGGGGTAACCGTTCTTCCACCAGCCAACCCGGGTTTTATCTGGATACCAGACGCCACCCAAGTAGATACCTTGCAGGGAGTCGCCGCTGTATCCTTCTTCAAAATCGCCCCGCATGCCCATATAACCGTTGGCCATACTGGTCATGGATTCCTGTAGGCGCTTGTCTTTGGGGTCAAAAGTATGGGTAATGACGTTCCAAGGCTGTACCTCAAAAATTCGTTTCATGGTGTAATTTCTCCTTTTTATGTTAATCACTGGTTACGACGGACGTGATCCGCCCTTTTTTATTCTAGCGCATTGCGTTAAGCACGGTACGTTTCCTTGATGAAACCAACGGACAACGCCCCAATCGCCATGATGATTCCGGCTAATAAGAACATGTTGGCTTGGGCACCACCCAGTAATGGGAAGAGGGCGAAGCTGGCCAGGGAAGCCACAATCTGTGGTAAACAGATGGACCCGTTGAACAATCCTAGGTAAGTTCCCATGTGGGCACCAGACAAGGCGTTGGTGACCATCGTCAATGGGTAGGTGTTCATTGCCGCCCAAGCAATCCCGACGAGAATAAAGGAGGCGATCAAGGTGTATTGGTTATGCACGAAGAAGACGGAGATAAACCCAATGGCGCCTAAGCCTAAGCTTCCGGCGTAGCCCAACTTGTGGATACTGTTGGGGAGCTTAGCCAAAACGTATGACCAAACGACAGCGGCGATGGACTGAACGGCGGCTAAGACCCCGTACCAGTTACCAGCGGCTTGATAGCCGGCTGAAGCAGCGTTGGTCGTGTGCCAAACGTTGGAAGCGATGGCCCCAGCGGAGTAAGTCCAGAGGTATTGGAAGGCTACCCAGCAGAAGAATTGAACTAAAGTAACGGTCCAGAAAACCTTGGGGGCGGACTTCAACAACGTCCACCAGTTTCCGCCTTGGGCATTATCTTCCTTGGAAATCCCATGATACTTGGCATACGTATCCGGATCGTATTCCTTAACCCGGAAAATTGTGAACAGACTCGTAATGACTAACAGGATAGCCCCCACATAGAAAGCAACCTTAACCGTTGCGGGAACAACCCCTTTGGCCGCCGTGTTGGCAATCCCAATCGCAGCAAACAGGAAAGGTAAGACGGCAGCTAATACGGCCCCCGTATTGGATAAGAAACTTTGAATCCCGTAAGCATAGCTCTTCTGGTCATCGTTGACCATGTCCCCAACCATCATCTTGAAGGGTTGCATGGCGATGTTGGACGATAAATCCAGGAACGCCACGGTCAAGGCACCAAAGAGTAAGGCAGCCAGTGACGCGTAGCCAAAGCCCATACTCCCGGAGTTGGGCAAAAGGCACATGACGATGACGGCCACGATGGTCCCTAACAACAGATAAGGCAACCGCCGTCCCCCTAACTTCGGGGCCCAGGTTCTATCGGAATAGTACCCGACAATCGGTTGCACAATTAGACCAGCCAATGGTGGTAAAATGAAGAACCATCCTAGACTGTTCGGATCGGCCCCAATCGTCTGGAAAATTCGGCTCATTTGGGAACTCTGTAACGTAAAGGCCGTTTGTACCCCTAGGAAACCAAAGTTGATCATCCAAATGGTACTGGCCGGTAGTGTTGGTAACCCATTCTTTTTCTGGGCAGCCGCGGCTGAAAGTGATTCATCTGCCATAATCCAAAACCTCCTCAGGCTCGTGTTGCTTAAATAATTGCTAAGTGATAACTTGCTTCGTGGAATCATTATGGCACCGCTTACATAAAAATGCAACCGTTTGCGCAGAACTTTCTTTGTGTACGCTTTCACACCTGACAGTTCAAAAAGGCCCGGCTATGGGATTTTCTTTCCCTTGGCCGGGCCACAATTTTTTATTTAATTTCGTAGGGAATCCTGATTTGTTTGGCCACCGCATCCTGGGCCGGGTGTTGATCACCAAACAACAGACTAACCGTGGCCGATCCCATCTTCTCGGGGAATAAATTAACCGAGTGAAGATTAGCGTCCGTGAGGCCCGCAGGTAATGATTGGTTGTAGCTGACTACGGGAAAATGACTGACGGCATACCGTTCACGGACGAGCCGATAGAACTCGATGGCGTTAAAATCATCCGTCGCCATGATGCCATCAATCTCAGGATGGTGCTGAACGAACGAGCGAACATACTCGAGATCACGGAGCTTACACGTCAACGGTTCCACGTTGAACCGAGCCGCGACACGTTCATAACCTTGGCGCCGTTGTCGCTCGTAGCCCCAATCGTGCCCAGACTCGACGAAGACGGGATGTTTCACGGCCAACTGGTCGAGCAGGAAGCTGGCGCCGCCAATCCCAGCCTCTAGGTTGTCGTTATCCACGAAATAGTCGTCGTGCCCATCGACGGGCTCCCCAATCGTCACAAAGTGCAGATGCTTCTCGCGCAAGAAGGCCGCCACCGGGTCGTCTTGGTGGACGTACAGCAGGACGAAGCGCTTAATCTTCCCCTGGGCGACCATCGCCTTGACGTTCTCCAGTAAGGCCTCGGCCGTCTTACTGATGGCCACCGACAGCACGTACTGGCGTTTCATCAGTTCCGTATTGATGCCGCGTAGGAGGTCGATGTAAAACGGATTGTCCGTCGAATTACGATCCGAGGTGGGAAAGACCACCCCAACCGCGTTAGCTTCCCCGGCAGTTAAATTTTTAGCATTGTAGTTGGGCCGATAGCCCTCCGCGGCGGCCAACTCCTGGATTCGTTTCCGGGTGGCGGCACTGATCCGCGGATTATTATTCAAGGCCCGGGAGGCGGTAGAGACTGAAACCCCCGCCTTGGCGGCAATATCACGAATGGTTAACATCTTTTTCGAAAGCTCCTTATGCGCTTAACAGCAGTGTCCTCATGAAATAAATCTTACCATAGAAACGGACGAATGAAAACAGTTCCTACCGCAAATCACCAGTAATTGGTCTACATTAGTGGGATTACGCCGAGAAAACAAACGATAAAAACGTGATACTAGGCATTCTTAAGCTGTCTAAAGGCAATGATTTACGGTCGTCTAGACTAATGGTATAGCTGGCGTTAACAAAAGGGCTCTCCGGTTTGAGGGCCCTTACTTTAACGCATCTCTGATCTTCTTAAGCGTACAGTAACCACGTTATAACTGTATTTGTACTGAAGGTTGAAAGCTCGCAAACGCGCCCCAGTCCCCAGCTGACAATGCTTACCGCCATAACACTAATCATCAACACCACCTGCGGCTGCCAGAGATTCCGGCGCTGTGGGGACCGCCTACGGCCTGAGAAGCTGTCCTCCGGCTCGGCTTGAAGCCTGACAAGAATCGCCAGTCTCCAAACACGTCCCGCGCTGTAAGCTGACTCAAAACGTCAGCTAACACCGCTGCCACGGCTACCTCCATCTCTGGCTGCCTCCGGTTGGGTGAAAGCCACTAAACGCGCGGTGAAATCGCTGGCGTGACAACGTTCAACCGGCATAATTGGATACACCAAAGTAGCCATGAGTGAGTTGAATTTGGTCTCAGCCGTGGGATTTTCCAAGGGCTCTGCTTGGAAAATGGCGACTTTGAGACGCGGGCTGACGGCTCAAAGTGAGGGAAAAGACCGCTCTCTGGCTTGGCCCGTCCTCCCCACAACGATCCAGACCAAATTTGGCGAACGGCAAGGCGGCCAGTACGCGACTAGCCTATTATCATGGATGGCATTCTTGTCATACTACGGATTCTAGCTATTTTATAGCTTTCAACCTTTAGCTGTGTAGCTATAGATGCAGCAAATTTAGCAAACGGTAAGGTGCAAGCCTTATTTTTTCTCGTGATGGCCACTCAATCCGGATGAGGGCGTGAGCGGGAGGGTCGTCACAAACTGACTGCCCCGCGGCTGATTGGCCTTGACCGCAATCGCACCATGATGAAGATTCACAATCCAATGGGCAATCGACAACCCCAGCCCATTACCACCGGTCTGGCGACTCCGCGAACTGTCCACCCGGTAGAACCGGTCGAAGATTCGCTTGCGATCCGCATCGTTAACGCCAATCCCCTGGTCGGCCACGATCAATTGCCATTTACGGCCAACGACTCGTGCCGAAATCGTAATGGTACTGTCTTTAGGTGAATACTTGAGGGCATTATCAATTAATATGTTCATCAACTGATGAATCAGATTTTGGTCTAACGTCGCGCGAAAATCCGCGACCGGCGCTAATTCCAGCCGTTTCCCCTGACTAGCCGCAATCTCGGTATAGGGTTCCACCGTGCGTTGAAGAAAGTCGGCCACGTGCGTCGTCTCAAAGTTCGTCTGAAGCGTGTTGGAATCCGAACGGGCCAATGCCAACAGGTCCTGCGTCAACTTCTGCAGGCGCTGACTCTCGCTGTTGGCAATCGCAATATTTTCCGCTTGGTCAATAATTTTATCGTTAGGCTTGGTCAGTAACAGTTCCAGTTTATTTTGAATAATCGTGAGAGGTGTCCGTAGTTCATGCGCCGCATTGCCCACAAACTCCGTCTGACGGCCCCATGACTTCAGAATTGGTCGCATGGTCAGCCGTGACATCCAAATGCTCATCAGGATCGACAGTAGCCAAAAGACGCCCATTGTAATCAGCAATACCCGGGTAAAGTTACTCATAGCGGCCTTCTGCGGGTCGATATTTTCCATAATCAGCAGGTACTTACCGGCAACCAGCTTGTCAGCGTTACTCTTGGGAACGTGCACCAGCAACGTACGGAAATTGTACTTACCACCCACCTGAATCGTGTGGAGCTGACCAACCTGCGACTTGTCCAGATTGATATTTTTTAACGTGTCATAACGCGACCCTAACTGAACGTGATTGGTAATTTTACCAGCGTCATTAAAGATTAAGGTCGTGGTCATAAACGGATGAATGGCGCGACCATACTGGACGCGGCCCCCGGGCTGTTTGCCCTGTTCGACGGGTTTCTTGGTCACCGGCACTCCCCGCAACCGTGATGTCCGTTCCACGCGTAACGCTTGGTCGGTGCTAGTGAGCATGGCGTTGCGGAAGAGCACAAACACAATGACGCCCAACGATACGAAAATAACGGTGAACCCAATAAAATTACTGATAAAGAGTCGCCACTGCTGCGCCTGGTTAACCTTATTGCTCATCAGGGGCCTCCACAATGTAGCCTGCGTTACGAATCGTCCGTAACGACAGGTCACTGCCGGCATTCTTGAGCTCCTTTCGCAAGTTACTCATGTAGACTTCGACCACGGACAGACTCGTCTCGGAATCAAAGCCCCACAGCCGGTTGAAAATCTGTTCTTTCGTAATGATGGTGCCAGGATTGGCGACCAAATACGCCAACAAATCGAATTCTCGGCCCTTCAGCGTCAAGGGTTGTCCTTTAAAGGTGGCCAAATGCTTGCTGGTGTTGATTTCCAGCTGGCCGAGGCTAATTACATCACTGCTGTTCAAATGACCAGTCCGCTTCAACAGTGCTTTCATTCTTGCCAACAATTCTTCCCGGTGGAAGGGCTTGGTGACATAATCATCGGCACCGTCATTGAAGCCCCGCAACTTATCGGCAATCGTGTCCTTGGCCGTTAAGATCAGGACGGGCGTCTTAATATCTTTGTTGCGGATGTGCAAGAGCAGATCCAGCCCACTCTCACCGGGTAACATCAGGTCTAAGATAATTGCATCGAAGACCCCCTGGCTAGCCAGAAACTCCCCCTGCTCGCCATCAAAGGCGGTGGTGGTTTCACAGATCGGTTTAATTAATTCAACAATGTCCGCAGACAATTCTCGTTCATCTTCTACAACTAATACTTTAGCGGTCGTACTCAACGGGCATTCCTCCTTTTAAATTATCCGTGGCCTCACTCTTACCTGTTGCGAGACGGGCCACAAGTCTTTTATTTTAGATCTCTTTCCGAGACACAGTGCGTCTAGAACCATAAACGTGGCTAAACCAGTGCCTGCGGCTGTCAGCAATTCCGCCTGCTGTGGGGAACGGTAGGCGGCCCCCCCGTCCAAGCTACGTAGCCCTAGTCACGAATTTTCGGCCTTTAGCTAAGAGTATAGTCTACTTTATTAACGATAACGCAACCTTAAGTTATTTTCCTTACCAAAGTCTAAGTTTATCCGAAGTTTAGCACGTTCTCTACCGCAATGCTCCTGATTTAGAGTAAACTTTTATCCAAGCACAGAGAATGTTATCCTATTAGGGTCAGACATTTTGATTGTCATCAACGGAGGGGTTTTCATGGAACAACATCACAACGCCTTAGCGAAATTAAGGGTAAGTCGCTGGGTGTATTTGGGGGCATTTTTAATTCCGCTGGTCATCATGTGCGTGGTCTTTTGGCAACTGAAGGTCACGCCCTTTGGCAAGCATAGTCTGTTGTTTAGCGACACGGGCGCACAGTATATTCCAATCCTAGAGTATCTGCGCTCGACCGTGACGCACGGACAGTTCCATCTGTTTTCATTCGCATTGGGGACGGGCAGTAGTATGGTGCCATTACTGACCTACTATGTCATCAGCCCGTTTAATCTCTTGATTTTTCTGTTTCCAGCCGCGCAGTTACCGACTGCCGTAGCGTGGATTATGATTTTAAAAATTAGCACGATTGGCCTGACCATGGCGGTCTTCTTACGCCACGCGTTTCTGCGCAGTGGCTGGTCACTCCTGTTATTTTCAACGGCCTTTAGCCTGTGCGGCTTCGTGGCCATGTACTTCTACGACATCATGTGGCTTGACGCCTTAATTTGGCTGCCGCTGGTGGCGCTAGGCCTACACCGTATTGTTAGTACCCATCATTTCGGGCTGTATACACTGAGTTTGACCATCACCATCTTTTCCAACTATTACCTGGGCTACATGACCTGCCTGTTCTCGGTCATGTACTTCATCTACCTGATTGTGGAGCATCAGCCGGTCCCGACGCCGTTCAAGGAAACGTGGCGCATGCACTGGCCCGCCATTCGGCAATTCATCATTGGGTCCTTGCTAGCCGGTCTCATGTCGATGATCGTGTTGATTCCGACGGCCCTGGGCATGATGCTAACCGGGAAGAGTAATTTCTTTGTTGAAAATTACCTGCCGACCCCCCTGTTCGGACCGGAAGTCCTCGCGCAATTCGGCGTGGGCACGGGGAATTTCAACGCACATCTATACCACGCGCCCAGTCTGTTCATGGGAACACTCATGTTCTTACTGCTAATTGTCTACTTCGTATCACCGAAGATTAAGGCGGTCGAGAAGACCCGGACGATGTGGCTGCTGATTGCGATGGGCCTGAGCCTGTTTGTCACGTTGTTCAACACCATCTGGCACATGTTCCAGCAACCCGCGGGCTTCCCGTTCCGCAACGTCTACTTCTTCACCTTTCTCGCACTCATCACGGCCTACCGGGCTTGGCAAACGCATCCCGACCAGACCATGAATGATCCACAGAAGTTCTTAGCCTTGCTCTGGGGGGCCGGCTTATTAACGATTGGCTTCGCCTCGGCGCAGTTCGTCCCTCAGCTCTGGTCACGGTTCATGCCGAGCTACAACAACACACTCTACGCCAACAGCCAACCGAATTTCCACTTGCTCTGGTTAGCACTGGGCCTGCTCTTATTGAATACCATGCTGGTCTTCATCACCGAGTGGCGGCCGATTCGGATTGGCCTGATGGTTCTGATTATTTCCGGTGAGTTGGGCAGCAACCTTTACCTGGCATCGCAGGGGATGGACTTCGGGTCCGAGACCAAGTTTGAGAAATACTTCAAGAAGGATTCGGCTCTACTGGACAAGATCAACGCCTCATCGACCAAGTTCAACCTGCACCGGGTCGACTACTTGCACTCGACCATCGGTAACGCCTACTCGGGACCGTACAACCACTACAACGATCCGCTGATGCTGGACTACGCCGGGCTCAGCTCCTACTCGTCCACCCTGGATGAGCAATCCCGCGTCTTCCAGCACGATCTGGGCTACTTCAGTCCAAACGTACGACGGATCAGCGCACAGGGGTATACGCACCTGACGGACACGCTGTTTAGCGTCAAATACCGGTTAAATGCCAACAATCGCCAACCGATCTCCAAGCTGGATTCCTACGCCGGATTAGGGTTCGCTGTACCGACGAAGCTAGCCGACGTACAGTTACGCGACCAGACGGCGTTGTTCAATCAGCAAATGATTCTGGAGGCCCTAGGCGCCAAGCCAGACACGTTGGCCCGAGCCACGGTGCTGGACGTGACGTCCCACAAGGCTTCGGCCACCGAGGGGAATCGCGTCGCCGCCAAGCGCAACGCCCACACAGGGCCACGCTACGTTCAAACCTTTAAGCTACGGGTTAACGCGACCGGCCTGTTGCACGGGTATTCGCCCACGACTAACGTCATCTACTCAAGCCTGCTGGTAAACGGTAAGAAGGCTAAGCCGATGATTAACGCCGATGGCACCCGCTACGTCTTCAAACTGGGGCAACACACCAAGGGCGAGGTACTCACGGTCAGCTACGTCACGACGCAGCCGCAAGTCGGTTACAGTAACGAATTCGTGTCGTTGGACCAGGCAAAATACGTCAGTCTGGCGCAGAGCCTGAAACAACAGCGTTTCAAGCTCAACCGCAAGAGTGGTGTCACCTGGTTATCCGGGAACGTCACGGGAAGTGCGCAACGGCGTCTACTCTACGTCTCGATTCCCGATACACCGGGCTGGCAGGCCACGGTCAACGGCAAACCGGTCAAGATTCGCTCGGCCATGCACGCCCAGTCAATCATCCCCGTGGTGAAGAATTACCGTGGCATGATTGGCGTCCCAATTCACGTAGGTAAGAACCACGTGGTCCTAACCTACACGACACCGGGGCTGAAAATCGGTGCACTACTGAGTGCTCTGGGCGCTGCCATCTTCGCCTTCCTGGTGATTACTGGGGAATGGCGTCGGAGCATCCGGCGTAAGCGTCGGGAAGCATAAGGTCTTGCTTCAACCTGAACTAAATTATCTGCGGGGTTAGCGTGATTTTCACGCTAACCTCTTTTTTTATCCCCTATTGATTACTAATGTATTTTCAGTGCTTTTTGTTGCACGTTTGGGCAGAATAATTGAAAGAATCGTTTTAACGGTTGAATGATTCCGCACTAAAAAGGCGCTGGGGGAAAAGTACCCAAACGCCTCTTAATTTTTCAGTTTAAATTATCGAAACATACGCTACACAAAGAATAGCTAGGTTTACTTAAATCTCTTCTATTCCGCTGGCCGAACCTTCGAGCGATCGACCTCGCCCTTGTGCGCGTGATCCATGGTCACCCGTAATAAGAACGGCGCGACTAGCGTAGCGATGATGATCGCCGCGACAATCGCCGAGTACCGGACCGGGGACATCAGCTTGGCCGTGTAGCCAATCTGGGCGATGATTAGAGCCATTTCACCCCGGGATACCATCCCGGCACCCACGGCCGTTGAACTCGCCAGGGAGAAGCCCGCCATTTTGGCCCCGCCACCGGCACCAATCAACTTGGTCAGTACCGCAACAATCGTCAAGACGGCGATGAACCCGAGTTGCTTGCCCAGGCCATTGAAGTCCATGTTCAAGCCGATGCTGACGAAGAAGACCGGGATGAACAGCGCGTAGCCAATCGGTTCGATGTGCCGGTCCACCGTGGACTTGGCACTCGTCTGGGAGATGGCGATGCCGGCGAAGAAGGCCCCCACCACGTCGCTTAAGCCGACGAATTCGGCCACGTAGGCCATTCCGAAGCAGAGGATAATCGCCATCAGCGTTGGCCCCATAAGAATCAACAGGCGATCGCCAATCTTAGCCATGTACGGCGCCACCCACCGGACCACGAAGTAGATGGCCGCAAAGTAGATCACCTGTTCAATCGTGGTCAACACTAGGCTACTGGAAGCCGCCGCACTGTCGCCCACGGCCGTTCCCGTCGTGGAGACCAGGACACTCAGAATCACCACGGCCAACACGTCATCGACCACGGCGGCGCCTAAAATAGTGGTACCCTCGCGACTGTTCAATGCGTTCATTTCCTTCAAGACTTCGACCGAGATCGATACGGAGGTAGCCGCGAAGATTACGCTGATGAAGAGACTCTCGACCGTTCCCAGGTGGTAGACCATCCCCACCAAGTACGTCCCAATGACTGGGATCAAGACCCCCATCAAGGCTACCAGTACGCTCGGCTTCAGGTAGCGCTTCAAGAGTTTTAAGTCACTCTCAAGTCCGGCGATAAACATCAACACGATGACGCCCAGCTCGGCATAGCTTTCCAGGACGTGGGTCAGGCTGACCCATCCCAACATTGCCGGTCCAATCACCACGCCGACCAGCAGTTGGCCGATTACGGCAGGAATTCCAATACGCGTGCTGTAATGCCCCACAATGGTCGTTGCCAATAAAATTAACGTTAGATTTCTTAAAAGTTCCACGAGTAGCCTCCTTGTTTTCGCCACAAGTTGTTTGGTACCCAAGTACGCAAACAACCAAAAAGCGACCGCCTCAAAACGGTTCCCCCAACCCAAGGGGAACGCCATTCTTGAAAGCAGTCGCTTCAACCATCTTTAATTTAATTGCTTTGTATTATACAGAAAAGTCGGGAGCACCGCAACCCAACCGCACCAGACCGGGTATTTGCGCCCCACAACAAAATTATAGCTACCAGCGACCCCCGAATCGTGTTAAACTAATAACGATTGTGAGGTGACGCGTGTGAAGTGGTTAGCATCTAATTTAGTCGTGATTTTTTGGGCAGTTATCTTCGGTGAAGTCGTTGGTTACATCGCTGGTACCTTGAAGGCAATGACCTACGATCCAACGACTATCGGCATCACGATGGCCGTGGTCGCCGTTATCGCCGTCAATGGGATTACATTACTCGGCCGTAGCGACGTCAAGACTTCTGAAGGTAAATAAACGTTCACAATAAGCATGACCGAAACAACCGACCTTGGCGGATTTGCCAGGGTTTTTTGTTTGCGCTAAAAAGCTAAATCCCTGTCTTCCCCCTCGCTTTGAGCCGTCAGTTGCCGCCAGCCACCCTCACAGGCCCTGCGCGTCTTCCGCTCGAATCTGATTCTTGATGGCGTTCATATCCTGATCCAACTGATGAACCAGCTTGGCCTTAGAAATTAACTCTTGTCGCAACTCCGCTTGGTGCTGCACATTCTTCTTGTAGCTCAGTTCGTGTTCCAGTGAGGCCCAGAAGTTCATCGCAATCGTGCGAATCTGAACTTCCACCTTCACCGGCTCCACCCCCGCATCCAGGTACACGGGCACCGAGAGAATCAAGTGTAGGCTCCGATAGCCGTTGGGTTTGGGATGCGTGATGTAGTCCTTGCGCCGTAAAATCTGAATGTCCGGCTGTTTTTCCAGACGACTCTCCATCGCGAGAATATCGTCCTCAAACCGGACAATGACGCGAATACCGGCGATGTCGTGCATTTCATCCGGTAGGGTCTTGAGATCAAACTTAAAATGCTTTCGTTGTACTTTCTCGAGGATACTCTCCGGTGACTTAATTCGCGACTGAAGGCTGTCCACTAAAGTATGGCCATGCAGAATTTTGTATTCCTGATCTAAGTATTCAATCTTGGTCCGAACCACTTTGACCGCACTGTTGTAGTCCAACATTAACCGCCGAAACTGCTCGACCGCCGCCAACGACGTCGGGTCCTCCGCAAATTGCGTTGGTAAATTCTCGTTAGCCATAAATAATCCTTCCTAGTTACACTTTTTGCCGGCGAAACTGCCGAATCTCGGGAACCACCCACCACAAGAGGATGAAGTTCAGCAGTAACGTAATGGCTGTAAACATAAAGACGCCATTATAGTTGAAGACATTCGCCACCAGACCGCCGAGTAATGACCCCAGCATACTGCCCAGCGCTTGAAAAGACTGGTTCCAACTGAAGACGGTCCCGGTAAGTTCCTGGGGCGAATTCTTGGTTAAGAGGGTCTGCACCGCTGGGAACAAGGCCCCATCGGAGACCCCAATCATAAACCGCAAAATCCCTAATAGCCAAACGCTGGTGACAAATCCCTGGGGAAAGTACATCAAAACAGCGAACACGTAGCCAAAGACTAAGACGCGGCTGGTCCCGCGACGATCGCCGTACTCTCCCAGTTTAGGGGCCGCCAGCAACGTAGAGATCCCCGGCAGTGCAGCGATAATGCCGGCCACTAACGTAATGGGGCCCACATTGTGCATTAATTGTTTAACATACAGACTGATAATGGGCGTAATTGAATTATTTCCCATCTGAATAATCATGGTTGAGACCAACAGCACCAGAATCAGCTTAGGCCGTTTGACCCGCCGTAACCAACTACCGGACTGTTCTTGCTGGTCGCGCGTAATTGGTGTGAAATGCTCGTGAACCATCGTGGCACTGAGGAAGAACACGATAATCAAGAAGATCCCGGTCAGAATAAAGGTCCATCGAATAGAAAAGACTTCCGCCAAGATCCCCCCCAGTACGGGGCCAATCAGGTTACCGCTCACGTAGCCGGTCGTCAGAATCCCCAGTGCGTTACCACTCTTCTCACGGGGCGTCTCCGCGGCAATCAACGCGGTCGCATTGGGGATATACCCCGCAAAGAAGCCCTGCAGGAAACGCAGACCAATTAGTTGCCATACATTACTAACGAACCCCATCAGACCAATCACGATGGCCATCCCAAACGAGGACCGTAGCAGCATAATCTTACGGCCCTTGGTATCGGCCAATTTACCCCACAGTGGGGAGACCAAGGCGATCACCAAAAAGGTCACGGCGTAGGTGACCCCACTATACATGGTCAATTGGCCCTTGGTAAACGTTCCTAGATCGTCCACGTACAGGGACAAGAAGGGCATGACTTCGCTGAAACCCATCCCTGCAATAAATGTTCCTAACCACAATACGGCTAAATTTCGCCGCCATTGTTCAGGTTTTCGTGTGCCCACGACACTATCGCCTCTTCACTTTGCTAAAATTGCATTATCTATTAGTGTAGCATAAATCCCGGTTTGAAGCCGTTAACCTGACCGTCAAAATTTTTTGTAAATTTTTTTAATAAAAGGGTTGGAATTTTGATGGTTTTGTTACATAATAGGTGTCAAGCATGTGACGTTGTTCACTTTATACTTTTGTTGATGGTGCTACTGGCACCCCTCACTTGACTATTTGGCCGCTTCACTGGGGATTCAACGAAGGCACATGACGCAGATCACAAAAATTTTTGGAGGTAATACAAATGGCACATCGTTTAGATGGAAAAGTTGCAATCGTTACTGGTGGTACTCTCGGAATCGGGTTGGCCGTTGCTGACAAGTTCGTTGAAGAAGGCGCCAAAGTTATGATCACTGGACGTCACAGTGACGTTGGTGAAAAGGCTGCTAAGAGCATTGGTGGTCCAGATACTATCCAATTCTTCCAACACGATGCTACTGATGAAGAAGGCTGGACGAAGTTGTTCGATGCAACTGAAAAAGCCTTTGGCCCCGTTACCACGATCGTTAACAACGCTGGTATGGCCGTTAACAAGAGTGTTGAAAACACCACGACTGAAGAATGGAAGAAGCAATTAGCCGTTAACTTGGATGGTGTCTTCTACGGTACTCGTCTGGGAATTCAACGGATGAAGAACAAGAACCTCGGCGCATCCATCATCAACATTTCCTCCATCGAAGGTCTCGTTGGGGACCCTAACTTGGGCGCTTACAACGCTTCTAAGGGTGCCGTTCGGATCATGTCCAAGTCAGCCGCTGTTGACTGTGCTTTGAAGGACTACGATGTGCGGGTTAACACTGTCCACCCAGGTTACATCAAGACGCCATTAGTTGACGATCTTCCTGGTGCCGAAGCTGCTATGTCAGAACGGACCAAGACGCCAATGGGCCACATTGGTGAACCTAACGATATCGCCTGGATCTGTGTCTACTTAGGTTCTAATGAATCCAAGTTCGCTACTGGTGCAGAATTCGTTGTTGACGGTGGTTACACCGCACAATAAACCCATAAACTCCTGTAAATTAAAAAAGTCACTGGCCTAATGGTCGGTGACTTTTTTCATGGACTTTATTTTCCTGTAACCCCAATTAACAACGCAATCATCAAGATAATCAGAACCAACGTGGTAATCGCCACGTATAGGTGGTCACGTTCCTTGTAAAAGGCGTAGATGGAGACCACTACCCGTAGCACGGGGGTCAAAATCAAGCAGTACGTCCCCAACATCATGATGGCATAGGCTTTCAGCTGCCAGGTACCCAGGAGAATGGCCCCCATGGTCAGCGGAACCGTATTGCCGGCATACCCGGAGTCCCCCGTGGCCAAGAAGATAACCAAACCAATCCCCATGACGATGGCCGAGAAGATTACCCCGACCTGCAGAATCCGACCGATAATCGTTTCAACTTGGGCCATTTCCGTGGCCGTTGCATTCGTCTTTTCTGGCATTAGAAGTGAACCCCCAATCCTTTCAGTAACATTTCAATTCCGATATACAGAATAATGGGGATGAAGACCATGCGAATCCACCGTGCGGGTAGCACCTGCATGATCCGTGAACCAATCACGGCACCGCCCAGAATCCCCAAGGCCATTGGAACCGCGATACCGGGCAAAATGGACCCGTTAAAGAAGTACACCGTGGCACTGGCCGCCGCCGTGACCCCCATCATCAGATTAGAGGTCGAGCTGGACGGCTTGAGCGGCATCTTCATGAAGGTGTCCATCGCCATGACCTTGAAGGCCCCAGAACCAATCCCCAGAAGACCACTGGCCACCCCGGCGCCAAACATCACGGAGAAGCCGGCCGGAACGTTTTCAACTTG
Source organism: Levilactobacillus brevis (assembly GCA_021383565.1). Classification (NCBI taxonomy): domain Bacteria; kingdom Bacillati; phylum Bacillota; class Bacilli; order Lactobacillales; family Lactobacillaceae; genus Levilactobacillus; species Levilactobacillus brevis. The sequence continues at coordinate 2,446,906 of CP079699.1, read as the reverse complement.
ATAGTCGATATCTTTCATCTCGGCCTTGTCATAGTAAGTGCCATTGAGCTTGAGCTTACTGGCAATCTTGTCGGGCTCCACGCGCTGCAGAACTTCCTGCCCCCGCCGTAGCTTACGATACATGTTCCACCCGGAGAAGACCAGCAGACATCCGAACAGAAGGTACAGATACTTGGGGTCCAAGACACCAGTCAGCAACGCACCAACGATAGCTCCGATGGTCGTCGCAATTTCCAGAAACATCGCCACCCGTAGGTTCAGGACATTATCCCGTAAATAAGCAATCGTGGACCCCGAACTCGTGGCAATCACGGCGATGATGCTGGCCCCGATAGCATATTTAATATTTAAGCCCATCCCCAGGGTGAGAATTGGCGTGATGATCATGCCCCCACCGATGCCCAGAATAGCACCGGCGATCCCGGCAAAGATGCCCACGCCAATCATGATTAAGGCTTTTTGAATCATTTTATTTCCTCCTCACGAATCAATCTACGTCATTGATTATCAGCCTTTCCGGCGTTGGGGGCAAGTTGAAATGCCACGATTAGTGTTGCGACATGTTCGACTGTCAACAAGCCAATAAAGCTGATATGACAATAACTGTACGTCACGTAAGCCAATCTCGTGAGCAACTGCACAGAGCGTCGTTTTGTCGATAGATCCTTGCCTGACCTTCACCTCATGCCGAAAGCCCTAGTGCCAGCCCCATTAAACCGGTTACACACCAAAACGATTCTCCCATATTTTTTAAGTATGGGAGAACCATTTAATTTGTATTTATCATATATCTAATAACTATCAATAAAGCGCTGCAACAGCGGACTGGGTTTAATTTCAGCCGGCCACACCAGCTTTAAAGTTGTGCGCCACGGACGGTAGCGAATCGGTCGAATCGCCGTGGTGGCGCCGCTGATCTCTTCGGCCACCGTCTGGGGAACGACCGCCACGCCCATCCGCGCGTCCGCCCACTGGACCGCCGTGCGGGCATCATCACAGGTACAGGCGATAAAGGGCTGCATTTTCTGCTCGGCAAAGGTCGTCTGAAAGACCTGTTCGAATCGGCGGTAAATGATCAGCGGCACGTCGGCCAGATCGGCGACTTGTAGGGTCGCACCGGCAAAGTGATCGTATTTCTGAGGAACCACGGCCACCATATTTTCCGTCACAAGTTCCTTGCTGGCTAGACCCGGCGCGGAAAATGGCGTCCGAACGATGGCAACATCAATCAGATGTTTATTCAGCCGCTCAATCAAGCCGTACGTATTGTCCTCAAATAATCGTAGTTGGACTTTGGGATAGTGTCGGGTTAACGTCCGTAGTTTGGCATTGGGCGTGGCGCCAATCGATGATGAAATCAGCCCCACCGACAACGTGCCAGCCAATCCCTGGCCTAACGACCGTACTTGACTGTCCGCTCGCTCACGTAGGTCCAAAAGCTGCCGCGCATAGTCGCGCAAGAGTTGACCGGCGGGCGTCAGGGTGACGCCGTTGGCCGACCGATGCAGTAGCTCAACGCCCAAATCATTTTCCAGTTGTTTAATCTGGTAGCTTAGCGGTGGCTGCGCCATGTGTAACTGCCGTGCGGCCGCGGTAATCTGGCCGGCATCCGCCACTGCTAAGAAGTATTCCAGTTGCCGAAAATTCATATTCAGCGCCCTCCCCCGTCCGTTTTCCTTAATTATACCAGAAGTCAGGGAAGGTCCGTCTCGCTGGCATCGTTGCTGCGCGACTGATTAGGCGTGAACCGCTCCTTACTTGGCAATACTTCTTTTAAGAGATATTGCCGGATCAAGAGCACAATCTGCTTGTTTTGCGGCAAATCCGAATGGGTCGTATCATCTCCGGTCACCGTAATCTGCGTGTAATGGGCCACTTGATTTTGGAAAACATACTTGCCTTGATTGACACTATTGGCTGGAACAGTCCCATCACTCGAATAATTCTCCGTACCGGCGACGGAATAGACCGTCAACTTCTTCGGCAATTTAGTTCGCCCCTTGATGAGTTCCCGCAAGATGGCCGTCTGCTTGGTGGTACTGTCCGACTCCATGTTATACGGTGTCGCAATCGTCATGAGCCGCTCCGGCTTCACGTGGGCCGTCTCCGCCAAGTATTTTTCCAAAAAGGTGCTGAGAATCAGGCCACCATTTGAGTGACCCAACATCGAGAAATGGTTGAAGTGGTAGGTCTTAACCAGATCTTTAAAGGCCAGATTCAACCATTGTGCCTGCTTGTTAATGTTCTGATAACCATCACGATTATTTTCGAAGGCCACCACAATGAAGGGATGGTTATCTCCACGTTTGATGGCCCCCGTATAGGTAATCTGACCACTCTCGGCCACCTGGACCTTCAATACGCTATGGGGCTTCTTCGTCTCCTTACGAAGCTGCGTAATCAACGCGTCGAAACGGTTCTGACTCGCACTCGATCCGGGAACCATAATGGTCGGGTTCAGCGGCGTTTTATAGGTCGACTTATACTGGGTTGAGCCAGAGCTGGCTGGGCACAAAGACCACCAATATAGCCAGCAAAATTAGTAGCCAACGCCACCATTTATGCCCCATGATCCGCACCCCCTTCATCATTGAGCAGCCGGACGAACGGTAAATAAATCACAACCGACACACTCAAACACAGCAAACTCAGGAGTAGTGCCCGCCAATCCCCGCCCGTTCCCAAATAAGCGACTAAAGGACCTGGCGTTGTTCGCGGTACGGGATACACAATTGGCGGGACTAACTTCCACGAAATGGCCACCCAAGCCAACACCATATTCACGGCGGGCGCTAGCACAAAGGGAATCAACAGGACGGGATTGAAGAGTAACGGCAAGCCCAATAACGTTGGTTCGTTAAGGTTCAGGAGATTCGGTAGCGCCGTTTGATTGGCGATGCGTCGATAGCTGGCCTGGCGTGAACCGATCCAAATTGCGATCAGTAAGGCTAGCGTCATCCCAGCACCACCAAAGTTGGCATAGGCATCCCCCAGTGTATGCAGGGTAATGGGATGCGGTGCGCCCCAGCCTGAACCATGTTGGACAGCATAGGCCAGGTTCTGTAGAGAAGTCACCGAACTATTCCCGGCAACGTCGATGGGCCCGATCAATCCCAGCCACCACAGACAGTTGCTCAGTGCCGTGACGGCTAGAATTCGAAAGCCGTCGTGCCCCAGACTGGTGTTAAGCGTCTGTAGGGCTAAATAAACCAGATTGTTAAGACCCCCACCGACAAACCAACTGAGCGCAAACCCCAGCACCACGGTCAGGGTCAAAACAACCGCAAGGGACCAGGCGATCCGTCCCGTCCACGAGATAGGCGTTTGCCGATACCGCAACCACCATTTGGCCAAGGCCTGCATGAGTCGACTTGCCAGCCAGCCCACACCCAGTCCCACCAAAATCGCGAGAAAGATCCCCTGCGGCCCCAGATTAGTCAGTAAAAATTGTGCATCACCACCATCGTGACCGCCCTGACCCAATGCTTCATAATTCACGTTCAGCGTTAGAAAAGCCAGCGCACTCATCATCCCCACGGCTAACGGTTCCGTATGATACGTGCGCGCCAAATAATGGCCCGTGGTAAAGGCAATCATCACGGCAACTAAGCCGTTAACCACGACACTGACGGCCTGTAACCCCTGCCGCCAAAGGTCAATCCCTGGTAACCACTTTCCAATGTGGTAAATCTGAAAGAAAAACCCACTCTTTGATAGGCACCCTTGACCCACGACATCGACAAATGCCATGACTAAAATAAACGGATAGGCCACGCGCAATGCTTCACGTACGGCCCGCATCGCTCGCCACTGATTCACCCGTTGATTAAGTCGCCAGAGTCCCCGTAGTCGTCCGACCATCCTCACGCCCCCACTTCGTTTGACTGTTAATTTCATTATACGGGGTTTGGATGAAAGCGGGTGACTAACGGCTTATAAATTTAGGAATATTAAAGTAAACTGGTTATTTTCTGAAAGTCGTCCTCGTATTCATCTCCGCTGTTATGCCATTGTATCCGTTTTCAAGATGTGCTAAGCTGATCTTGCAATCGTCTCCATTTTTTCACATGAGATGGACCCAATTGTTAAACATACTGACTGTCCATGAAAAGTCGAAAGAATAAATTAATTCTTGTATGCGTTTTCAAAAAGTGCTAGTATGTTGTGGTAAACAACCAACCAACTAAACTTGACTGGTCAATAAGATTACATGAGGTGAGAAACTATGGATTCTGCTTCCAAAGCGTTAGCACAAACTGACGTTAAGCTACCATGGCGTGAGAAGTTCGGTTGGGCAACCGGAGATTTCGCGCAGAACTTGATTTATACCACCATTTCGACGTATCTGCTATTTTTCTACACGAACGTTTATGGTTTACCCGCTGCCGATGCGGCAACGATGTTTTTAGTCGTTCGATTGATTGATGCCATTAACGACCCTATTGTTGGGACAATTGTCGACAAGCACACGACACGTTGGGGAAAGTACCGTGGCTGGTTACTCTACATGTCCATCCCACTGGCCGTCCTCGCGATGCTCTGCTTCCACGTGCCGAACGTTGGCGCTATGGGCAAATTGGTCTACGCTTACGTGACCTATGTTGGCTTATCCGTTATTTACACGACCGTCAACATTCCTTATGGGTCTCTGAATGCCGCAATGACGCGGAACAACAAGGAACTGGTCTCCATGAGTTCCGTCCGGATGCTCTTGGCTAACCTAGGTTCTTTAGCCGTTAGCTTCGGTGTTCCCGTCTTCGTTAAGCTGATTTCCGGCGGTCACTACTCCGGTATTCAATCTCAAAACGGATGGTTCTGGACCATGGTGATCTACGGGATCGCCGGGGCAGCCATTCTCATCTTCTGTTTCAGCCAATCTGTTGAACGGATCAAGATGGCGCCAGAACAGGAATCTAACGTTAAAGTTTCCGATCTGTACCACCAACTGGTTATCAACGGGCCACTCCGGACGTTGGCGCTCTTCTTCATCATCACCTTTGGCTTGATGTCCGTGGTCAACTCCGTTGGGGCTTACTACATGACCTACAACGCCGGCAACCCTGACATGATGCAATGGTATAACCTCTTAGGGACGCTACCAGCCTTCATCGTGGTGCCAATTACACCGTGGTTGAACCGAAAAATCGGGACGCAATGGTTAATGCAAGGAAGTCTAGGTTTGGCTGTCATTGGTTTCGTGATTATGTATGCGGTTCCAGCTACCAACATTACCTGGACCTTCATTGGCCGGACGATTGAAGCCGCTGGGATTATCCTTTCGACTGGATTTCAGTGGGCCTTGGTGCCCCAAGCCATTACTTATGGGGAATGGAAGTCCGGCAAGCGTGAAAACGGAATTATCAACGCCGTCATTGGCTTCTTCTTCAAATTTGGGATGGCCCTCGGTGGTGTTGTTCCAGGCTACGTCTTAGCGGCCTACGGTTTCGTGGCCAATCACCAACAAACCGCACGCAGTCTTGAAGGTATCCGGATGACTACGACGATTATTCCAATCATCGTGACCGTCTTGGCTATGGTTGTCTTCGCCTTCTACCGTCTGACCGACGAAAAGGTTGAAAAGATGAACCAAGAAATTACGGCACGGCACGCTACTGAAAAAGCTGAACAGAATTAAAAGTTACGTCTGAAGAATTGGTATCTGGCTCATGGGGGCTGGGTACCAATTTTTTATTATGATTACCTACACCCGCGTCGCCTGCTGCACCGCCCGCCAGACCGTACTGGTGCTGACCCCGAACTGCTGGGCAATCTCCCGATAGGTGCGTCCCACCGAGCGGAGCTGGCAAAACGTCGCCGTGGTGGGCACCAGCACGTGTGGTGCGGGCCGCGAAACTGATGTGCCCGACACTTCAGCCACCGAGCTCTCGTGGGCTACGGGATACGGTTGCGTTAAGACTAGCGGTTGCGTTTCTTGAATCTTTGCCAGTGCATTGACAACACAGTGAGTGGTTTGCGCATCCCACAGCGCATTGTGTTGATGCGGATTGAAAATATTGAGCAGTCCGGCCACACCATTCAGTGGCAAGAAGTGGTGGGCGTCTTTCTTAGCATGATTACTGCGATTAATGACCAGATTCGTGTAGACACTGCCGTCAAACACCGCAAGCGGCTTGCCCAACAATAGCTGCTCTTCCACCGAGAACTCAGTAAAGTGGACGGCCAAGGCCTGACGCAACAGGCGCAGGTCGTTGCCTTTATCCCAGAAGACCAGCGGCAACTGCCGCGCCACCACCTCATGAATAAAGGCCTTCAACACCGTCGTCGGCTTCGCTTGCGCCTCATAGGCCACCAGTGGCAAGGCGGTCTCTTTTAAGCCCCGTAATTTAAGCGTCGGTGAAAAGTTGGGATGATCTAAATATCGATTAAAGAACAGATCAATCGGCCGGTTACCGGCATAACCGAGCACGGCTAGCTGAAAGATACTGGCTTTTTCTCCCAAAATTGACACCCGCCGTTGCACCAAGCTATCGCCTTGGTGCTGGACACCAAATAAGATGCCAAATTCACAGTCGATCACGGCATAACATTCAGGAATCGTCGTCAAATTGGTAACTTTAGGGAAAACGGCCGCCAACTGTTGCCGAAATTTATCCGTGACGGGAAGCGCCGTCGTCGTGGGTAGACTGTAGCCATTGCGTTCTAACAATGTCGCCACGCTGGAAAGGTCGGCATCCGTCTCGTAGGTCACGATCTTCTTAACGCCCAACGTTAGGGTGTGGCCGGATGTCGATTCAATGACGAAGCGCTGATTGGCATCCCGGGTAATCTGCGTGATCTCACCCCAACTCGCGTAATTCTTAGCGACCACCAGCTGGCCCGACTGCGCCACTTGGCAGATGGGATAGTCCACCACGTAGATAAAGTGATTCTCCTGCGGCAATCGATCCAGCGCCCGCCGCTCCACAAACACAATCCTCGTCGTAGTCCCCAGCTCCCTCCGATTTCTTTGAGTAAGGTAAGCTTACCGGATTTATTTTCAAAAAGCCACCAAAACGATTCATAAAGTTAATTATAAAAATAGTTACATAATTTGACGGCAGACAAAAAGACCTGAGACCGAATAGTCCCAGATCCGACTGCTCGGACAGCTAAAACGCTATCTCAACGATGTCCATTCAAGTAGGTCACCGTATCGTGGCCTAGCCGATTCATCGCCCGATACTGCTGATATTGATTGCCCTGTTGCGCCAGTACCACCACCGTATAGGTCCCGTGCTTCGTTTTAAATAAGCTGGCGTCGTTTTGGACACCTTTGGCCAGAAACTCCCCGGTCTTATTGTAAACTGCGGCCTGCTTGACCCGTTTCGGTAGCTTCGAATGATTCCGACAATGGTGCAATAACGTCATCATTTTTCGATCATAGATTTTACCCAACAACTTATTCTGACTAACCAACGTTAAAAACCACGTCAAGTCCTTGACCGACGTATAGTTGTCATGCCCCCGCCGCAGAGCCTGCGTATCCAACATGTAGCGGCGCAAATGAGACTGATTGAAACCATATTTTTTCATCGTTTGGTTCACGCGCTTGAAGCCGCCTAATCGTTGAATCAGCCGGTTGGTCGCGGCATTATCGAATTGTGAATCATCCGTGCCAGATCGGTCTTAACCGCCCGTGTTAACTTCAGGTGATGGTTTTTAACCTGCCGGAAGATGGTCAGCATCACGTAGACCTTAATTGTGCTGGCCGAGCGCTGACTGCGGACCTTCTGGTTACCCGTCGTTACTGCCAGCGACCGGTCACCAACCCGGGTCACCTTGACGGACCACCGCCCGTGTACCGGCCGCATATCGCGTTTAATCAATCGTTTAATCACCGTCTGTTCATGAGCAATCGTCGTTGCCCGCGCTGTGGTCGCTGGCATCACTAAGCTCAAGCCCAACAACACAGCGACTAATCCCTTTAAATAGCGCATCCTATTCGCCCCATCATTTCATCATTAATATCAAACCGCTTATATTCTACGCCCAAACCGGCAAAAGCCATAGACCCAAAACGGCCATCACCGTGGCAATGATGCCAACCACGATGATGGCCATCGACGCTATTTTAATTACCAATTCAATGAATTTCCGACCAGAACTTCGGGTTGGTGATTGCTCAACAGATAGGCGCGGCCGTTGCCGGCAAAGCTCAACCCTTCGAATTCGCGCTTAGAGGCAAAATGCGTCCAAGTCACGTCTGCGCTGGTCAGATGGCCCTTGCCTGCTAACTTCGCTACCGGCAAGCTAGCAATCGAGTCGTCTGCTACCAGATAGAGACGGTCGTTGTTGGGATTAAAGGCCATACTCTGTACGCAGGTTCCGGGACCGTGCGCCAGAACCTGATTGGTTAACCGAAAGCGCACGTGATTGCGGCTAATCTTTCCTTGATAGATGTAGACGCCCCCACTATCCGGACGAGTCCAGAAGTATGCCCGACCCTGATGGTCAAACGCGAGTACGTGGCCGCCAGGAACCGCAAAGTCTCCTGCACGTAGCCGGAAGCGAATACGGTGGACTGGCTGTAACGTCGCCGCACTCAGCTGCTGAATATAGCCATACTGGTTAACCGGAATCCGTGGTGCCGACTCACGGTCACACCACATGTAGAGCTGATGCGTCTTCCAATTGTAAGCCAGTGACTGGCCGTGGCCTGTGACAAAGGCCGGTCCCACCTTAATGGCCGTTCGAATTCGCTTTTCCTTGGCCGATAGATTGGCTGCCACCGTGTAAACGTCTTGGATTTGATGAGGCGTGGCCTGCAAACTCGCCAATTTCGTCATATTAAACCGAACGATCCGGCCACGATTGTGCCAAGCCGTTGGACAGTACACCACGTACAGGTAGTGGCCCACCACGGCCATACTCTGGGGATCACCCCAAGCCTGATGGTGGTAACCGGGTACCGGCAACAGATATTTCGTAGTGAAGGTAACGGCCGCCCCCTGATCACTCGCAATCGTATTACTGCCGTGTGGATTGGCCGCCTGAGCATATTGACTTGGTACCGTGACAAAGTGAACCTGCGAATCATCCAACGTTCGTCGGGCGACTGGTGCGGCCAATGCCGCCGCACCCTGATTGACTGTCGTCATGGCGTGAGCCGGAACCGTCGCTAAAGCTAACCCGCAGCTCAGGCCCAGGACTAGCGCTCCCCATAAATGAATTCTTCGCATCATCCATCACCCCCCAATATTTTCAATCAGTATAAACTGATTGCTACCAGAGGAGGATTCAGAACATTTATATTTCTCACTCAACTTACTAAATTCTAGCGAATCGGTGTCTACAGCAAGCCACTCAGCACAATTACTGATTTCTCCAGTTCGACCCAATAGTCCCCTACCAGGTCAACCGATTGCTCGTCAAGATCTCCGGATTGTGATTACTCAATAGGTAGGCGCGCCCGTTTTTCGCGAAGGTTAAGCCTTCGAATTCTCGGCGCGGCGTGAAGCGATTCCATTTGATATTCCCCGCCGTCAAATGCCCCTTGCCCTTGAGCTTGGCCACTGGCAAGTTCGCAATCGACCCATCGGCCACCAAATACAATCGGTGGGTTCGTGGGTTATACGCGATGCTCTGTACCCGCGTGCCCGGCCCCTGGCGCAAAACTTGATGTGTCAGCCGAAACTTCACGTGCTTGGCCGTCACCGTGCCTTGATAGAGATAAACACGGTACTTCGATGGCCGCGACCAGAAGTAGGCATGCCCCGCCTGATCGAACGTCAATACGTGGCCACCCGGAACCGCAAACTTCCCGTGTTTCAGCCGAAAACGAACTTGGTGAATTGGCTTGAGCTGACTGCCACTAATCTGCGAAATATAACCGTACTGATTGGTTGGTACCCGGGGCGCCGACTCCCGGTCACACCACATATAGAGCTGATGACGCTTCCAATTGTAAGCCAGCGACTGACCGTGCCCCGTAACAAAGGCTGGCCCCACCTTGATTGCGCTTCGAACTCGCCGAGACAATCGGGCATGAGATACATAAGCCCGTTGAATCGCCTCGGGTGTCGCATGCATGGCGGTTAACTGCCGTAAATCATAGCGCACGATCCGCCCCCGATTCTTCCACGCAGTCGGACAGTAGACTACGTATAAATAACGGCCGATCGTCGTGACACTCTGGGGATTACCCCAAGCTTGATGTCGATACCCCGGATACGGTAGGAGGTATTTGGTCGTAAACGTCACGTGGGCCCCCTGGGTACTCTTAATCTGATTACGCCCGTGTGGGTGCCGGGCTTGCTGATACTTTTTGGGTACTGAGACGTCATGCACGGCGCGATCATTGACGACCCGTAGCCGCCCGACCTGTAAGGCCGACGTCTTTTGATGAACGACGTGATAGGCCTCTGCCGTCATCCCCGGCAGACAGCCTAAAATGACCGCCAATAGTACCACTAATCCCACTCGTAACCTGCTCACATTCAGGTTCCTTTCTTTAGATTATCCTCTCATGAATCAACACCTTTAAGTGTAACGCACCCATACTATCACCACCAAACACCATGTTTCGTTGGGCCAATCACCGTCTTTTTTGCCGCGCCAAGACTTTCAAATTCCACCTTGGAAATTAGTGGCACCGTGGCCGGGTCTTGGTGTACAGTAAAGGGGTACATTTATTTTGAATAAGGGAGTTGGCACATAATGGCAAAAGTTGAAAGTTTTACGTTAGATCACACCGCTGTTAAGGCACCATACGTTCGTTTAATTACGCGCGAAACTGGGACGAAGGGTGACGTTATCTCTAACTTTGATTTACGTCTCGTTCAACCCAACACCAACGCTATCCCAACGGCCGGGTTACATACGATTGAACACTTGTTGGCCGGCTACCTCCGCGACGAAATGAGCGGCGTCATTGACTGCTCACCATTCGGTTGCCGGACTGGTTTCCACTTAATTACTTGGGGGGAACAATCCACCGAAGAAGTTGCCAAAGCCTTGAAGGTTGCCCTTCACCGTATTGCCTTTGACACGGAATGGAAGGATGTCCAAGGGACCGACAAGTACAGCTGTGGGAACTACCGTGATCACAGTCTCTTCTCCGCTAAGGAATGGTGCAAGGATATTCTGGACAAGGGGATTTCTAAGGACCCATTCAAGCGCGAAGTCATTTAGTTGACTTATGCGTGGGACAAAGGGCAATTAGCCGATGGGCATTAAAACTGTCTTTTGGTACACCAGCGTTTAGTCCTGTTTCAAACGCATCACGCTTAAAAAGCGTGGCAACTGGTCGGTTTCATCTGATCGGTTGCCACGTTTTTATTTGTCCTAATCGCTAACTTTTAAAGGTTTCGTTTCAATCCGGTTAAGATCACTAAGAAACCGTGAAAACTAAGCCGCAGTTGCCCCACTTTCACCCGGCATGGCTATACTAGGTTGCGGACTAAGAGATTTAGGGAGGCAACATCATGCAAAATACACCATTACGACAACGACAATTCACGCCCCGGCGGCATCGTCTACGTCGGTGGCTGCTGGTTCTCTGTAGCTTGCTCCTCGTCGGCGGCGGTTTCTATGGCTGGCGGGCTTGGCACAGCGCGCAGGCCACCTTTTCTCACACCTATCAGGCCGATGGGTTGAAACCCAGTAGCACGGCCCTCGCCAGTGGAAAGCCCTTCGCCATTCTCTTGCTGGGAACGGACACGGGCGCACTGGGTCGTCACGACGTTGGGCGGACCGACACCATGATTGTCGCCACCATTAACCCGCAACAGCAGACGGCTAAACTCACCAGTATTCCGCGTGACACGTTGGTTAACATTTACGGCAGCCAACAGGATGAAGAAAAGATCAACGCCGCCTATCCGCTATATGGCGCGAAAACGACCGTTAAAACCGTGGAGCACCTGGTCAATATCCCAATTAGCTACTACGTTCTGCTCAACATGGGCGGCCTAAAGAAAATGATTAACGCGGTAGGCGGTGTGACCGTTAAGCCTTTGTTAACCTTCCACTACGAACAGGCAAACGTGGTCAAGGGCCAATCGATTCACCTCAACGGCGCCAGCGCCCTAGCCTACTCACGAATGCGCGACCAAGATCCGCTAGGCGACTACGGCCGCCAAGCGCGCCAACGGCAAATCATTAAGGCGCTCGTCCTCAAGGAGGCCAGTCTGAGTTCACTGACACGCTACCATTCCGTGCTGGACTCCCTCAGCGATAATCTACAAACGAATCTGACCTTCAACGACCTCATGTGGCTTCGTGCCAAGGACAGCCACACCAGCCGACACATTCAGTCGCAAACGCTACAGGGAGAGAATGCCACACTCAATGGCATCGACTACCAAATTGCCCCGCAAGCCGAGATCAACAAGGTCTCGACCAACCTGCGACAAGCCCTGGGACTATCGCCCAACAGCACGTTTCAAACAGATGCCCTGGATCCATTGGGGTTCTGACGTTTATGGTCTAATTTCTACAAAAGGTCTGCCCACGATGTACGAGCTATCGTGGGCAGACCTTTTTAACTTGCTGTTAGCTATTTGATGTTGCTTCTTTCTGCCGCGCTTGCCAAATGTGCCAGCCAATAATCAAAAAACTGGCATCCCCCAGCAGCGTGCCTAGCCCAATCAGAACGTTACCTGCCGAGGTGACCATCAACCCCGACGTTAGCGGAATCCGTGCTAGCAGTGCTAGCAACGTCGTAATCCACAGACTACCCAGAACGGCGGGTAACCAAGAATTGGGATGTTGCCGATTCTGCCACCAGGCTAATCCGGTGACGACCAAGGCAAAGACGATTAGCGTCAGGCTACCGCCAACCCGCGTCAGATAGACTAGGCCTCGAACCGGAACGAGCCGCGCCGCCAAACTCATCGCCGCCAGTAGGCCCACGATGATAACGAGCCAGCCAGTCAAGCGGCCCCGCGCCGTGAAGCGATGCGTCAACCAGACGCCCAGCCCCATGGCAATGATAAATAGGCCATACTGAACGGCCACCAACAGAAGCTGTAAGGGCACTGCCGGTAGAATCACGCCGGGTAGAATCGTGCCTAACGTAAAGATCAGTAAGGGCGCCAGAAGATCCCAGTTCTGCCACCACGGCCGGGACCGGGGCAGCTTGCCCAAAGCGATGGCTACCGTTGCCGGTCCACCACCCAAATAATCCGCCGCCGTTTGCCCGGCGTCCTGGGCCGCGACCACCTCATCCAATAAATCCCGTAATTCGCGCTGAAGAAAGCCTTCATCCGCGTACTTGGGTTGTTCACGCATCCGTTCAACCAATTTATCCCAGTAGGCTTGGTTTTCCGGATTTAATTTTTGCCGCATCGCTGCGTTTTGTTTAATAATCGTTGCGATTCGCGCCACGCCAGCCACTCCCTTCACTAAAGTTGTCTGGTTCCATGATAAGGAAGTTCGTGGTAAAACACCACTGATTTCTGCATTTCAGCGTAAATACAGGCCCCACCAGAGTCCACCGGCGGCCAATATCAGGCCACCGACAACGCTCAGGAATAAATACCCGATCATGGCCCCAAAACGCCGTTGATCGACCAACATGACCACCTCATGGCTAAACGTGGAGAAGGTCGTGAAGCCTCCCAAGATACCCGTACCTAAAAGGACCATAACGCCGTGATCCAGCTGATAGCCCATGAGGCCCCCGAGGAGCAGACACCCCAACCAATTAATCAGTAGGGTCGCTAACGGCCAGTGCTGTCCATACAATCGGGTGACCAAGCGCGTCGTAGCGTAACGCCCCAACGCACCCACGGCCGTACCTAGTCCAGCGATCCCAACCATCATGCTCGGGTCACCGGTAATTGCCACCAGCGGCGGGCACTCCAGACCCCAAAGCCGCTTAACACGAGTCCGCCAATGAGCGTCACGACAACGTATACGCTCGCCGTTAACCAAGCTTGCGTCTGCAGCAAGCGTACTGTATCCACGCTAAATGTGGAGAAGGTCGTGAACGCCCCGAGTCCCCCGACGCCCAGCCCCACCGACAGGGCGTTGGGCCATTTATCGGTGAGCGTCTCTGCGTGCGATAGCCAGGCGAGTACGCCACTTCCAACCAGATTAACCACGACCGTTGCCCAGGGAAAGCCAGCGGTGACGGGTAAGATCGTTCCTAACCAATACCGACAGCCCCCACCAACAAAGGCAAAGCCAATGATTGCGATAATTTTTGCCAACGTCACATCCCCTTTACAAAATATCTCTGATTATACCAAAAAAGCCGCCACAATGGGCGACTTCAGTAAATCAATGCGTTTTAACGACTAAATCTAGGGCGGCTTGGAGCTCGGCCTGTTGCTGGTCATCAAGCTGGTCTTTCGCCACGCACTGTCTGACGTTCTCCGCAACTACGACACCCATCATCCGCTCAACACCCGAGCGAACGGCCGCAAGCTGGGTCAGAATGTCTTGGCAGTCACGACCCTCATCAACCATCTTGAGAATTCCTTGCAATTGACCATCCGCACGCCGCAGCCGGTTTTTCAGCTGATTCGACGTTGTTTGAACCATTAGGCGGTCACCTCAGCGACTTTTTCGTCAATATACTTCTTCAAGGCTGACTTGGGGTGAAAACCCACAACCTTTTCCGTTGGCATCCCGTTCTTGAAGATGACCAGTGAAGGAATACTCATGATTCCCAGCGACTGCGCCAGCTCCTGATTTTGATCGACATCTAACGAGGCAAACTTCACTTGATCGCCGTAGTCGCGGTCAAGTTCTTCTAAGACCGGCGTCTGCATCTTACATGGCCCACACCAGTCGGCCCAAAAGTCCACTACCGTCACGGCCGTATCGTCACCAACGTGCTCAAAGTCCTTACTTGTAATTGCTTGCATACTTTCCAGTCTCCTTGATAATAAAATTGAATGTGCTAAGTATACCCCCGAGGGTATATCTTGTCTAGCATTTTGCTTTCACCAAAAAAGCCCGGGAATTAATCCCGAGCTCAAACTTGTTAAACCACCAATTTTAAATTTAGACGTTTTCCGGATCTTCATCCACACCGGCCGTTAACCGCGGATGATTGTTGCCACGCTTGGTTTCCTTTTCAACCGCCATCTGTGCCACTAAGTTCAGGTAGTTGAATGGCGCATCGAAGTTCGGATTAAACAGCATGTCCACAAAAGCTAGGTCATCAATCGTATTGCGATTTTGAATGGCGATCGACATGGCGTTGGCGGATTGGGCCACCTCATGTTGACTCAGGAATTGTGCCCCCAAGATCCGCCGATTTTCCCGGTTGTAAACCAAGTTGATGGTCAAATCATCCGTCGATGGCATGTAATCCGGTCGCCAAGTTCCTTGGTACGTAACCTGATCGGCATCATAACCAGAACGTAGAGCGTGATCAATAGTCAAACCGGTTGAAGCCAGCGTCCGCCCAAAGATTTGCATGGCAGAGGTGGCTTGCGTTCCCATGTATTTCTGAATGTTGCCAAAAATATTAATCCCGGCCAACATCCCTTGCCGCACGGCGTTAGTCGCCAGTGGCGTGTAGGCTGGTTTGCCAGTTGGGTTGAAGTTAACCACACTGGCATCTCCGCAGGCAAAGATGTCGGGGTTAGAGGACTGAACGTAATCGTTGATAATGATGGCACCGTGCCGATCCATGTCAACTTGTCCTCGCAACAATTCCGTATTCGGTACAAACCCGGTGCAGACAACCGCCAGGTCCGCCGTGAAATCGCCGTCCGTGGTTTCGATAATCAATTGTCCATTTTCATCCCCCGTAAAGGAGGTCACCCGGTGGTTCAACATGACCTTAACGCCGTTGTCTTCCAATAAGCTCACCACGTGGTCGGATAATTCCTTGTCGACGTAGTGGTTCAGGATGATATCCCGTGACTGTAGCAACTGAACGTCGTGCCCAGTTCGTGCATAACTCTCAGCAAGTTCGGTCCCGATATAACCGGCCCCAACAATGGCAATCCGTTTATTGCCCTTAGCCGCTTTATCAATGGCCACCGCTTGCTCGTAGTTTTTGCACATCATTACTTTATCTTCATCAATCCCAAAGATTGGTGGAACAGTCACCGTTGAGCCGGTGGCCATAATTAACTTGTCATAAGTATCCGTGGACAGGTCCCCAGTATCCATGTCCACCACATCCAACGATTTATTTTCTGAATCAATCTTAATCACGTTGTGCCGCGTTAACACCTTGGCTCCCGCTTCAGCCAGTGCTTCTGGCGAAGAATAGAACATATCTTCAAGGTGCTTAACTTGTCCATCCAAGAACAGTGAAATCCCGCAAGAAAGGAACGAAACGTTCGTGTGCCGTTCGTAAATGGTCACGTCGGTCTCTGGATGATCCCGCAAAATTTGGAGCGCCGCATTTGTACCAGCGTGTGTACTACCAACAATGATGACTTTCATGTTTACCCTCCTACATGAAAAACGATTCTAACGGTAGTCTACTAGAAAGTTAGCGAAAGATAAATGACTTCGCCTCGGAAAAACCCGAAATAGCGGTAAAACCCTCACACTTCACGAAAAATGACGGACGAGCGTGCATCATGCACTAGATATTTTATGTAATTACTTATAATGCGATTATAATTTCCATTATTTGTAAGCGATATCCTCCAAATCCCCGTAAGGCTCATTACCACTGTCCTTATTTTACCAGTTTGTTCGGCTTTTAGGGACTGTCGATACCGTAATTCATCTTATCCCTTATTAAATTAGTTGGTTTAAACCGTTTACAAACCGTTTTTGCCTGTAACAGTTTGTCCTTATCAGCCTATAAATAAAGGCTTGCTACCGGTTGCCTCAGCGTCTTCAGTTCGGCCAGTTCGAACACCCTACTAACAATTAATTTCAATTTATAACCACTTAACTGGAACAGTCACATTTAGCTTGCGTATCCACTAATCGGCGATTATGATGACTATAGTTAGTTCGTGATACGTTCTGACCTTAAGCACTGTGATAGATGATAGGAATCACTGTCTATAGATGCACTCCCCCCAAAACAAGTGATTTATTAACAGATTCCTAATGAGGTCCCGAGTAATCCGCATGTTACTCGGGGCTTTTCTTATGTTCTAAAACGGCCATGACCACAGTCATGACCGTTTTTTATTTGCTTTGATTCTTAGGCCGTCCGTTGCGCCTTAACGTACTGAATCAACCGCTGACCCAGAAAAGGAATCGCTAAGAGTGCCAAGAATAGCCAGGTGAAGTTATTCCGGACAAACGGCGTGTTGCCGAAGAAGTATCCGACCGCACAGCAACTCCCCACCCAAAGGAGGCTGCCTAGCAGATTGTAAAACCGAAATTGCCGCCAGGTCATGTCAACCGTCCCCGCCATAATTGGGACAAATAACCCCACAAAGGGAATGAAGCGACCGATTAGCATGGTCTGGTCTTGATTTCGATTGAACGCCGCCGTGGCCTGCGCCACCTTTTGGTCCGGTAGCCGTTCGATTAACTTGTCTTGATAATTGTGCCACCGAATTGTGGTGAGGTACTTAATGGCCGACCCCAGCGTGGCCGCCAACGTAAACATCAAGACCAACAGCCAGATGTTCAGTTGCGACCGCGGATTTGCCGAGATTGAGCCCACCATGAAGAGGAGCGATTGACCCGGAATAAACGAGAAGATCAGCATGCCTGATTCCAAGAAAATCAAAAAGAAAAGCACCGGATAAATCCCCGTTCCCAGCTGATTCGTTAAGGGTACCAACACATTCAAGGGATGCCAAATCATATCCCAAATTTCGAATAAAACCGTCATACCGAAGCTCCCTTTTTTCTAGTCGGTTGTCGGCAGGCCACCGCCGCCACAACCACCATTGCTACTTTTCCCAACCTCTACCCACGCTTTAGTCGAGATTGTCCGGTTCATTGTTGCTAATATTCCGGAAATACCGACCCCAAAACGGCCATTCAACGGCTTAACTGTTCACGTTTTGGGGGAAGCATTTCCAACAATTCGCTAGTGCACCAATTAACGGCTGACTGGGCGGTAGTCCAGGCTAACTCTATGATTCAATCACTAATTCGTATGAACAATTAACAGGTGATTCTCCCGCCATAATCGCCATATTACACCGTTAGAGCACCATTCTCCCGTCTTTCAAAATCAACTCGTCAATGCCAACACGCGGGTCACCGCAGAGCTGGTCTCTCAATTCGCCGAAAGTGTCGCCGAAATTTAGCGTTACTCGCCCGCCCTTCCATTATACGGGGAATTTTTGAAAAGTCAGGTGGTTTCACTCCAAAAGAAAGGTCACTCCCCCATGCAATATGTCGCGAAACGTTGCAGTTATCACCTTTTTGACGATGAAATCATCCGTAGATTTAACATTTATTTAACGCATGTTATTTTTCGGTGGCTGACTAATGAACAGCCAAAAGTGTTGCCACGCAAGGGATAATCCAGTTATTAGTAAATTTATGGAACCAATCAATTGCACCCAAAGAGCGAAGGCGTTACACTACAAGCAAGTTAGTAACCAATGACTGTTGCTAGCTGGGTTGTACCAAATTCTTATTACTCTTTTTACGGGCAGCAAGTAGCACTCCCCCAAAGTATCTATATCCTGCTCGTATCCCCCCTCAAGCCGCGATAGCACAGTTATCGTGGCTTTTTTATTGGTCTGAAGGTTTGCGTATCCGGATCAGGATTTTTAAACGCAAAAGCTTTAAATTCAAATTAAAAGGGAGAAGTGCTGACACCTCTCCCTTACAAATCAGGCTAAATTTGCGACGTGCTAGATGACTTAATCCAGCACCTGCACGCCGACACCAATCAAACCGGGGCCCGTGTGGACACCCAGCGCGGGGGAAACATCGCCCGCATACCACTGCAAGACGTTCGGATGAGCTGCCTGTAGCTTCGCTAGGACCGTCGCCCGTAGCTCCGGATTGACCCCGTCACAGACCGCCACGTTGACGCGTTTGGCATCTCCGATAGCGTCGTTGACCAACGCCAATAGCTTGGTAATCGTGCGCTTTTCGCCCCGAACCTTCGCGATGGGATAGTAGATGCCCTCATCGTCACAGGAAATGATGGGCTTAACGTTTAACAAGGTACCGGCCATGCCAGCCACCTTGCCGATCCGACCGCCGGCTTGCAGGTACTTTAAAGAGGGGACGTAGAAGAAGACCTTGGTCTGCGCCGTCACCCGTTCCACCTCGTCAACGATCTCTTGGAAAGGCCGGCCCTCAGACCGCAGTTTAGCCGCATAAATAGCCGCAAAGCCGCTACCAATTCCCACACTACGGGTATTGACCACGTGGACGGTTAAATCCGTGTCAGCGGCTAACAGCTGGGTTTCCTGGTAGGTCCCCGAAAGTCCCGCCGAGATACAAACCGCGATGACGTGGGTGTAGCCGGAAGCTTGAATCCGGTTCAACGCCTCCAGGATATGTTTCCCCGTTGGACTAGCCGTCGTCGCCTTCTCCGTCGCCTGCCGCCGGTAAAATTCCGCCGGGGTGATGGTGACACGGTCCTCGTAAGCACGGTCTCGAAAAATAACGTTCATGGGCATTAGGGCCATGTCAGCCGCCTCCAGAACATCCGCTGGCACGTCAGAACATGAGTCCACTAAAATTGCAATCTTTTCTTGTGGCATGGGTGTTACCTCGTTTCTCCTAGTATCGTTCTTGGATAATAATCGTTATTATAACGCAACTATCTAGTTTTGAAAACTAGATCATCTGCCGTTAGTTCCATATGTACCCTTACCAAGCAGAAAACTTGCGGACGCCCCTACAGTATTTTCGCCGATCACCAATCATTTCGACCCCAATAAAAAATTTTTTAACACTTGCCAGTTAAGGTCCAGCTAATCCTGCAATTAGTTCAGTGAGAGTCCTTTCCCGTTTCGCCTTCATTTCGACCACTTGCGTCAGGATGCACATTGTCAATCACCGCAACCATGAAACCGGAACCAGACCAAATTCCATCCTCCTTTTCGACCGAAAGCCTGTCGCCTGATGACCCCCAAGAAAATCCGGTTTCCGTATATAAATATTTTTTTGGAGTCCCAAAACTTCAGCCCTACAAGGTTGACATTGCGGCTAAATAGCCTATACTTACGGTTGGAATTGAAGTGAGTGATCGACATCAGTTTTCCGATTTTGCTCTTATTTGCACCATCTATTACTGGTTCCGACCACGCTTTTACCAGGAAAGACAGAAGTCAATCGACTACCTGAATTTCTAAGCCAATAGAAAAGAGGGATTTTATGAAAAATCATGAAACCGACCCAAAGTCCAAGCACCATATGATCGAGTCCACTGGCAACGACCAGAAGAGTCTCGACGAAGTCAATGGTACCGTTGAAGTGCCGCAAAATGCGGGCTTCTGGAGAACCCTAATGGCCTATACGGGCCCCGGCGCCTTAATTGCCGTAGGGTATATGGACCCCGGGAACTGGATCACGTCAATCGCTGGTGGTGCGCAATATAAATACGCCTTGCTGACTGTTGTCTTACTTTCCAGTCTGGTTGCCATGTTGTTACAGGCCATGTCGGCACGGTTGGGGATTGTTACGGGTAAGGATCTCGCCCAACTCACGCGAGAACGTACCGGTAAGAAGACCGGACTGTTCCTCTGGATTGTCACCGAACTGGCTATTATGGCGACGGATATTGCCGAAATTATCGGGTCCGCGATTGCCTTAAAGCTATTATTCGGTTTCCCATTAATTGTCGGGCTGATTATTACGGCCGCCGACGTCTTGATTCTGTTAGTTTTGATGAAGTTGGGCTTCCGTAAGATTGAAGCTATCGTGGCGACCTTGGTTGCCGTCATCCTCTTCGTCTTCCTCTACGAAGTCATCTTAGCCAAGCCGGAAGTTACCCAAATGCTCGAAGGTTACCTGCCATCTAGCGCCATTGTGACCAACCACGGTATGCTATACCTGACCTTAGGGATTGTCGGGGCAACGGTGATGCCCCATGACTTGTATCTGGGGTCATCAATTTCTCAAACGCGGAACTTCGACCGCAGTGACCGCAAGAGTGTGGCCAAGGCCATCAAGTTCACCACGATTGATTCCAACATTCAGCTGACCATCGCGTTTGTCGTCAACAGTCTGTTACTGATCTTGGGGGCTGCCCTCTTCTTCGGTACCAACAGTGAGCTGGGACGGTTCGTCGACTTGTTCAACGCGTTAAGCGATAACCAAGTCGTTGGCGCCATCGCCAGTCCACTACTCAGTATGCTGTTTGCCCTAGCCCTGTTGGCTTCCGGGCAAAGTTCCACCATCACTGGGACGCTGGCTGGTCAGATTATCATGGAAGGTTTCATCAACTTGAAGATGCCACTCTGGGCCCAACGGCTCCTGACGCGGTTGCTTTCCGTGACGCCAGTTATTATCTTCGCCGTGATTTACCACGGTAATGAAGCCAAGATTGAAGATCTCTTGACCTCCTCGCAGGTGTTCTTGAGTATCGCGTTGCCATTTGCCATGATTCCGCTGGTGCTCTTCACCAGTAACAAGGAACTGATGGGTGAATTCGCCAACAAGACGTGGTCTAAGATTCTCGGCTGGATCATCGCCGTCATCCTCATTATTTTAAATGTTTACCTGATTCTCAATACCCTAGGCATTACCGCCTAGAACGGACACTCGACTTGCAAAAGTCGGGTGTTTTTTTGACTTCTCGCGCATGGCCGGGTATAACTAAAGCAATATCACCCGAAGCGAAGTGTTCTCCCATGAAATCCCGTCTACTGACTACTTTATCCACTCACCTGATGACGCCGGTCGTTAGTGATGCCCCGGCGCTATTTGCGTTGATCGACCAAGATCGCGCGAACCTAGCGCGCTGGATGCCGCGTACCGCTAACATTCAGTCCGTCGCAGACGAAGCGGCCTTTCTCCTCAAATCACGTGAGCGGATTGCCGCCAATCAATTCTGGCTGGCCGTTATCTGGGTGGGTAGCCATCCCGCCGGTACGATTGACCTCCATGCCTTCAAGGACGGTCACGCCGAGGTGGGCTACTGGCTGGGCCGTGACTTTCAGGGCCGCGGCATCATGCCCCACGTGTTGGGTATCGTGGAGAACGTGGCCTTCAACCAACTCGGCCTGCACAAACTGGAATTGCTGATTGCGACCGCCAATACCCGGAGTCAAGCGGTGGCCTTACGTCGGGGCTTCCACCAGGATGCAATCCTCCGCGAACACCTGCTGACGGCGACCGGTGATTATGACGACGCCATCGTTTATTCGAAATTAAAACACGACCGCTAGTCTTCAAAGGAGGCCGAGCATATGTTGACGCAAAACATCTCTCCTACCATTCAGCTCAAAGCACCGGCACTCACCGACGCACCGGCACTCTTCGCCTGTATCGCGGCCGACCGTGAGAACCTATCCCGCTGGTTGCCCTGGGTAGCGACCACCCGCGCAGTCGCTGACGAAGACGCCTTTCTCAAATACTGTCAAAACCGAATCGCCACGCAACAGCTGTGGCTCGCCGTCATCTGGGTGGCGGGTCAGCCCGCTGGCATGATTGACCTCCATGATTTTCGCGATCATCAGGCTGAAGTCGGTTACTGGCTAGGCCACGATTCCCGGGAGCAAGGCGTCATGACCCGTTGTCTGGCGGCCGTCGAAGCGGTGGCCTTTCACGACCTCGGTCTGCACGTCATCGATATTCTAGTCGACCCGCAGAATCTAGCCAGTCGTGCGGTGGCCGAACGTCGCGGTTTCCACCAAGATGGGATTTTGCGTGAGCACCTTCCCTCAGTTCGCGGTGGCTATCAAGACGCGGTGACCTATTCAAAATTAAGTCGAGAATTCACCCCCTGAGCGTAAACAAAAGGGCTGAGAAAAAATCTCAGTCCTTTTTGATAGCTTTTACTAATTTTGTAATGGCTTAAGCGCGTTGACCACCATCAACCGTGAATTCGGCACCGTTGGCGAAGCCCGATTCGTCGCTCCCCAAGTAGACACAAACCTCACCGATATCCTGAGGCTTGCCCAAATGGCCGACTGGGACGGTCTTCACAATCTGTTCACGAGCGGCATCTGGGATAATCGCCGTGTCAATCCAGCCGGGATGAACGGAGTTAACCCGAATATCCACGCCACGTTGGGCCAGGTTCAGCGCCGTGGCATGCGTCAACAGGCGACTCCCCCCTTTACTTGCGGAGTAGGCTGGCGCCATCGGTAAACCAACCAGACCGGCAACGGAGGACACGTTAATGATGGACCCCTTGGCGTCATTGGTCTTTTGCATGGCCTTGATAGCGGCCTTTTCACCCAAGAAGTTGGCCGTCAAGTTGATGTCGATCACCTTTTGCCATTCTTCCAGGGGTAAGTCTTCAATGGCGGTGTTGACGCCACCGATACCGGCATTGTTGACCAAGATATCCAGCTTGCCAAACTTGGCAATCGTGGCGTCAATCACCTTCTGCCAATCCGCTTCCTTGGCAACATCTTGTTGGACGAAAAGACTGACATCGTCACCGAACTTTTCGACGGCGGCGTGTCCACCATCGACATTATGGTTGGCCGTGACGACGACTTTAGCCCCTTCGCGCACGTAGCATTCGGCAATACCTAAACCAATACCGGCTACCCCACCGGTAATAATTGCAACTTTACCCTTTAAACGATCTGTCATCTTAAAATCATCCTTTCGCTGTTCCTTATTGTTCAGAATATCACATTGCGTCAATCTAGGAAAATGTTTTGCCTAAATCATTGTGGGAATTCATGATCTGGCGACTGGAGCGTATTCGTGACCTTTCAACCAGTCAACAAATACAAAAGGCCCGGACAATTTCCCCGGGCCAGTCAGTCGTTCAGTTTGATTTAAAACTTATGGGGTAAGACCAAGCCACCAAATTCATTGTCGTTTGGCCGGTCGCGCTTCACCACTAATTCCTGGTTGACGAAGCTGGAAATCCCCGTTTGACCTAATTCGCGACCAAACCCAGACTTCTTCACGCCACCGAATTCCAATTCCGGCAGGGAGCTAAAGAAGGTGTTCACGAAGACCATTCCCGTTTCAATCTGAGAAGCCAATTCTGCCCCATATTCGGCGCTACCGGCAAAGACAATACCACCCAACCCGTAGTCAGAATCGTTGGCCAACGCCACGGCTTCTGCGTCGTCCTTAACCTTGTAGACCTGTGCCACCGGTCCGAACATTTCCTTACCATAGGCCGGATTGTCCTTGGCGATATCCGTCAAAATCGTTGGCATGAAGAACTGACCATCGCTGTCAATCGGTTCGTGGACGTAGTAGGCGGTGGCCCCACCGGCTAACGCGGCATCCACTTGGTCTTGCAGATGTAATTTGGCCTTCTTAGAATTCATTGGCGCTAATGTCGTGTTCGGGTCCATCGGATCGCCCATCTTCACGGCGGAGAAGGCATCCTTCAAGGCTTCAAGAAATTCGTCATAGTGATTTTCAGTCACAATAAACCGCTTAGACGAGGTGCAGACCTGGCCGGCATTGTAGAGCCGGGCCCGGGGCGCAATCGCCTTCACGTCGTCCATATTGGCGTCATGTGCCACGATAAAGGCGTCCGTCCCACCCAATTCCATGGTATTCTTCTTCAGGTACTTGCCGGCGACCTCGGCCACGGCCACACCGCCCCGTTCTGAACCAGTCAGTGCGACCCCTTGGACCCGTTTGTCGGCCACGACCTGAGAGACTTGGTCATAGGACAAGAAAAGATTGGTCAACGCGCCAGCGGGTGCCCCCGCTCGGCGGACAGCATCCTCAAAAGCCAACGCCGAGGCCGGCGTAATCGCGGCGTGTTTGAACACAATGGGGTCGCCCACGGCAAAGTTTGGCGCGAAGATCCGCATCATTTGGTAATACGGAAAGTTCCACGGTTCTACCGCCATCAAGACCCCCAGAGGATGGTTCTCCAGCTGGGCGTCACCGGCGATCGTCTCAATTGCCCGTGGCTTCAACAATTCCTCGGCATGGTCGGCGTAATATTCCGCAATGTCCGCACACAAAATAACTTCACCCTGTGCTTCGACAAAGAGCTTCCCCATGTCGACCGTCAGAACCTTCGCCAGACTGTCCGTCTCATCCTTAAAAATCTTCGCTAATTTACGCAAAACCGGAATGCGCGTCGCAACGGGGTCATTCCGCCATTTCTTGTAGAGTGCCTGCGCATACGCTAGACTCTCCTCAACGTATTCGGGAGTCGCATCCTCATAGGTCTTCACAACTTCATTGGTATAGGGATTCGTGGTTTGATAAGCCATTCTGGTTTCCTCCTTACGGGATTGTTCGCATTCACAATGTAACCCTTTACATTTCGTACTATACGCGGACGAAGCCACGAATGCCAGCATTTAGATTGTGATTGTTTAAACATTTTCAGCTTGTGAATTTGCCCATTTATTTTGTCACTTCACAATTGACAGTTTAAAAATTGGTCTACCACTAACTTATCGGGTGCAAATAAAAATGGATGTCCAATCTGGCCGCAACCAGCGTTGAACATCCATTTTCTTTCTGTCTTGTTAACTCAACTTCCAACGGTCCAGAATCCCGTTGAACAGACGGTTGGCCGTCGTCATTTGATCCAAAACCGTCCGGGGGGTCGCGGTAAAGTTATCGTTCGCCCACTTATTAATAATTCCCAACGCGCCAGCAGCGATAAACTCCGCGGACGTGTCGATCACGTCTTCCTTTAAGTAACGGTACTCGGGCATTGCATGCAGCAAAATTGACAATCGTGAAGCCACAAACTCGTTCATAGATTGACGCCAAACGCCATCATCATAAGGATAAGCGTTCAGGAAAATCTTGGAATTTTCGGCAATCCGTTCCAGCAATTGAATTGTGGCCGGACGCCAGTTTTCCAAGGTTAATGCTGTCGGTTGTTCGCGACGTGGTGCTTCCACGATAAAGTGTTGATAGACAAAGGCTAACAACTCGTATTTATCGGCGAAGTAGTAATAGAACGTCTTTCGATGAACTTCCGCTTCATCCGCGATCTCACGGACCGTAATCTTATCAAACGTATTGTGGTTCAACAACGAAGCCAAGGCCTCCGCAATTCGCTCCTTAGTTTCCGATGCAGCCATCGTGATACCTCCAATCATTCACACACCATTTAAATTTATGTTTTATGTGATTCTAGCAATCCCCCCAGAAAACCAGAATCTTAGACTAATCTCCCAAGCTGACTAAAATTATACGCGTCTTCCGGTGAGAAGAAACCCTTTTCGCGAAAAAAAATTAGTGACTTGCTGAGTAATTACATCTATCAATAGTGCTACTAATTTAGCTTTTAAACAGCCTTGATTATAGCATATCTACCGGTACATTGTACGATACTTTTGTGCACAATAGGTAAGAAATCCGAAACTTTTTTCGAAAATGCCTAATTTTTTTCGAGAACTACCCGATCACTTCCCGCAGATAGACACCCTTCTAGTCGTAAGAGCGTTTTCTTCCGAGTTAGGCCACCCGCATAGCCAACCAGTTCACCCGTTTGACCAATCACACGATGACAGGGAATGACCACACTAATCGGATTGTGACCAACTGCATTTCCCATGGCGCGGGCGCCGGGGTTATGGCCAATCATAGGCGTCACCAGCGCGGCGAGTTCGCCATACGTCCGCACCTCACCATATGGGATTGTTCGTAACACCGACCAGACGGCCTCACGTAGCGCAGTCCCCGTTGGCTTAACCGGGAAAGCTACGGTTGGGTGTTGGCCCGCAAAATAAGCTGTCAACCACTCTGCTAGCTGGTCAAAAATTGGCAAGTCACCGGCCAGCGTCGTCGCCGGCAAGGTACTCCCGTAATAGTGTTGATCCGTAAACCACAAGCCGGTTAACGCCGTACCGTCGCTAGCCGCTGTAATCGGTCCCAATGGCGTCATGAGCTGTTTTTGTCGCATCGTTTGATCACCCTTTTCGTTTAATTTTAGCATTAAAAAAGCGGGTAGGCTAATATTGCCTACTCGCTTGGTCAAAGTTGTCCGAATTTTAATGATAGAGGTCGAAGCGTCCCTTGCTAAAGACGGTGCTCAGGTGGGCACTTTCCAGAATGGATCGGTCGGTAATGACTTTCTTCAAGGCCGAGGCTGGATAGCCCTTCACCTTACGATTGTTGCTGAAGATTTCACCGATACCATCCCGATCACTCAGCGAAGCCACCGTCCCAACGGACTTGTAAACGAATGGCCGGGTCTCATGACCACGTAGCTGCAGGCCAATGTTCTTGGCCGCTTGTGCACCCGCGGCCAATGCGATCTGGGCCGTCGTTGGGTATGGCCGATCGCTGTCAGGATCCATGACGGCCGCAACGTCTCCAACAACGTAAACTTCTGGATGGCCATCGAGTGACAGGTCGTCCTTAACCACAATCCGATTACGCCGCTGTTCGAAGCCGGAATCGGCAATCACGTGCGAGCCACTGACCCCCACGGTCCACACAATGGTGTTGGCCGCTTGTTCGTGCTGTCCACCCTCGCTATCCGTGTAGACCACGGCGCCCGGCTTAATTTCTTCGATGTTGGCGCCTAACTTCATCTCGACATCATGCTTCGCCATGAACCGCATGGCATATTCCGCCAGCGACTTGTCAAACATCGGCAGGATGGCTGGTGACCGTTCCAAGCAGACCAGCTTGATCGCTGGCGTGTTGTAGCGCGTCTGTAATTTCGGTAGGGATTGGGTTAATTCACCCAAGAGTTCAATCCCCGTGAAGCCGGCCCCACACACCGCAACCACCAAGTCATTCGGGTCCTGCGTCTGCGCGTAACTCTTGACCCGTTCTTCAATATGCTGGTAAACGGCTTCGGACGTCTCGAGATCATCCATCGGGAGCGCATTTTCTTCGGCGCCCTTCAGACCAAACGTTTCGGACTGGAAGCCCAGCGCTAATACCAAATAGTCGTAGGTAATCGGCTCATGGTTTTTCAGTGTCACTTTCTTTTGGTCAACATCCACATTGGTGACGGCATCTTGAATAAAGTCGACCCGACTGCCAATCACATCATTGATTTCGTAGGTGATCCGATCGGGCGCAATGGTTCCCGCTGCCACTTCATGCAGGTTAGTCTTCTCTGCGTGCGTCCCCGTTTTATCTACCAAAATAATCTCGTCTTCACTGGGAACTTCCCGCTGTAAAAACTTAATTGCCCGCATGCCGGCATAGCCACCGCCAAGAACTAAAATCGTTGCCATTGTAAACGACCCCTTTTCTGCTATAGTTCCCTAATGCCCGATTAGCTCGTTAACACTTCAGTTAGTTAAAACAGTTACATTTTTAACCAAACATTCACTCCCCCCGAAGGGACCGGTGGACCTGCTAATCGTTAGGGATGATTTACTTCTATTATACGAGTTATCAAGCGAAAAGCCATTGATAACGGTTTACAAATTTTTTCATAATTAGTGCGGCCCGAAACGGCGACAATTCGCGGCCGCTAACCCCTATCAATTCGCCATTTTGCGACGATCACCCGCGATTAGCGAGTCGCCTGAGCTGAAATTTCGGGGCAAAACCTTTAAGGTGGAAGTTAGTTAAGTGAACGAGATTTAGGAGGTTTTTTACATGACAACATTAATTATTGGTGCGCACGGCCACGTTGGCCAACATATCGTCCAGCAACTCGCCGCAACGGGTGAAAAAGTCTACGCAGGCATTCGCTCGGCAACCCAGTCTGACACCATCACGGCCCTCGGCGGCCAACCTCGGATCGTTGATCTCATGGGGTCGGCCGACGCCATGGTTCCGGCCATGGCTGGGGTGGACACCGTCATCTTCTCCGCAGGTTCTGGCGGCAGTACCGGCGATGATATGACCCTAAACATTGATCTGGATGGCGCGATCAAGTCCATGATTGCCACCGAAAAGGCCGGTATCAAGCGTTTTATCATCGTCAGCGCCATGGGAACCGACGACCGGTCCTTCTGGAGCAAATCCGGCATTCGCCCCTACTACGTCGCTAAATATTACGCCGATCAGTGGCTCCAACACCGGACTAACTTGGACTACACCATCGTTCGGCCGGGTGCGCTGACCAACGACGCCCCCACCGGCAAGATTACGCTGGATACAGCCAACAGCGATACGAAGTCGATCAGCCGCGAAGATGTTGCGGCCGCAGTTGTCGCCGTGGTCAAGCATCCCCTGCCACACCGAATCTTTGAATTGGTCACGGGCGATACACCTATCGCCGACGCACTCAAGTAAAAGTAGAATTTGTGAGAGACCGTGGTCAGCGCCACGGTCTCTTTTCGTCTGCCAGTGTTAAAACTACAGCCGCCACTAAAAAACAGTAACGCCTGCGCGCTACTGTTTTTTAACTTCTATATCTGCTCTTGTAGTTGGTCATGGATGACTATAAATGTGTTTGGAGGATTTAAGCCATCACGCGGTTATTTTTACTTCAATTGGCTATCGCTGTGCTTCTGGTCTAGGTTAAGGGCGCTAGCATCCACCGCCGTCTGAACCTGACTGGAAATTTTCTTGGTCGTGACCGGCTTCAGATGAATCTTCGTCACCTGAATTTCAGCAGCTGGCCGGGACTTCAGTTGTACCGTCGTTCGCACGACTGGCGCCGGCGCCGTGGTCGTGGTGGTGGTTGCCGCCGAAGCCCCCGCGGAAGTTGCCAATAGTGTCGTTACTGTCATGGCGCCGAGCATTACCTTAGTCATCATCGTTTTCATTTTAGTCATTTTAACCACTCCTCAGTTAGTTGTTTGGCTGTTCGCTTTCGATGTATTAGTTATACCATCCGATCGGGGGCTTAATCTTTAAGCTTGGTTAAGGTTAAAATATGAATTTCTTATTTTAGCATCGGATTCATGTGATATTATGCCTATAACCACGTCACATCAAGGAGTATCCCCATATATGAAAAATACAATTCTACTAGTCGAAGACGAAGAGGGCCTCGCCAGCTACGTCGCTAAAGAACTCACTTTTGAAGATTTTGACGTTTTAACGGCCGCCGATGGTGAAGCCGCTTGGGAGACCTATCAAGAAAGAAAAGACGATCTTCTCCTAATCTTATTGGACTGGATGTTACCTAAGATGGATGGCATGCAGGTTCTCCGGCGGATTCGTAAGCACGACGACTTACCCGTCATTATGATGACCGCCCGCGATTACCTGGGCGACAAGGTGACTGGCCTGGATACCGGCGCCGACGACTACATCACCAAACCCTTTGAGATTGAGGAATTACTCGCTAGAATCCGCGTCATCCAACGACGTACCGCCCACCAGAGCGGCCTCGATCAGACCTACCACTTACAAGACCTCACGCTGGTGACCAAGACCCGGCAAGTCGACCGTGGCGGCCAAACAATTCAATTGACACAGCGTGAATACGACCTGTTATTATTTCTCATGCAGCATCCCGGCCAAGTCTTTACCCGTGATGAACTGCTCGACAACGTCTGGGGCGTCGACTTTCTCGGCCAACAGAACGTGGTCGACGTTTATATCGGGTATCTCCGTAATAAAATTGACGTAGATGATGCTCCCCGCCTTTTCCATACCATTCGGGGCGTCGGCTACAGTCTCAAAGAGGATGATCACGATGACCACTAAAGCTCCCCGCACTTACGCGGACATTATCCGCCACTCCTTCACGAGTCTCCTGCTAACGGTCGGGGTGGTGATTGTCCTCACCGTCAGCGTTACCCTAGCGGTGGACCAACTCATTCGGGCACAAAACCAGGCTGAACAACTCAGTGCCAGCCTGCAAACCTCACAGGTCACGAATTTTCAAGACTGGTTGGCCATTAATCGGTCCAGCGGCCTAAATTCCCACAACACATTCGTCTTCATCCGTAATGCCGATGGTTCGACCACCTCGTTACTCCCGCACGGCGCCTCACTAGCGAACGCCAACACGTGGTCGGTGCCCTTCACCCATCTGACCTACTTTAAGGGCTGGGGCCTGTACTTCGCCGAAACGCTGAAGACGGGCGGTCGGACGTATCACCTCTACATCGGCATGCACGTGTTGATCGGCAATCTCCACGTCCTGATTGCCGTCATGATCATCGCGATCGGGATTAGCCTGCTGATTGGCCTCTGGTTCGTTCGCCGGCTGGCTCAGCGGATTAGTGACCCCACCATTCAATTGGCGACCGCTGCCCAGCAAGCCGCGGCTAACTCGGAAATGACGCAAACAGCGTTACCCCAACCGACAGAACCCGTCGAGGTCGCGCAACTAGCCAAGGATTTCAATCAATTACTGGCAGCCCAAAATGGTCGGCTCCAGCGTGAGCGGCAATTTATTTCCGATGCTTCCCACGAGCTACGAACCCCCATCGCCACGATTCGCGGTAATCTAAAATTGATTGAACGTCGCGGGGATCAACACCCCGAGGTCATCCCCGAATCGTTGGGCTTCATCGACCAGGAGTCCCTGCGCATGCAGCATTTAATCGAGAATCTCCTACACTTATCCCGGGCAGACCGCGCCGAAGTAGCCCTAGAACCCCTAGACGTTGCGACCCTCACGCAGGGCGTCGTGGCTCACTACCAGCCTTTAATCCCGCAGAAGTTGTCCTTCACCGGGCCTAACGAACCAGCCATGGCCCTGGGCGATACGGACATGCTTCATCAGATTATGACGGCCCTGTTGGATAATGCCCACAAATATTCGCCAGCCGATCAGCCGATTGCCGTGCACGTCGCCACGACCGTCGATACCGTGACCCTCACCGTGGCCGACCACGGAGACGGGATTCCAGTAGCCGACCGCGAGCACATCTTCGAGCGATTCTACCGCGTGGATACCTCCCGCTCTAATAAGATTGAGGGTAGTGGCCTGGGGCTCGCGATCGTTGCCCAGTTGGTTCAACTGAATCAGGGCCACATCGCCATTACCGATAACGACCCCCACGGTGCTAAGTTTACCGTGACACTGCAGGCTGCTCCCCAAAAATAACCAAGGTTTCAGCTATGCATGTCCTGCATCCTCGGAAAACTAAGAAATTCTCAAGTAATCCTTAACTAAAATCAAGGACGAACGCAACCTTTTCCAGTTATACTGGGTTCATCAAATGAAAGGAAGCGGACGATTATGCTGATTGATGACAATCCCAAGATTAAAACGGTGACCCCCGCCCAGATTACGAAGGTGTTCTACCCCTACGTGATTGCGAAAACGGAAGCTGGGCGTTACGTCAACATTAACTTAAGTGACCAAGAACGCCACGATCCCCTGTTCTGGGAGTCCATTGCCAACATCGCCAAAGCCAAGCTCTGGGTCCCAATCGGTGAAAAATTCCACCAACTGTTGGCCTACGACTGGACGTATTCGGCAGCCTACTAAGCACCCTTTAAATTTAAAATTCTGGCCACTAGCCCGGTGTTTAAACCCTCCCGCGAGCGGGTAACGCTAACGACTTCCTAAATTGGTCGCAAAAAAGCCCTGTGTCTCAAGCTAATGCTGAGACACAGGGCTTTTATCGTGTAAGGCTGAGAGTTTGCGAACACATGCCAGCCCCCAACTGACAGGGTTTATCGCCATTAAACTAGTCATCAATCCACCTGCGGCTGCCAGAGATTCCGGCGCTGTGGGAACCGCCTGCGGCCTGTGAAGCTGTCCTCCGGCTCTGTTTGAAGCCTGGCAAAACTCATTAGCCCCCTCCATTGAGAGTCGCTAGTGAGTTTTACTTTTGCTTTGTCAACGCCAAGAATCCCTGCATCCCCGACAAATTCAACGCCACCAAGCGTTGGCGAAGAGCTGGCTTTGTCAGGTCGATCTGTTTCGTCACGTACAGGCGAAACAGCGTCAGTGTGCTGTCGATCAGAAAGTTCACACCAATTTTAGCGTCGGTCGCACTGAGATGATAATCTCGCTGGAAGTCTGCGGCCATCCCTGCAGCCACTATATTTTTGACCCGTCGCGATAGGAAGCTATAGTCGTCTGACGTCAGGATGAACGTGTAGAAGGCCGGCGCCTCTTCAAAGAACTCGCCTAACCGTTGCGCCCAGATACCGGGGTGTTCGATCGGCTCACGGTCAGCCGGCGCCTTTAGCAACAACGCCAAAATTTGGTCCGCAATTTCCGTGGTAAAACTTTCTGCCAGGTCATCGATCGAGTCGAAATGTAAGTAAAATGTCTTGCGATTGATATTGGCCTCATCGGTCAGCTGTTGGACCGTGATTTCATGATACCGATACTGCTGGGCCAACTTTCTAAAGGCTGCTCGTAGCGCCTGCTTAGTTCGTACAACTCGTCTATCTGTCATCCAATCCCTCCCGTTAGACCCCAGATGTGGCAAAAGTGAGGCTTACTCCCCAAAGTCGCGGCATCTGTTGTAGACGGTACCCTTGTCCTTGCGTATGCTGTAGCCACATATGAGGTCACTATTCACTCACAGGATACCACAGATAGGGGGCGTCGCCGATGATTCAAGCGGAATGGCGATATTTATTTAAGCACAAGTTACTATTGGTCGTATTGGTGGTCATTATGTTGATCCCCTCAATTTACGCCGTGACCTTTTTGAAATCAATGTGGGACCCGTACGGCAAGCTGGCAGACCTACCCGTGGCGGTCGTTAATCAAGACCAGCCCGTGACCTACCAGGGCCACCGCCTGGCCGCCGGGCGCGACCTCACCCACAACCTGACCCAGTCCCACGCGATGCATTTCACAACGACCAACTCGGCGGCCGCTCACCACGGCCTGACTACCGGTAAATACTACATGGTCGTCACGATTCCACACAACTTCTCCCATAACGCCACGACCCTCATGGCCAAAACGCCGCAACAAATGGTCCTCCATTACCAGACCAGCGCCGGCCATAATTTCACAGCGGCGAAGATGACGGCTACGGCGGCCCAAAATGCGGCCCAAGCCGTGGGCGACCAAGTGACCCAGACGTATGCCCGGACCCTTTTCACGACGGTCAAGCAACTAGGCAATGGCTTCACCGCCGCAGGTCACGGTAGTCAAGCCCTCGCCACTGGTAGTCAGCAACTGACGATTGCCGACCACAAGATCGCCCACGGTCTGACCACCCTAGCTACGAGCTCCGTGAAGCTGACCAATGGCGAACACACGCTGACCAACAAGCTCGACCAATACGTCAGCGGGGTCCAGCAGGCCCAGGCCGGTAGCCGCCAATTAACGACCGGTCTCGATCAGCTACTCAGTCGCTCGCAACAGCTCAACGGCGGGGTTCAGCGTTTAGCCACGGGGAGTAAGCAATTGGCCACCGGGGTCACCGCCTATACGACGGGAACGGGCAAGCTCACGACCGCTGCCGGGCAACTCACCCAGGGCAGTCAACGCGTGAATACGAGTACTCAACACTACGTTCAGGGCGTGGCTAAGAGTCATCAAGGGGTCCAACAGCTGGCGCGCCAATTGACTAACTTAGACGCAGGCACGCAACGGCTTAGCACTAGCGTGTCCCAGCTGGCCACCGGCAGTCACACGCTCAGTCAAAATTTCTCCCGGCTGACAACTGGCAGTACCGCCCTCACTGCTGGTCTCCAAAAACTCCAGACTGGCCTCCAAACCTCGCAAAGCCAACAAGCCACCTTAAAAAAGGCCGTTAGTCAGCTAGCTGCCAGTGCCACCAGCACCGCGACCCTCAAGCAAGACGCTACTACCCTACAAACGGCGCTAAAGGCTAGCACGACCAACGCAGCGACCTTACAAAAACGAGTCAGCGCCGCGGCTGACGCTCAGGGATTAACCGCTAGTCAAAAGGCTGCCATGCTAAAAGCCGTTACGCCTCGTGATACTAGCACGACCACGGCAGTTCAGACCGCAGCAAAACGCTTGACCAGCGACCTGAGTGGCTTACAGACTAACGCCGCGGCCGTCAATGACCTGCAAACCAGCCTGACCCAAGCAGCGGCGGCCCAAGCACAATTGGCTAACGGCATCACGACCCTTCAGACGAATTCCCAGAGTCTCACCACGGGGCTGCAACGGGCCAATCAAGCCCTGACCACCCTCAATTCCGGTCTCCAAACCTTACAAGCACAGACGCCCACGCTCACTACTGGCGTTACCCAATTAACCTACGGCGCCCAGACATTGACTAGTGGCACGCAACGTTTAACAACCACGGGTCAACAACTAACAACGGGAACCGGACAACTGGCTACTGGCGCGGGACAACTCCAAACCGGGGCCCAGCAATTGACGGGTAAGAATGCGTCGCTGACCAGCGGGGCCCAGACTCTGGCC
The DNA here is from genome assembly GCA_021383565.1 of Levilactobacillus brevis. NCBI lineage: Bacteria > Bacillati > Bacillota > Bacilli > Lactobacillales > Lactobacillaceae > Levilactobacillus > Levilactobacillus brevis. The sequence continues at coordinate 2,411,790 of CP079699.1, read as the reverse complement.
ACGGGTTTGACAACCTTAACCCAATCAACGCCAGCCCTCACGCAAGGGGTCGGCAAGTTAGCGCATGGCGCTCACACGCTCAACGCGGGGCTGACGACCTTGGCAACGGCTGGCCCACAACTCACCACGGCCACTGATAGCGCGGCGAACGGTGCTCAGCAACTGACTACTGGCGCCGAACAACTGGCTGCCGGCGCACAGAAAGCGGGGACTGGCGCCAACACCGTGCAGTCGGGGACCACCCGGCTGGCTCACACTTTAACTCAAGCGGGACAACGCGCGACCGTTCACCCTTCTCAGCTGACTTACCGGCAATTTGCCAAGCCAACAACGACCACCCACACCGATCATGATGATGCCCCGGACAACGGGACGGGGATGGCCCCGTACATGATGTCGGTGTCGCTCTTTGTGGGGGCGCTGGCGTTCAACCTGATGTTTGACATGTACACACCGCGCAAATATCCGCGTAGTGGTTGGCATTGGTGGTTAGGTAAAGCTTCCATCATGGGCGCCTTCGTTTTGGGCGAAGCGTTATTTATGACTGGCCTCTTAGCCTTGATTGATGGCCTGGCACCCATTCATCCAGGAGCCACCTTCCTGACACTACTGGTCACTGGCGCGGCATTTATGAGCATTGTCTACTGGCTAAATCTATGCCTCGGTCGCCCGGGGGCTTTCTTCAGCATGGTGCTGCTAGTCCTGCAACTGGGCGGCTCGGCCGGAACCTACCCCTTACAAATGACCAACGGCTTCTTCCAGGCCCTGCATCCTTGGTTGCCAATGAGTTATTCGGTCACTGCTCTGCGAGAAACCCTAATGATCGGCAATTCCGCCTTACCAGAAATCGGCGTGCTCTGCGGCATTGCCGCGGCCTTCTCCCTGCTGAGCATGCTCTTCTACGCGCGGCGACACGGTCGGCTAACGGAAATGGACGTCCAAGCACCTTAGTATCACCAAATTCCGCTCTCATTTCTCTGGGGGCGGAATTTTTTTGTCACGGCGCAAATTATTTTAGTTGCCAGTCAAAATGGTCACTAGCGCCGTCAAATCAGCGAATCGACGGCTAATTTGGGGGATTGATTACCCCCGTGACTCGGAAAATTCACAATTTCTTAACACTTAGCCGGCTAATCACTGGTACAATCTTTCTTATCACTGTTAAAAGGTAGGTTCCAAAGCAATGTCGACTCTGCATCAACTCATTCATTTCAATTATCGGCTTAACCGCTACTTGCTCCTGGGGATGGCCACTGTGGTCGCCCTCAGCACTTTATTGTTTCTCTCTTCTTGGACCACCAAGACCATGGCCAAGGCGGAAACGCTGACCATCGCCAACACGCCCACCGAACTGGCCACTGATCAGCCCAAACGCGTCTACCAATACTTCCACGTGGAAAAGGCGACGCCAACCAAGCCCAAACTGACGCGTCTGGCAACGACGCCAGCTAAGACTGAAAAGTCAACGCCAGAGTGGGGCTGGCCCTACACCGGTGGCCGCTACGTGACGTCAACCTTTGGTAAACGGGACCTAGCGGACTCTCCCTTGCACGACGGCGTCGATTTCAATGCAGGCGTTGGCAGTAAGATCCACGCCATCCACGCCGGCAAGGTCATCTTCGTGGGTAACCCCATGAAACGTGGCGTGACCGACGCCTATCCTCTGGGACTAGGCAAGGACGTTGTCGTCACGGAAACTAACGCGGGCGACCAGATTGTCTATCAGGAATTTGCGATGAGCAAGCAGACCCACACCGTTCACGTCGGTGACACCGTCAAGACTGGCCAGGTCATTGCGACCCAAGCTAGCGGCCATCTGCATTTGGGTATCACCAACCATAAAAGTTGGGTGACCGCCCAAAATGACTGGCAAAATCCGGCAGCCCATTCGTGGCAGAACCCGTTAAAGTTGCTGCAGACAGCGGCGTAATGCACGCTACATGAATTTCTAAAAGTTGAAAGTTAAAAGCACAGTAAAAGCCCGGTACGCCGGGCTTTTACTGTACAAAAATAGACATGGCTTGCTCCACGAGTATAATTGAGTCGTCTAAAACCAATATACAAGCTGTTTTCGATGAATTTATAAAAGCCTTGCCTAATAATCTGGTCAGACCATTAGGCAAGGCTCAATGATGCCAAATGACTATATTTATTAGCTTCAGTCCAAGTCTCCCAAGGGCTGAGGCCCATTTTCGTACCTTCAGCCTTTAGTGTAAGGTTTAATAATCTCTCTGCCGGTAATCCATCACCGCGGCATCGGTTTGCGTAGAATCTCGGCTTTTTTTCGAAGCTGGGCGCGCGTCTGGCTGACTAAGATATCGGTAGGATGAACGATGCGTCCGTCTAGGGAACCACCGAAGCTAGCCACACAGAAGCTGACGAACCCCCAGGCCGTCGGTGACCAGTACCCAAAGTAAGGCGCCACCGCCACCATCACCACAAAGAACCCAATGCTGAGTAACCCGCTAAATCCCTGTCGACCAAACCGATTAAAATATGGATATTGCCGAGTAAATAGGTAATCGACAATTAGAATCGCTACCATCGTGCCCAATGCCACGTGTTTTACAGACAGTCGGTCGATAAAGATCACGGGACTCATCAACAGCATCAATGTCATCAAGAACCAAAATGAATGAAAACCATATCGCCAGTCATACCGCATTCCGGTCGCCTCTCTTTCAATCAACAAATACACCTTCATTGACTGAAGTGTAGCATGGGGTTAATAAAAATAGGTTAACCGGCGGTCGCTATGGTAAAGCCAATAGCAATACTAACGCGAAGGCGTTGGACGCGACAGCCGAAAAGCCATCAACATACTCAACAGTGCCAAGGCACCCGTGATAACCAGGATCAACAAGGCCCACTGAGAACCAACGGCCGTCTTCACGACAGTACTGCCCGTGCCAGTCGCCTGACTACTTGAAATAATCATCGAAACCACGGCCGTTCCCATGGCTCCGGCGAACTGCTGTAACGCGTTCATCAGCGCGTTGCCATCGGCCTTGAGCTCGGACGACAGTTGCTTCAGTCCCGCCGTCATGATGTTCCCAAAAGCCATGCCAATCCCGATCATGTACGTCACGTAGAGTCCGAGCACGGCCACAACGGGCAGGTGGCGGGCAAAAGCCGTCATGGCCAGTAGGCTCACCACGACAATGCTCAATCCCAACAAGATGGGTTTCTTGGCGCCAAATCGATCCAGAATCTGCCCCCCAATCGGAGAAAAGGCCGCACCAATCACGGCCCCCGGCAGAACAACTAAGCCGGCAATGAAAGCGGTTTTCTGATCAACTAATTGGAGGTAATTGGGAAGAATAAACGACAGGCCCAGCGCGGTGGTCTGTAAGAGAAAGAACGCGGCTAAATGCCAGGCAAACGCGCCGTTTTTCACCGTTGCCAACTTAATCAGCGGCTGTTCCACGCGGTTGGAACGGAAGACAAACGCGCCCAAACCGATGAGGCCAACCACCCAGGCCCCTAGCACCGACCAACTCAGCACAGGCTGACTGCCCATGGCGCTAAATCCGTAGATGAGGCCAGCAAAGGTCGCCACAACCGTCAGTACGCTCAATAAATCAAAACGTTCGTGGACAACGGGTGAAACCTGCCGAATCGTCTTGAGGCCGACAAAGAACGACACAATCAGAAATGGCAGCAACAGCCAAAAGATATAGCGCCAGTTCAAGCTGGTGACCAGAATTCCACCGTAAGTCGGTCCAATCGCCGGCCCCACGGCGGTAATCAGGGTGCCGACACCGGTCATCATTCCAATGCGGCTCAGCGGTACCTGTTCCAAAATAATGTTGAACATCAGGGGTAAGGCAATCCCCGTCCCCACAGCTTGGACGGCCCGACCAATCAGCAGCCAAGCGAACGCTGGTGCCAAAGCATCGATCAGTAGACCTGCGATAAAGAGCAGGTTGGCCGTCACGAAGAGCTGCTTCATTTTAAAGCGACGTTTCAAGTAAGACGAGATCGGAACGATACAGGCCACAATCAGCAGATACAAGGTCGTCATCCACTGGACCGTGCCGGTCGTCACGCCAAATTGTTTCATCAAGGTTGGAAATGTAATGTTCATCGCTGTTTCAATGATGACACCGCTCAGCGACATCAATCCTGTGGCCAGAACGGCCCCCACCACGCGCGGTTCAATTTTTTCCGTTGCCATTTAGTCATCCTCCTTAGGTGTCTTTCCCCACCGGGTCACGTTGCGTAAGGCGCGGCGAAAGGCTTGAGCCTCGGTTGTCGTCAAACCAGCAACCATCTTGGCATCCTGTTGTTCCAAATGCCGCGTAATCATGGGCACTAGCGCTTGCCCCCGGGGCGTCAGTCGCAATTGTCGTTTGCGGCTGTCATTGGCCGCCACAACTCGCGTCACGAGGTCGTGTTCCACCATGCGTTTAATCAAGATGGATGCCGTGGAACGCTGGACGTGAAATTCCCGTTCCACGTCCACTTGAAAGCTCTCGGCCGTTCCACGTCGACTGAGGAAATCAATCACGGACATCTGCATGCCGGTCAAGCCGTACGGCCGGGCAAACTCGTTCATTTCAAAGTTCATCTGGTGCTCGGCATCGCGTAGCCAAGCGCCTAATCGTCGTTCTAACAACTGCGTCAACTCCTTTTGTTAGTCAGCTAACAATTTTAAGCTGATCCTATCGAAACTTCAAGCGTAAATTTGGCGTTTCACGCAAAAAAAACCGTTCCACCTGCACAACGGCCGTGGAACGGATTTCAGTTGATTTTCAATTAAAGATTGTCACCCTTGGCCCGTAGCAATTCCCCTAATGCGGGTTGTTGTTTAAGGTCAATGTGGTTTTCCTTGGCATAAGCATCCACGGTTTCTTGACCATAAAGTTTGGCGTCTAGTGGCATGAAGGCCGTGCCAATTGGGTCGTCGTTCTTAATCACAGCGTTAACGACGATTGGCTTCTTATTGCCCTTGGCCTGCAGATCCTTGATCTGATCAAAGACCTGTTCCACCTCGGCATTGTTGGTGACGGTAAAACCGATACCACCGAGTCCTTCGGCGACCTTAGCCCAGTCGGCGTCGGTCAGGTCAACCCCGTACAGGTGTTGTTTCGTATCAACCTGTTCGCGGTAAATGAACCCGAAACGCCGGTTACTAAAGACCACGTTGATGACTGGCAACTCATAGCGCGCTTCCGTAATGATGTCAGGCGCCACCATGGCGAAGCCCCCATCACCGGAGAACGACCAAGCTTGACCGTCCGGTACACTCAAGGCGCCAGCCATGCCGGCAGGTAAGCCGTAGCCCATTGTGGCAAACAGGCCGGATAAGACAAAGCGTTGCTGCTTGTCCATCGGTAGGCCCCGAACCGACCATTCGGAGACGTTCCCGGTGTCCACGCCGTAGGTATCCTTGGGGCCGACCATCGATGCGACCTTCTTGGTCACGGCTTCCGGTGCTAAGCCTTGACTATCGTCAGCGGCCAATTGATCCAACCACTTGTTCCAGTTTTGCTTGTTCAGGCGGTTGGCCTTCAGCCAGTCTGTTTCAGGCAACGTTTCACCCGTCTCAATCATAGCTTGCAGGTAACTCTTGGCATCGCTGATCACCGCATAGTCAATCGGAACCATCTTACCAATATCAAAGGCATTGTTGTTGACTTGAATAATCTTGATGTTCTTCGGCCAGAACTGTGCAAATGGAAATTCGGAACCCAAGAACAGAATCAAATCGGTGTGTTGGAGAGCTTCAAAGCCGGACTTGGACCCCAAACGACCAAACGTACCAATGGCGTTCGGATGGTCGGTTGGGATGACACCGGTTGCTGGAACGGTGTTGAGGACGGGGATATTGAATTGTTCGCTGAACTTGACCAATTCATCCCGGGCACCCAGCAGGCCACGGCCCGCGTAGATCAACGGATGCTTAGCGGCCTTCAGTAGTTCCAGTGTGGCCGTCACGGCCTTAGGATCAATCTGCTGGGTAAACGTATCAGAAACCGTATTCGGCGTCTTAACCGGTTCATAGTCGATTTCAGTTGCGGACAGGTCTTCCGGAATAATGACTACGGCCGGGCCCTTTTGCCGGTAAGCTTCCCGAATGGCTTGGTTAACCACGTAAGGGAGTTGTTCCGCGGTCGTAGCGGTCCGATTGTAGACGGCAACGTCACCAAACATTGGCGTTTCATCCATTTCTTGGAAGTAGTTGGTGTTCATCGTGGCGGTCGGCACCTGTCCCACTAACGCCAGCATCGGCACGTGGTCCATCTTGGCGTCGTAGAGACCGTTGAACAGATGTGTGGCCCCGGGACCCGCGGAACCAAAGGCAACCCCGACCTTACCGGTGTATTTCGCATCGGCAGCCGCAGCTAAGGCGCCGACCTCTTCATGACGAACTTGAATATATTGGATTTTATCCTTCTCCAGGTAGAGCCCCTCCACGGTGTGGTTGATGGAACCGCCGGGAATGCCATAAAGGTGGTCGACCCCCCAGGCTTCTAAAACCTTAACTAATGCTTGACCCGCAATCATTTTTGTCATTTAAATCGCGCTCCTTAGTTGTCGGTGTCGTCCAATAATGACACCTCAAAATCATTGATTGGTAACATCATAGTCCGTTTTGAAAGCGAATACCAGTAATTTAACTTACTTTTTGTTAGTGAAATATTGCACTTGGTAAATCTGGCGAACAAACGGCTCTATCATGCGGAATAACAATACTTAAAGCGCTGTCAACTAATTAGATATGCCGTGGGTTGCCAAGAAAACGATGCCCAATAAAAAAGAGATTCTCGCAAAAGAGAATCTCCGTTATACCCATAAATTTATACGTTATCACAATTTTACCAGAAATGCCGGTGCTTCAGCATCAAGGCGACCCAGACCATCACGCCTAGGGTAATCGCCACCGTAATCAGCCACGAAATGCCCCCGTAATTGGTCAACGGAAGTTTTACGTTCATGCCGTAGAACCCCGTCACAATGGTCGGAATCGTCAGGACCAACGACCAGATCGTCAAGAACTTCATCGTATCGTTCAGGTTATTGTTCAGCACGTTGTTAAACGTCCGTGAAATACGATCGACAACATCCGCCTCAATCGCCGTCATTTCAGAGGTTTGCCGGGCTTCAATGACCGCATCATCCAGTCGCTCCTGATTGGTGTCCGACAACTGCCGACCAAACGGCGTGTTGCTCAGGTTGACCGCCATCATGGCGTTGTTCCGCGTGGCACTGACGAAGTAGGCCAGACTCTGTTGCAGGTTGGACAGGGCAATTAAATCCTTGTTGTCCGGTGACTTGTTGAGCTGTTGATCCAAGCGATTCTGTTCCGCATTGATTTTTCGAATCGGCCCAATGAACTGGTCAAAGAGAATAAACATGCCGACCAGCAGTAGCTCGTTGGTATCGTAGATCTGATTTAACTTCAATCGTTCGCTCAGTAACGTGTTGACCCAATGCGTGGTCTTCGTCGTGATGGAGAACACGGCGTTTCCCTTCAGCAGAAAGGTTACTGGCCGGGTAATGTACCGTTGAGACACCTGATCCACCACAACTGGCACGTGCAAGACGAACAGTTGGGAATTCAAGAATTCATCGCGATCATAGTGGGAACGTTCATTCTCATCGGTAATGTACGTGAGGATTTCATCGGTGAGACCGTACTTGACCTGCAAGTCATTGCGGTCAGCGTCGCTCTCAACCATGGTCATGATCCACTTTAAATCCTGATCTTTCGCCCCAATTTTTCTTTCAACTATCATGGTCTCGACTCCCTCGCTAAAAAACAATGCCTTTAGTTTACCACGTCCCTTAGCGCTACGCTGAAGAAATCACGAAACATCGTTTTTTTCGGTTAAATTTGGAGAGTTTTGTTCCAGACCACTAATCACTAGTGGTCTCAATTAATGGGTACCTAAAAGTCGACAGCTACAAAACAGCTAGAACCCGCAAGTGGTGTTCATAACTCGTTTAATGACGATGAGCCTCGTCAGCTGAGGACCGGAGCATGTTCACAAACTTTCAACATTTAGTTGGTACTTTCGTTGAGACTCGCCGCATAGGCCGTTTCCTGCTTGACCAACCGCGCACGTTCCTTCTGGTTGTACCACGGTGAAATCGTAAAGGCCAACACGTCGTTGATCAGGTAAACTGAACTGTTAATGAACATGGCCAACGTCGCGGAACCCTGCCGAAACGAAATGAACCACAGCACCATCTGTGCCAGACCGGAAGCGATCCACCAAACGTATTGGTTGTTGAAACGCAAGAAACAAATGACGCCGGCCGTCAGACTGATGGCAAAACTGATGGCATCGACCCAGGGGCGGGGGTCATCCGTGAACGCGCCAATCCCCCAGCCAGAAATCAGGTAAATCACGAGGGTGGCCCCCAACGCGACGGCCCAACTCTTCCCAGTGAATTGCCGAATCTTAGACGCCATATTGACGTTCCAGCTTGCACTCAGGAGAACGGGAATATCCAGTGTGGCCACGTAGGCAACCTGCTCAAAGATACTCAAGTAATTCTTGGCCGCGAATCCCGTAACGATAAAACAAATAGCGGAAAGCACACCCAGCCAGCCGTTGACTGATTTGGCGGCGTTGATGGCCAGTACACATAGAACCGCCCAGCGTCGTTCCGATGAACGTTAACACGGCCAGCAACGTTATTTTCTGACCAACCAAGGTCATGACTTGGCAGCCTAAACTGAAAAAGAATAGGTAATAGTTCTGCTGCGGCCAGCCCTTGAGTTGGTGAGATAGAAATTGAATGTAATGTTTCATGCTAATTGCGCTCCCTCATGTTTTGTTAACCACATATAGTATCTTTATCGCCGGCGAGGTGGCTACTTAGCACAATATATTGTGGTGCTCGTTTTGAACAACAGATTTGATTATAGCACGCCAATTTCGTGGTGAACGCAATTTTTTCAGATTTGTTTCATGGAATCTCAGCGAATAGAAAACGATTACATCCCCGACACGTCTCTCGTGAAACAAAAATTCGACAGGTATCTAGATTGCACACTTTTTTAGGTTTGAGGGGAATCGGTCATAAAAAAAAGACCAGTCGTGAACGACTGATCCGATTAACTAAAATTTAAAGCGGTTTACGATTCTGAGGATTCGGGCGTCAATTGCGCCGTTGCGGCTGCCAACATCTGGGTCAATTCCCCCACGGTCACCTGACTGCCTTCATCTTTGAGAGGCGTCTCACTCATGATCTTAGCCGACTTAATCAGCAGGTCATGGCAAGCCCGTTCTAAGTCCTCACCGCTAGTCGTTAACGATAGCGGCCGGACGCGCCGATCGGATGTCTGGTAACTCTGGAGGACGTAACCCCGGCGGATCAACTGTGAGATCCCCCGCGAAACGGCTGCTCGTGAAATTCCCCGACTATCGGCAACAGTGGCTGACGTCAGCTTACCAGGATTTTCTAAAATATGGTGCAGAATTGCATATTGATCCACCGAAATCCCCATGGCTCGCTGGAACCGCGTTGCTGATTTCTCTAATTCTCGCTTTAATTCCATGTAAGATTCGAAAAAACTTTCCGCATGTACGACCTTACTCTTTGCCATAGTATTCATCATATCCTTATCTTTACTTGCTAACCACTAATATAATTAACATGATTAGCAATATGCAAAATGGTTGACCCCATAGAAATATCTATACATTTAATAATAAAGAACAATCTTGTGAAATGCAATAGGATTTCGCTAATTTGTCAAAAAGTTTATGGTTTAAACTACTCCGACACCTATTTCTGTTCGGAAAGTCACATTCCAAACCAGTATACAACTTAGTGTATAAAAAAGGCGGGTCGCGTTTTCACCCGGATCCGCCCCGCTTTCAAATTTATTCCAATTTCCGCAAATGGTACAACCGCGCTTCCCAAGGTTGAAGTTGCGTATCGTCCGACGCCGAATCCACCCGCATGTTCGTGACAATCATTTCGCTGGGATTCAGATCAAACTCCTGTGTTGTCGCGGTTTCATTACTCATGTTCACAACAATCAGCCAGTTGTCGCCGTTATAGGTCCGCCGATAAACATACAGCTGGTCGTCCTTCGTGTCAATCAATTCGTAACGACCCTTTTGTAACGTGGGAATCGTCTTCTTTAGTTGGATCAGCTGCCGGTAGAACGTAAAGACGGAGTACGGGTCGTGACTCTCCCGTTCTACGTTCACGCGTTCCGTCAACTGCGCCGGTCGAATCCACGGTTCGTGATCCGAAAATCCACCGTAAGCCTCGTCGTTCCAAGGGAACGGCGTGCGCGCGTTGTCCCGACTCTTTGCAGCCAACCGGGCCAAAATGTCCCGTTCGCTAACACCCTTCGCCCGCTGTTGCCGGTAATACAGGCGACTATCCAAGTCACGGTAGTCGGTAATCCGATCGAAGTGGGCATTCGGCAAGCCTAGTTCCTGGCCCTGATAAATAAAGGGTGTTCCCTTCATCAACAGGTACCACAACCCCAGCGCCTTCGCGGAACGCCGCCGATAATCAACGGGATTGCCGTAGTATGAAACAGCACGTGGCAAATCATGATTTTCAATGAACAAGGCGTTCCAACCTTTTTCAGCCATGGCCAGTTGCCATTTGGTTAAGTTCTCGCGTAAAGCGGCCACTGGTAGCTTGGGTTCGGCATCCTCCCAGTAGTGCACGTGGTCGAATTCCAATAAGAGGTCAAAATACCCCGTCTCGGGATCCAGCCACCGTTGCGCCGTTGCCATGTCAATTCCACCCGCTTCGCCAATGGCTAACAAATGATTGCGTTGCAAGACTGGTTTAAGGGCCGCCAAATAGGGCGTGACTTCCGCAAAGTCTTGGTAATACCCCGTTCGTGGCGCCGTGACGTCGGCAAAATCCGCCTTTTTCTTCAGATGCGTGACACCATCTAAGCGAAAACCGTCGACACCGCGGTCGGCCCACCACTGAATAATCGCGGCCATTTCCTGACGCACCGCCGGATTCTCCCAATTTAGATCCGGCTGTTTACGTGCGAAAGTGTGCAGATAGGCCGCCTGACTCGCCGGATGGTAGGTCCAAGCCGAACCGCCGAAGACCGACTCCCAGTTGTTGGGGGCCACGTCCGGCGTGGTCGGTTGCCAAATATAATAATCATGGTAAGCACTGGTCGGATCGGCCAAGGCTTGACGGAACCAGGGATGGTCACTCGACGTGTGATTCAGCGCCAAGTCGATCACCACTTTGAGATTAGCCGTATGAAGCGCCATCACCAACTGGTCGAACTCCGCCAAGGTTCCAAACTGCGGGTCAACGCCCTCATATTGCGTGACATCGTAGCCGTTGTCCACCCCACCTGAGGGATAAAACGAAGAGATCCAGACAAAGTCGACCCGCAAGGTCTTAAGATAGTCGATTTTCCGCTGGATACCAGCTAAATCTCCCATCCCATCGTGATTCGTATCTAAAAAACTTTGCGGATAAATCTGATATCCGACTGCGTGTTGCCACCACTGTGCGCCGCCCATGACTTTCTTCCTTCCATAATCAAACTCGTGCAACCGATTGCGATTAGTATATCCCAGCCTTGCATTCGCTTTCATTGTAACAATTATTATCCGGTTTGTCGGGCGCTTTTGCAAGTTTTATGCCTATTTTAACAAAAGCCCCTTAACCGGCTGTCTCACCCGGTTAAGGGACCACACATCATCATTTATTTAGTCAATCTTTCGCTTAGGATTCAAGAGATTCATGGGATCAAACAGCGTCTTAATCTGATGCTGAAGTTGATCAACCGTTTCACCCAATTCGGGATTGTTCCACTGATTTTTCAGCATCCCCACGGCGTGTTCCCCGGAGATTGTGCCCCCGAGTTCCAATGTCTTCCAGAAGGTCTGTCGGAGCGCTTCGATGATGACCTCGGGCACCTCGTCGACGTCCTTATCCCACACGAAGGTCGGGTGAACGTTGCCATCGCCGGCATGTCCCGCCGTATAGATAGTGATTCCCAGCTTATGCCCCAAGTCTTGGAGATAGTCCATCATCGGTGCTAACTTGGACAGCGGCATCGCCATGTCTTCCATCAGGTGATTGCGCCCGGCAAAGACCGCTGGCAACATGTCGCGGCGAAGCTGTTCCAAGTTGGCCTGTTCCGTTTCATCCGTGGTGACCGTAACGTTCTGCCCGTGATACTTGGCCAAAAGGTCGCGCACGACCTGAACGTTCTCCGGACTGCCGCCTTCGAGCCGAAAGATCAGCATGGCACCGCTGTTCTCGGCGTAGTGGGTCTTCTCGTACTTATCCAGTGCAATCACGGTGTTGCCGTCCAGAGCCTCCAACATCGTCGGGTAGACGCCGGACATCCGGATCGCCGTAACCCCTTGGGCCAAGGCCGTCATGTTCTCGAAGAACGCCACGCCCATGACAGACTGACCCAACGGAATCGGCATTAATTTGACCGTCACTTCATAGATGATGCCCAAAGTGCCTTCAGAACCGACGAACAATTGGGTCAGGTCGTAGCCAAAGGCCTGTTTCAACGTGCGTCCACCGAGCTTGACCGTGCGGCCGTCCGCCAAGACGGCCTTGAGACCCAGCACGTTATCCTTCGTGGCCCCGTAGCGTACGGTGCTCATCCCCCCGGCATTGGTTGAGACGTTGCCCCCGATGGACGAAAACGGCTTGGACCCAGGATCTGGCGCGTAGAACAAGCCTTGTTTCCGCGCTTCCTTGTCCAAATCACCGTTCACCACGCCCGGTTGAACCACCGCGACGGAATCTTCCTTGCTGATTTCCAGAATCTGGTTCATCTTACGCGTAGACAAGATGATGGCGCCGGTAATCCCATCGGACCCAATCACCGTACTACTGAAGGTCGTCTGCGGAATCACCGCAATATGGAATTTCCGTGCCGTCCGCAACACGCCTTGGATATCGGCCACACTAGCCACCGAAACAAACGCCCGGGCCAATCCGGTTTCACCACCCGTGGCGTTGGGGTTGAACGACTGCTTCCGGAGCGTCGCCTCGTCCGTCGCCACCGTTCCATCCGCGACTTGGGCTTTCAGATAAGTCAAGATATCACTGTCAGAATAAGCACTGAACACTGTCATCACAAAGACCTCTTTTATTTTTGAATTCATTCATCATTAAGTGTAACAGGAAATTTCTCCAGCGACTGGAACAGCGACTTATTTTAGTTGCAATTGCAACTAAAAAGTTTTATACTACCGAGTATTAAGAAATGAGGCGATCATTTGGCAGAAATTCTCCGATCCATCGGCGCGGTGGCTCGGGCGCTCGACGGCATTAGTAACATCGAATTCAAGGCGCTCGAGCTCAACCGCGGCCAGTACCTTTATTTGGTCCGGGTGGCCGAAACCCCCGGCATTATCCTAGAACGGTTGGCGGCTATCGTAAAGGTCGACAAAACCACGGCGGCTCGCGCCATCCAAAAACTGGAAAAAAACGGGATCTTGGAACGCCGCCCCAGTCCCACCGACAAGAAACAAAAACAAATTTTTCTCACGGCCAAGGGTGAGGCGCTCTACCCGACCATTAAGCGGGAGAACGCCTACTCCAACGAGGTCGCCCTACAGGGATTTACACCCGAAGAGCGCGATCAGCTTGCCAGCTACTTAAAACGCGTCGAAGGCAACATCAACACCGACTGGATCAACGTTAAATGTGGCCATCACCGCGACTACTGAAAGGACTTCATCTATGACAACTACCATTACCCCGGTCACACTGACCGATCTCTCCACGCTTCACGATATCAGTGTGGAAACCTTTACCGCCACGTTCGGTGCCGACAATACGCCGGAAAAATTGGCCGCTTATCTGGAACACGACCTGAGTGCCGAACAGCTTCGCCGCGAACTCGCCGATTCAACTGCCCGGTTCTTCTTCATTGAACAGGATGGCCAACTCGCCGGTTACGGAAAGCTACTCTACCATGACGCCGACTTAGAAATTCAGCGTGTCTACGTGCGACAAGCGTTCCAACATCAAGGACTCGGTCGAAAATTCCTGGAATTTGCCGAACAAGAAGCGCACAATCACCAGCTGCCTCAGATCATCCTTGGTGTCTGGGAACATAACGACAATGCCCGTGCCTTTTACCGTTTCATGGGCTACCACCGCTATGGTGAACATACCTTTGATTTAGGCGCAGACCACCAGACGGATTTTCTCTTAGCGAAAGAACTTTAACTTTTCAACACGAAAAGAGCTTGGCAAAAACCAAAAGTGGTGACCACCAACGGCCACCACTTTTTCGTACACAAGGCTACACCAACTGCACAAACTGCTTATTCTCCAAGCGATACTGATGATCACACTTCGCCGCCACGTCTGGTTCGTGTGTCACGATAATCACGCACTTCTTCTGCTCATGAGCAATCCGCTGGAATTGTTCGATGACGGCACGCGTGTTGTCCTCATCCAGGTTCCCCGTGGGCTCATCGGCCACAACCAGCTGGGCATCGCAACACATGGTTCGGGCAATCGCGACCCGTTGTTGCTGGCCCCCGGAGAGGTGCTGGACGTTTCGCGTGATGAGATCATCGCCAATTCCCAGGTCGTTTAATATCCGCTGAGCATAGCCTTTATCGCCGGCATGCCGCGCGCCCGTGATGGCCATCGCCGTCAACAAGTTATCCAGCGGTGACATGTAGGTGAAGAGATTGTAGGCCTGAAAGACAATCGCCACGTCATGTCGGCGAAAGTTGGTGAGACCAATTTTGCTGAGGGCCCGGTCATTCAGTAAGATTTCCCCTTCCCGCGGCTTATCTAGCCCGGCAATCAGGGACAGAAAGGTCGTCTTCCCGGTTCCACTATGGCCGAGAATGGCGTAGGACTGGCCTTCCTCGAATTCGAGATTCACTTTTTGAAAGAGGGGTTGGGCTTTATCTTGATACCAATACCCCAGATCTTCGGTTCGTAACATACGCGTTCCTCCTTATGATATCAGCACTTTCTTCGGCTCCAGTCGCAGGATTCCACCGGAAGCAATCATGATCGACAGGAACGTAATAGCTAAGCCGAAGCCGCCGAGTTCCGCCAAATCAACGGCACTCACATTAACGTCCAGCTCGGCCTGCTTGGTTGCGGTTGTCTGCGTCGTCGCGTTACCCGGACCACCAGCACCACCGCGCATGCCACCGCCGGGTTGGCCGCCACCGGGCTGGCCCGAGGTACTACTGGTCGTTTGCGTGGTCGTTGTACTTTGCGCGACCAACTGGGACCCCAGCTGATTGCCAACAAATTTTCCGCCAACGCCCGCAATGGCTAGGGCAATCACGATCACCATCAGCATTTCCGTAAAGAACTGGGCGACAATCTTCCAGCGAGCCTCGCCTAAGGATAGCAAGATGCCAATCTCAAAGCGGCGCTCCCGAATCATCAGGATAACGATTAACGCCAGAATTATCGTACCGGCAATCGCCACCAACCAAACGATCTTATTGGCAAAACTGGCCACGTTATCCATCGAAGACTTCACGGATTGGTAAGTCGAATCGTCCGTGCTCAGTGAATACTTACTGCTAATCAGCTGGTTACCGGCCTTTTTCGTTGCACTGACCTTGGCGGGATTGTTGACGTTAAACGTCACTGAATCCGCGGTACCGGCATACTTGCTACCCTTAATCGTGTTGGCCAGCGTGTACGAGGCATAAATCGTGTTGGACGGGTCCGTACTCATTGGCCCGGCACTCGCCGAACTGGTGGAGCTGGCCTTGTAAATCCCCACAATCTTAACCTTGAGGGTACTCTTGGAGCCGGTCGTCTCCTTGACCGTCATGGTATCGCCGACCGTCAAGTCATTTTGGCTGGCCAATTCCTTTTCGATCACCACATTGTTGGTCCCTTTATCGAACGCCTTAATGCCACGACCCTTGGTAATCTTACTCTGGTTATTGGCGAAGGCCGTAGTCAGTGACGTCGCCGTGACCCCATTGATCTGGGTATCACCCGACGAACTACTTCCCGCCTTCATGCCACCTGGGCCACCACCGTTGCCGCCCATCCCCGTACTGGTCGAGACCGTATCGTAGGACTTGGCATTGGCCGTGGTGCTGCTGGTCACGTTGTAACTCTTAATGTTACTGAGTTTGGCAATCTTTTGCGCATCGCTCAGCTTGACCGGTGTCAACGTCAACTTGGGTCGGCTAGACTTCGAGGTACTACTAGAACGCTTGCTCTGCATCTTCTTAAATGCGGACTGCCGGTTCGCCGACAGCGTCATCGTAGCTCCTGCTTCCTGTTTGGCCGTCTCCGTTGCCTTGACTGCCGCACTCCTAATCAGTAGACCGGCTAAAACAAACATAAGAATGGCGGACGAGACCAGGATCAGTAAGACTGACCGGCCCTTCTTCGCCCACACGTTTAACCAGGCCCGTTTGAAAAAATTCATTCGAGTCGCCTCCATTTCTAACATGCTCTCGATTATGCCAAATCGGACTTATCGAAAACCTAAAGTGCCGGCTAACCGGCCACACTGTACCCGACAAAAAACGGCGTTATCCCGCAGGACAACACCGTTTTCAAGCTATTTAGTTGTTCGTTACGCCGTTAATAAACCGTTAAGACTCTCCCAATTTATCCTCGGGCGGAAAAACATCGGGATAGAGTGCCGAATACTCTTGGTACCACTCAAACGCCGTGGTGACCAGGACCTTGAGCACCGCAAAGCCGGGGACCCCGAAGATCACGCCCACCAGGCCAAACATCTTGCCCGCCGCCAGCAGGACAAAGACGATGGTAATCGGATGCATGGCTAGGCTGTTGCCCATGATGAGTGGCGACAACACCTGCGTCTCCAAGACCCATTCAATCAGGTAAACGATCACGACCCCCAACAACATCGACGGGCTCGTAATGGCCCCGATAATCAAGGCTGGAATCAACGCAATCGCCGACCCGAAGTACGGAATCAGGTTCAACGGCCCCGCCAACAGTCCAATCAACAGGGCATAGCGGAGGCCAATAATCGAGTAACCGGTGGTAAAGATAATCAACACGCACAACGCCACCGTCAGTTGCCCCCGCACGTAGGAACTAACCTTTACGTTCATCTGATCCAGCATCACAATGAACCGTTCCCGATAAGCCGTGGGCACGACTTGGCTGACGTAGTGGGGAAAACGCGTACCGTCCTTGAGCATGAAGAACAACACCAGCGGCGCGGTAATGATGGTGATTACCCAGTCACTGACCGTCGTAACCACGTTTCCCAGCGACGTCAACGTTCCCGTCAACAAGTTCAGGCCACGCTTGGAGAAGTACGTGCTAACGCGCTGGTTCACGTCAGCAAGATTTTTGTTCGAAATCCAGTGGTGTTCCTGATTCAAATGATTCAGCTTCGCCAGCATGTCGTTGGCAAATTGTGGCAGCGTACTGATTGCCCCCGTGGCCTGCTTGGTGAGGAAGGGAATCAAGTTCAAGAAGATCAGCACAATCACCCCAACCGCAATCAACATGGCCACTGAAATCGCCAGCCCCTGACGCATATGTAACCGCCGCTCCATCAAATGAACGAAAGGATCAAGCACGTAAAACAGAATCCCCGCTACCACAATGGCTGGCATGGTAATGCTGGCGAATTTCCAGATCGGATCGAGTAACCCCGCATTCTGGACAATTTCGTTAATCACTAACAGTAACAGAAAGATATTTAATAGCAGAATCGTAATATGATTATTCAAAAATCGCTGATAGAACCAGGAAAAACCTGACTCCGGCTGACGCAAATTTTTCAATCCGACCCCTCCCTGATTTGGCTTCTCTCCTAGTGTACGGCGGAAAGGCGCCGTTGACTAGTCTGGAAGCTCGAAGTTCTGGCTAAAGTTCTACGAAAAAGGATGTTCCCCGGTCGTGACCGGACAGAACATCCTTTTGGTGATGCCATCAAAATTGGTAGTTTGCAGTTTGGTATCGGCTGATCGCCTGGTCATTCGCTTGCGGTTGCCAGGGATTCCACCTGCCGTGGGAGACGAGAAAAGCCTGAAGAAGCGGTCTTTTCTCTCGCTGGGAAACCGAAAACATGGCTTCCCAGCATTCCAGCCCAAATTTGGTGAGCGGCAAGGCGGACAGCTACATTTTCTTGCCTGCCCTAGGCGTCAATCTGCGTCCTGGGCCAGCTTGACCGTGCTGTCAGCGGTCTTGCCGTTGACGGTGTAGAGCTGCCTGCCCTGTTGCCACGTGACCTCATTGGCTTCCTCGTTCTGCGTGCCGCTGTAAACCGTGATGGCCCCAGTCGAGCTCTTCGGCAGGCTGGACGACTTCACTTGCTGGTTAACTTGCTTGGCAAATTGGGTCGGAGTTCCTGCTTCGTCGGCATTGCTGGTAACGGCCGTCACCGACCAGTCGCCTTGATTCCAGTGAACGTAGGTGTGACCCATGACGCCCTGAACAACGGCCGTCGTTGACTTATTCAATTTGACCGTCGTCCCACGCGTATTAGGCCCAACGTAGTCCACCTGCTTCTCGGCACTGGTGCTAGACCCGTACGTTTTTTTCTGCAGCGTGGCCGACTGATCGGCCGTCTGTTTATCGGCGTACTTGACCGTATAGTTCTGCTTGGTGCCGCTGGTGCTATCGGCCGTCAGCTTGGCGCTATCTGATTTAACCGAACTCGGCGCGACCGTCTGACTGACCGCGCTGACGTTATTGGCAGCGTGCATTTGCAGTACCGTACCGGATCCCAACGTTAGGACCGCCAACGTCGCCGTGACCGCCGTAATAATCTTTGTTTTTCGTTGCATGTTTATTCAGCTCCTTTTTTAACGCGTGACGTAGCTCTTCAAGGCTGTGACGTACTTGCCGTTACTCAAGACGAAGTACCGCGACCCCGTCGAACGCTTCTTGACGGCCGTAACCTTCAGCTTGGTGCCCTTCTTGACGGCAGTTGATCGATTGGACTTAACGAATGAAGACTTCTTGTACTGGTAAATCTTTTTCTTGGTGGTAATGGTCTTCGCCGAATTCAGGGATTCGTAGTACGCTGGCATCACAAACTGCGTGTTGGCAGACATGTAACCTAGCTTAGTCTTCACGCGATAGGATTTTCCACTCGGTGCCTTGACTAGTTTACCGGCGACCGTATCACCAGAAACGTAGTAGCTCCCCGTCTTCTTGGTCAAACCAGAATCTGAATATAAATTCAATTTGTGCTTCAACGTGTAGGACCCGTGCTGACCAACATAGTAGCCCGTACCGTCCTGCGACAGCACCCACTTACCCAGATCACTGATGTATAGGGCCTGCTTAGACCGCGACTGCGTCAGGCTCTTCACCTTGGAAATCTTATAGAACTTCTGGCGATCGGACGTGGCAATCTTGGTTCCATCGGCATACTTGGAGGCATTATTATGTAGGTAAATATGCTGTCCTACCTTGTAGCTACTGTAAGCGTAGTTGACGCTTGCCAGTGCCGTCGATACGCTGTCCGTCCACCAGCTAATCGGGTGAACCGAAGTCACGGCTTTACTATTATCCGTATATTCATCCAGTGCGGATAGGTAATTATGGTCGGTGTACTGCCACAACGCGTACGAAATGGTTGGTGTGTACGAATAGTTGGCGATCCACTGCGCATCAAAATTGGTTCTCGCCGTATTAGCATAGGTCGTGGCGAAGGATTGGTAGGAGTAGAAGACGAGATTCTTCCCCGTCAACGACCGCATTTCATCATACCAGGCCTTGACTGCGGCGTTCGTGGTCCCAGACGTCACGTCGTTTTCTTCAAAATCCAGTGCGTAGAAGGACGCGTTCTTATTGGACCGATTATAGAAATCCTTGGCTTCCTGCTTGGCACTCGCCACACTCGTGAAGCGGGCGTAATCGTATTCACCAAACGGAATCCCATACTTCACGTACAGCGCGGTGTTATTGGTCGCGTATAAATCCTGATACGACGACCCGTACTGCCGCCGATTAATCACAAACGAGACCTGACTCTTTAAGTTTGAAACCTGACTAGCAGTCAGTTTACCCTGCCACTCGGAAATATCCGGAATGGCTAATGTACTAGCGTGAGCCACGGTCTGACCACCCCACGCCAGCCCAATCAAAGCACTAGCGGCCGCGATGGTCTGCGTTAACCGTTTAACCCAACGATGTGTATTCGACATAACTTTGGCACTTCCCTACTTAAAAATTGGTGTGCCCTACTCCTAACAAAAGCGTCTTGCATCCCCGAACGCTTCCCCTTAACTCTGTGTCACTCACCACCTCGTTTTCAAATCCTCTTTAACAGTACCCGAGTTAAATGTGCATTCGGTAACAGAAGGATTGCAGTTCCGTTACCCCGTTTTACAATTATATTTATTACAGAAACGTTGCTAAATCAACGATAGTCAGCACTTGTTTTCAGTCGAAAAATTGGTAGTCTCAACCGAATTTAGGGGTAGCGAGTTTCACAAGTTGGCGGATAGTATGCGGTCGCTTACAAATACTAAAAATCTGAGAATTGTTCGGATTTTATCCATTTTTCCTTAGCTCAATGTCCAATTTACCACACCATTCATTTCATGACCCATCACGTTAAGAAATAAGTTATTTAGCCTGATAAAGATTCACACTGGCCTGACAAAATATACGAATAATTATATTTTGTTCCCGTTGAATATTCAGATAAAATCACGTATGATAGAGCTACTTTATTTAATCCTAGGAGGTCTCCGCCCATGCGCCGTGCATTGCTTAGTGTTTCCGATAAAACCGGCATCGTTGAATTCGCTCGTACCTTGATTGCCCATCAGTTTGAAATCGTCTCGACCGGCGGCACACAAGCCGCCCTGAACGCCGCCGGGATTGCTGTGACCCCCATCGAGGACGTCACACACTTTCCCGAAATGCTCGACGGCCGGGTTAAGACGCTCAACCCCCGCGTCTTTGGTGGCATTCTGGCTCGCCGAGAAGATCCCCAACACGTCAAAACGCTAGCCGAACACGCGATTACACCGATCGACTTGGTTTGTGTGAATCTGTACCCCTTTGCCCAAACCATCAGCGATCCGGAAGTCACGCTCGCCGAGGCCGTGGAACAGATCGATATCGGTGGTCCCTCACTCATTCGCGCCGCCGCTAAGAACTATCGCGACGTACTGGTCGTGTGCGATGTCGCCGATTACGATCAGGTTAGCCTCGCTCTGGAGAATCGCAGCGATGACCAACGTTTTCGCAAGCATTTAGCCGCCAAGGTCTTCCACCACACGGCCCATTACGATGCTGTGATTGCTAACTACTTGACGGACGAGGCCAAGCCCGAGACGCTCACCCTGACCTATCAACGGCAGCAGGCTCTGCGCTACGGTGAAAATCCGCAACAAACGGCCACTTTCTATGCCGATTGTCAGCCCGTGACTTTCTCTATCGCCGCGGCCAAGCAACTCCACGGTAAGCCGTTGTCTTTCAATAACATCAAAGACGCCGACGCCGCACTGGGACTGATTCGTGAGTTTTCCAATCCCACTGTTGTCGCCCTCAAGCACATGAACCCCTGTGGCATCGGGTCGGCCGCGACACTGGAAGCCGCTTGGGACAAATGCTACGCCGCCGATTCCATGTCGATCTTCGGGGGGATCATCGTCTTGAACCGACCGGTGGATCTGGCCACTGCGACCAAGATGCACCAACTCTTCTTAGAAATCATCATCGCACCAGCTTTTGCCGACGACGCCTACGACGTGCTCGCCAAGAAGAAGAACCTCCGACTGATGACCGTCGATTTTGCGACCGCCCAGGCGCCCGAAGCCGACGAACTGATTTCCGTTCGTGGCGGGCTACTCCGGCAGGAACGCGACAACGTCCGTGATGATCCGGCAAACTTTCATACCGTCAGCACCGCACAGCCAACCACTGAACAACTGGCCGCGATTACCTTTGGCTTAAAAGCCATCAAGTTCGTCAAGAGCAATGCAATCGTGGTCAACACGCCGGATCAAACGCTTGGAATTGGCCCCGGGCAAATGAACCGGATCGACGCCGTGAAGATTGCGGTCACCAAGGCCAGCGACAAGCCGAATTTTGGCCAAGCCGTGCTGGTGTCCGACGCATTCTTCCCCATGGATGACTGCGTCGCATATGCCGCTGAACATGGCATTAAGGTCATCGCGGAACCCGGTGGAAGCATTCGTGACAAGGACTCAATCGCTATGGCCGATAAGCTCGGCGTCGCGTTGATTTTCACGGGTAACCGGCACTTCCGTCACTGATAAGCAGTAATTGGTTTAGGTTTTAGAACATGGCCTAAGCCAATTTTTTTGACCACTTTAAGTTAAATTGGTCAATTGCTTAAGCTCTGCGATAAGTTACTTAAAAGTGGCTTAAGTTGAGGGCCAAATTTCTTGCTTCCCCCACTCACGGTTTATAATCTAAGACGAAGCATTGAGCATTCTTTGGGGGGAATTGATAATGATGAAGAAAGTATCCACGCCACGCCTGACGCTGGTGGTGCCGTGTTACAACGAAGAACCGATGTTGCCAACCAGCGCCCGCGTCCTGCATAAGATTATGGCGCGCCTGATGACGCAACATCAGATTACCGCAGATAGTAAGATTCTATTCGTCGATGACGGTAGCCAAGATCGGACTTGGGGGCTGATCACCCAGCTCCGTCACGAGGATTCACTTTTCACCGGCTTAAAATTCAGCCGAAACTACGGTCAGGAAGCCGCTTTAATGGCTGGCATGCAGGTCGCCCATCGCTACGCCGATCTGATTATTACCATTGACGCCGACCTTCAGGACGATCCGCAGTTAATCTTTAAGATGGTCGACCAGGCTCAGGCCGGATTCGACATCGTCTATGGCGTCCGCAATGATCGCTCCACCGATACATGGTTCAAGCGGTCGACCGCCGAAGGTTTTTACTGGTTTATGAAGAAGATGGGCGTCGACCTCGTCCCGAACCACTCTGACTTTCGCCTGATGAGCCGCCGGGCAGTCGCTGCGCTCATGCAATTCCGGGAGTCCCGGCCTTTCATTCGTGGGATCATCCCGCAATTGGGGTTTCCCAGCACGCGCCTGTACTATAAGCGTGCGCCGCGTAAGGCTGGCACGTCGAAATATCCTCTGCGTAAAATGATTCGCTTCGCTCTTGATGGCCTGTTTTCCTTTTCAATCGCACCGATCCGTGCCGTACTCTACGCCGGTATCGTCATCTGTGGCGGGGCGCTAGCCATGTTACTCTGGATTCTAATTCAGCACTTCCGCGGCGTGGTCGTCACCGGATGGAGTTCCATCATGCTGTCACTCTGGTTTTTGGGGGGCTTTCAACTTGTGGCCATCAGCACCATTGGCGAATATGTGGGCCGCGCCTTCACGGAGGCCAAGCATCGCCCACGCTTCATCATTCAGACCGATACCTTCACGCCAGCCTTTACGGATACGAAGTCGCCGGTCACTGAATTTCATCTCGATCATCACTCTATTAAGTAAGGAGGCAACTCATGTCGATTCGAAAGCGGTTGGCCATTGGTCTCTGTGGCCTTATTAGCTTAACGTTTCTTGTAGCTGGTCTGCTGGCCGGCCTGGCGCCGATTACCTTTCGTGTCGACCATGATTGGCTATCGCCACTGGTCATTATTTTAGGGGCTGGCGTGTATCTAGGCGGCATTGGCCTTGCCTTTCGCTGGTTCCACCGGTTATCGACCATGCAACACCGCCTTTTAACCGGCGGCCTATGGGGACTTCTACTCCTCATCCAACTCTACGTGGCCCTGCACTGGGTGGCCGCACCGCGAGCCGACCTGTACTTTGTTCACCAACAGGCCCTTAATCTGCTTCGTGGTAGCCACCACTGGGCCGCCTACTTCTACACCTACCCTAACAACGTCAGCTTCACCCTGCTGTTGAGTGGCTTACTGAAGATCGGCCAACAACTCATGGGGCCGCATACGGGAGTCTGGCTAAATCTCGTTCAATTTGTCTGGCTAGATGTCGGTTTAGTGGCGGCTTGGTGGACCATTCGCCGACGCAACCCCGCCCGCGGTCATCTCTTCTTGACCCTGATTATCGGGACGGTCCCACTATACGCCTATGCGCTCAACACCTACACCGACATCTACGTGCTCCCGGCCTGCCTACTCGCGGTGGTCTTTCTCGGTAGCCTGCTTCGCGCAACCAGTTGGCAGCGACGTGTGCCCCGCGCTATAGGCCTCGGTCTCGTCTTAACCTTCGCTTACCTATTAAAGGCCAACTTTATTGTCCTAATTATCGCCGTGCTCCTCATCTTATGGCTATTACCCAACGCCGCCACGCATCCGTTCATCACGCGTAGTGGCGTGACGTTGGCCATCCTCGCGCTCCTACTAGGAGGTGTCCTGGCCACTCGGGCCGGCGAACGGGTAGCCGGTTACCAAGCACAATCCGATCGGTCATTACCTGCCATCAGTTGGATTGCCATGAGTTGGAATCCGGAGAACTATGGCGAGTACAATCGCACCGACGCCACGCAGATTATCAAGCAACCCACGGCCGCGGCCAAGGAACGCCGAGCTAAGGCTAATTTCCAGCGCTACCTACAGCAAATGGGACCCGTGGGGGTTATTCACCACCTCTATCGCAAGGCTCGCCTCTTTCTCGCTACGGGAACCTTTGACAGCTTTCAGATTTCGCCAGCCTTTGACCGCGCGCCAACCTGGTATCGGCAGCACCGTAACACCACCGATTGGCTGTTGGCCAACTGGTGTCAGATCAGCTACCTTGCCTTATTAGTCGTGAATTGCGGTTGGGGGCTACAACAGATTCGTCGGCGCAAGCTTAGCACCGGCTACCTCCTCGGGGGCGTCTTTATCATTGGCTTGATCTGTTTTCACGTCATCTTCTGGGAAACAGAAGAGCGCTACGCCTTACCACTGCTACCTCTGCTGATTGCCGGCACCGCCGCGGGTTATCGCCAACCACTCAACCTGTTACAGTGGTCGCAACGCACGCGTTGGTTGCCGCTTGGACTTGCGGTCGCCTTCACCTTGGCGCTCAGCCTTGGCGCCTGGCAAAACTACGGGTTAATGACTCAGCCGCGGAACCATCCGATCAGCGTGATCAGTCAAAACGAAGGCCGTTACTACCAAAATCACCGACTCAAGTTAACCAATCGCCAGTCACTCACCCAACCATTTACCGCCAAGTTACCGTTCGACCACCTGTTGATTAACAACGGTGAGGCCTTCACGGGCCAACTCACTCTGACGGATAACCAGGGAAAGCGTGTCTGGCAAGCACGCGGTGAGTGGCTTCCCTTGGATCAGCAACTGCCCCTATTCCCGGCAGGCCACTATCGCCTAACCATCACCGCTACCAGTCAACAGCCACAGAAATTGGTGACTGCACCGGCCAATTATGCCTTACTCCCACAGTCTCTGACCACGCATCCCCACCAGTATCTGCGGTTCTTCGTCGACCAACACAGCTACGGGCCGACGCTAACACCCAACAAGTTCTGGTTGCTCATCGGTGCTATCTGGCTGGGGGGGCTCGTCTTGATTGACCGTTTCTACTGGTATCGCCGGCGAATTTGAGATTTTCCACCAAATGACTTGCCTTCGAGTAGCTCTAAGGTACTAGAATGGAAACATAGGCAAATTTAGCCCTATTTCATTGACCTAAGCGCAACAAAGGAGTCGAAAACTTGAAAGAAATTAACCAACAAACCTTAACCGGAGAACGGGCCCTGTTTCAAGGCCACGACCTCCACATTACAAATAGTACGTTCGTCGACGGAGAATCTCCGTTAAAACACAGTCGCAACGTCGCCATCGATCACACCATCTTCAAGTGGAAATACCCACTGTGGTACACCAACCACGCCACGGTCGATCACACTACCTGGCAACCCGACGCCCATGCCGGCATCTGGTACACCCGCGACCTGACCATGACCCACAGCATGGTCCGAGCCACCAAGACGTTCCGTCACGCCCAAGATATTCACTTGGACGATGTCACCTTCGCTAACGCGGGGGAAACGCTGTGGTGGTGCAAAGATATCACGCTAGACAACGTGACGGCCACCGGCGATTACTTCGGGATGAACAGTGAAAACGTGGTCGCCAACAACCTGAAGGTCAACGGCAACTACGCCTTCGATGGCAGTAAAAACGTGGAAGTCCACAATTCCACGTTTATCACCCACGATGCCTTTTGGAATTGCGACAACGTAACGATCTACGACTCCACCATCATCGGCGAATACCTGTCTTGGAACACCAAGAACATCACCTTCGTCAACTGTTGGTTGGAAAGCGATCAGGGACTCTGTTACGTCGACCACTTGACCATGAAGAACTGTTCTCTAATCAATACCGACCTGTCTTTCGAGTATTGTTCCGATATCGACGCCACCATCAACACGGCCATTGATAGCGTGAAGAACCCAATTAATGGTAGAATTACAGCACCGGCGATCGGCAAGGTTATCTTTGACGATCCCGCTATTGATGCACACCAGACGATCATCACGACTACTCAGGAGGCTTCCGCATAATGGGTTATAACTTTTCAGAAATGATTAATCGGCGGCATACTAATTCCGTAAAATGGGACGTCGCGGCCAACGAATTGCCAATGTGGGTGGCGGACATGGACTTCCGCACCGCACCAGGGATTGTCGACGCGATCAAACGCAAGGCCGACACGGGGATCTTCGGTTATGAAGAAGTGCCGCAGACCTACTTTGAGGCCGTCCAACACTGGTATGCCACGGAACACGACTGGGCGCCCAACACCGATTGGATGCGCTTCGTGACCGGCGTGGTTCCCGCCATTTCCTCGGCCGTTCGCCGGGTTAGTCATATCGGCGATAACGTCTTGGTTCAGGCCCCGGTCTACAACATCTTCTACAACTCGATCGTTAACAACGGGCGGCACGTCCTCTCTAGCGATCTGCAGTACCACGATGGTCAATACACCATTGATTGGGACGATCTGAGCGCCAAGATGGCGGACCCGCTGACGACCATGATGATTCTCTGTAACCCTCACAACCCCGTCGGCAAGATCTGGACGGCTGAAGAATTGCGCCACATCGGCGAGCTGGCGGCCGATAATCACGTGGTCGTCTTTGCTGATGAGATTCACGGCGACATCACCGAAACGGGCTACGGCTACACGCCATTCGCTTCGGCGGGCGATATTTGCGCTAACAATAGTATTACGGCGGTGTCCCCCAGCAAGACCTTTAACGTGGCGGCTCTCCACGCGGCCACACTGATCGTGCCAAACGAGAATCTCCGTAATATCGTCGACCGCGGTATCAACACCGATGAGTTAGCTGAACCCAACGCCTTCGCCATCGACGGCAGTATCGCCGCCTATACGACCGGCGCAGAGTGGGTTCACGAGTTAAACGCCCAGATTACCGCGAACAAGCAGGCACTGACGACGTTAATTGAGAAGAAGCTCCCGCAACTCCACGTCATTACTGGTCACGCCACCTACCTCGTGTGGATTGACTGCACGGCCGTAACCACCGATACGACGGCACTGTGCGATTTTATCCGGCAAATGACTGGACTCTTCATCACGGCCGGTTCCGTTTACGGCGGCGATGGTCACGACTTCGTTCGAATCAACGTGGCCTGCCCCGCCGAACGCCTTCAAGACGGCTTGGAGCGTCTGGTTACCGGCGTGAAGGATTTTCAAAAAGCTTAATTGCTAAGCGCGGAACGATGATTCCACGAACTAGCATTTGAATCGACAAGCGCTTGGACCCCTGTCCAAGCGCTTGTCTCATCCCTAGAACACACCCCCTTCCCGTCTTGTTTTGTAAGCCAAATAACTTTTTTAGCATTCACAAGCACCACCGCTAAAATTTTGCGATCCGCTTGCTATACTAGATTTAATGATGTCCCCACTAATTCATGAGGAGGAACCTACCATGACGATGATGAATCCTGATGCTGCTCAAGATGTTTACCGCGATGCCGGTGATAATATTCAATTCACAACTTACCTGATTGATCGTACCGACATCGCCAAAGACCGCCGCGCCTTAGCTGAATTCGCAGACCGCTTGGCCGCCATCGAACGAAGCATGGTCATTCGCTACCCCGACGCTAATCTCAAGGTGGCCTTTGGCTTTGGGGCCACGGCCTGGCGCTTACTATTTCCGACCGCCAGTCAACCCAAGGAACTCGTGGACTTCACGCCCATCAAGGGACCGCGCTATACCGCACCGGCCACGCCCGGCGACCTGTTCATGCACGTGCGCGCCAAGGAGCGGGCCGTGGTCTACGAGGTCATGGACCAGGCACGCGAATTTCTCCGTGACTGGACCACGGTGGTCGATGAAACGCAGGGCTTCCGCTACTTCGAAGGCCGTGCCATCATCGGCTTTGTCGACGGCACCGAGAATCCCGACGGCCACGATGCCACGCAATACGCCTTGATTGGCGACGAAGACCCCGAGTTCGTGAATGGCTCGTACGCCTTTGCGCAGAAATACACACACAACATGGACGCTTGGAACGCGCTGAAGACCGAGGGTCAGGAACAAGCGATTGGCCGGCATAAATTCACCGACCGCGAGCTCGACGATGAGGAGAAACTTCCCAACGCCCACAACCTAGCCTCCCAGGACAACGACAATGGCATCGAACATAAGATTGTGCGCATGAACGTACCCTACGGCAATCCGGGCGAAGGCATCGCAGGCACCTACTTCATTGGCTATGCCCGCCACTTCACCGTAACCCAGCGAATGCTGGAGAATATGTTCACGAAGAGTGATCGTCTTCTCGACTTCAGCACGCCAATCACCGGTAACGTCTTTTTCATCCCCTCTCGCTTGATGCTAGAACGCATCGCGGAAGGCGAACTTTTCCCTGTAGAATAGAAGACTGAGGCTCGAGACCAGCGCTCGAGCCTTTCGTATCTCCGGACTTTTTCCGGTGATACAACGCCCCCCGGTTCCCCCCGCCGAGGCTTGACGATCCACGAGAAATATTTTTGACGCGCGGTAAAAGACGGCGTTAAACCATTGCGAGCGCATACAAATAAGTCGTCTATGTTGACCTTTCGCCGTTATGAGGGTATCTTAGTGGGGTTGTTGTCAAGAATTTAATGTCGATTGGTTTGCGTTACCCGGGGTAATCTCACCAATCAATCTAGACCCTAAGGAGTTGACTCGTTTTGGACGAAGCCGAAAGAGAACGGGGACCGTGGCGTCGTAATCTCCGTGTTCTCTGGTTCTGTACGTTCGTTGCCGGCATGGCCTTTAGTGAAATCATGCCGTTTTTATCGTTATATATTAGTAGTTTAGGTGACTACACCAAATCACAGGTCACCATGTATAGTGGGCTCGTCTACGCAGCGGATTTCTTCGTCAGTGCCATCGCCTCGCCTCTCTGGGGCATGGTGGCCGATCGTAAGGGCCGTAAGCTCATGTTGCTACGGTCTTCGCTCGGAATGGCCGTGGCAATGGGCCTCATGGGCTTTGCCACCAGCGTCTGGCAGTTAGTTGCGTTGCGGGCCCTGCAAGGGGTCTTCGCGGGCTTCATCTCTAACGCCCAGGCCCTGGTCGCCTCGCAAACGCCACGGAAACATTCCGGCGCGTCGCTCAGTACCCTGATGACCGGTGTGACCAGCGGCATGTTGCTAGGGCCGGTTATCGGTGGGGTGCTGGCGCAGCTCTTCACGATTCGTTTTACCTTCTTCATCACGGCGGGGCTCCTACTGCTGACATTCTTCCTCAGTTGGATCTTTGTCGAAGAACAGTTCAAGCCGGTGGTGCACCAACCCAATGCCAAGCGCAGTCACAACCCATTGGCTGCCTTTCCTAATCCTAAATTGATTCTGGTTCTCCTATGCTCCACGTTGATTGTCCAATTTGGGAACATCTCCATCTCACCCATCATCAGTCTGTACGTCAAGGAACTCATGCACAACGTCGGGCCGATTACCGTGGTCGCCGGAATCATCGCCGCGCTACCCGGAGTGTCCAACATCATTGCTGCCCCGCGGTTAGGGCGTTACGGTGACCACCACGGCTCGGGAAAGGTTCTGCTCTTTGGCTACATCTTTGCCACCGTCATGTATCTACCGCAAGGCTTTGTCACCAGCGTGTGGATGCTCGGGATTTTACGGTTCATGATCGGAATTTCCGATGGGGCCCTTTTCCCCGAAATTCAGACGCTTCTGACCAAGAACTCACCGGTTGAGCTCACCTCGACCGTCTTCAGCTGGAACCAATCCTTCCAGTCAATCGGCAACATGTTAGGCTCACTGCTAGGTGGTTGGATCGCCGGCGTCTTCAACTACAACGCCGTCTTCATTTCCACCGCGCTGTTGATGCTCATCAACCTGGCGCTGGTCTGGTGGCTGATTCCGGAAATCCGGAAGCCCCAGATTCAAGTGGCCAACGACTAATTGCCGTTATACTGATTAAATTGCACAATTGCTTGCAGCCTAACTGAGGCTTTCGGTTAACTCGTGCGAGCGCAAAAAAATTGCTGATTATCATTGACGTTTCGCGGTTTGCGCGGTATGTTTATGACAATATCAGCAATTTTTTTGTCGTTAAGGAGTTGACCCATCGTGGATGAAGCCGAGGAGAATAATGATCTCTGGCGGCGGAACCTCCACATTCTGTGGTTCTGTTCGTTTATTGTAGGCATGGCGTTCAGTGAGATCATGCCCTTTCTGTCGTTATATGTCAGTAGCCTGGGGACGTACACCAAGGCACAGGTGACCATGTACAGTGGCTTGGTGTACGCCGCCGACTTCTTCGTGGGGGCCATCGCCGCGCCACTATGGGGCATGGTCGCCGATCGCAAGGGCCGCAAGCTCATGCTCCTTCGAACCTCGCTCGGAATTGCCGTGGCAATGGGCCTCATGGGCCTCGCCACCAACGTTTGGCAATTGGTCGCCCTGCGCTCCCTACAAGGCGTCTTTGCCGGCTACATTCCCAACGCACAGGCCTTGATTGCCGCCCAGACGCCGCGAAAATACTCGGGAGCGGCGTTGGGAACCCTGACGACCGGTGGGACCAGTGGCAATCTGCTCGGCCCCATCATCGGTGGGGTGTTGGCCCAGATCTTTTCGATTCGCATGACCTTCTTCGTGACCGCCAGCCTACTCCTGATTACCTTCGTACTCAGCTGGGTGCTGGTCAAGGAGAACTTCAAACCGGTGCCACGCCAATCAAAAACCGCCAAACGTCCGAATCGTCTGGCGGCTGTTCCCAATTTAAAATTGATTATCATCTTGCTGTGCTCGACCATGTTCGTTCAATTTGGCAACACGTCCATCTCGCCCATCATCAGTCTGTATGTCAAGGAACTCATGCACAACGTTGGGCCAATTACCGTGGTCGCTGGGATTCTGGCCGCGCTACCGGGCATCTCTAATATCATCGCTGCACCACGACTGGGCCGTTACGGCGACCATCACGGCTCGGGACGGGTTCTGCTCTTCGGCTATATCTTTGCCACTGTCATGTACTTTCCGCAAGGCTTCGTCACCAGTGTCTGGATGCTGGGGATTCTACGCTTCATGATCGGGATTCCCGACGGGGCTCTATTCCCCGAGATTCAGACGCTCCTGACCAAAAACACACCGGTCACGCTGACCTCAACCGTCTTCAGCTGGAACCAATCGTTTCAATCGATTGGCAACATGCTGGGCGCCTTACTTGGAGGCTGGTTGGCGGGGATCTTCAACTACAACGCCGTCTTCTTCTCAACGGCAATCCTCATGCTCATCAACCTCGCTTTACTCTGGTGGTTCGCCCCGGAAATTCGCCAACGACAAGCCAGTCATTAACCGTCGCCTCCGGCTGCCAAATAGACTATCACAACCGCCATTTACTCTCGGTAGATGGCGGTTTATGCTATCACCAACTGTGGGAACTGGTCGCCTTACCGTTCGCCAAATCTGGGCTGGAACGCTGGGGAAGGACGTTTCGAGCCAAAAAACGGTCTCGAAACTCACTTGGAACCGCCACAGTTCAGCGTTTTCAAGGTACCCAATGACGGCAAGCCCAGCCATCATTGCCCCGGCTGAGCCCAGATTTGGCTCACTCGCGGCTACGCTAGTGTCTCGTTCAACCACCAGTTAAATCCGCTCCCACAACAATTCGAAACTAAGTGGCAAACCCACTGCGATCAACACGATTTAAATTCGCCACAACCTTAGCCGTCGGTCAGGAATGGAGCCAGCCGTGAGTGCGACGTAACCAGGCATCCTATTGCCTGGTTACGTCGCTGGACGTGTTTGGAGACGCGGTCCTCGGCTCCAAACCGAGGTGAAAGACCGCCCTGTGGCTTTCACCGGTCCTCACAGCAGGCGGAATTTCTGGTAGCCGTAGGCGATCATTGCTGCTCAACTGAAATAGTGTTACCCAGCGAAGCGGGCGTCGAATAGGGGATCGACGGCTGTCGGGGCTGGCAACACGTCGAGGCCCAAGAGCGCACTGAGGCTACCGAAGCCCTCGACCAAATCCGTCGGCATCCCCGCCCGCAATAAGAGCTGTTGGGCCGTCCGCACCTCACGGGGTAGGTCGTCAATATCGTCGGTACGACTCACCATGACCTGTGGCACGGCCACGGCTTGGGCCGCCGTCACTACCGCCTTGACTATCTCCACCAAATGAATTGTCGGCGCTAGGGCTACGACCAGGTCTTGGTCCAACATGGCGGCGCTCAGACCCCCCTCGTCCATCGTTTCACCTGTAAAGCCTGTCACATCGGCAGGCAGCACTACTTGGCTAGGGGTATAAACCGTTAAATCAAGCGTCATATTCTCACTGAGTTGGCGGACAAACGCCTGACTGGTTGGGTCTAACGGGCCGGCAATTAAGATTCTTTTCAAGTTCGTAACTCCCTTTCACTTTAACTGATAATCAAGATTATACGGGGTTAGAGTAGGTCGAAGGCAAGCCTTTTTTGCCAAAAAAATGGCCATAATTATCATCACTTTTTCGCTTTCAATAAGGCGTTTCTTATTAAAAACTACTTTAGGTATGTTATGCTTTAATTGGTGGAAGGCCGAAAAAAAGGCCAACGGCGCTATTCCGGTGTTCTAACAGGCAAGGAAGCTGTTTCATACCCGGCCATTATCAACACTCGCAATAGTTATCTTTTGGAAAACGCGTCAGACTCGTGTACAATAGCTATATTCATAAGTGCCCACCTAACCAAATACGACCGGATTCCAAGTTGCTTCACCTCGCGTGTGCCACTTTGGCATGCCGATCGTTCTTTTATATTTCTGGCGTTTTTCCAGAAGTGTGACATCACTACACAGGAGGTTAATCTATGCTACTTTCAATGGAACATCTACGTAAGGAATATCCCAATGGTAAAGTTGCCGTTGACGACTTTAACTTGCAAGTCGACCGCGGGGAATTTATCTCCTTTATCGGGACGTCTGGATCGGGGAAGACCACGACCATGCGGATGATCAATCGCATGCTGCACCAGACCTCGGGAACCATCAAGATTGATGGCAAGGATATTTCCAAGATGGATCCCGTCAAGCTCCGGCGCTCCATTGGCTACGTAATTCAAAACATCGGGCTAATGCCGCATATGACGATCCAAGAGAATATTGAAATCGTACCGAAACTGCTCGGCTGGTCTAAAGAAAAACGGGCTGAGCAGGCTAAAAAGATGATCAACCTGGCCCAACTGCCAGAAGAAATGCTGAAGCGTTACCCCGGCGAACTTTCCGGTGGGCAACAGCAACGGATCGGGGTCGTTCGGGCCCTGGCCGCCGACCAAGAAATCATTCTGATGGATGAACCCTTTGGGGCGTTGGACCCCATCACGCGGGAATCGCTACAGGACTTGGTCAAGCATTTACAGGAAGACTTGGGCAAGACCTTTATCTTCGTAACCCATGATATGGACGAAGCCCTTCACCTCTCGATGCGCGTGGTCATCATGAGCCACGGCAAGCAGGTGCAGGTCGATACGCCGGAAAATATCTTGCGGCATCCAGCCAACGAATTCGTCACCAACTTAATCGGTGAGGAACGGCTGATCAGAGCCCAACCAAACATTCTCTCCGTCAGCCAGATTATGCTGAAGAACCCAGCCGCTATCACGCCAGACAAGACGTTGGACGACGCCATCGACCTGATGCATGACCGGCGAGTTGATACGCTACTGGTTACGGACGAATCTGGTGTGCTCCAAGGCTACGTTGATTTGGATGATATTAACCGAATCACCGACGCCACGACGCCGGTCAGCCGGTTCACCAACCACGAAGTCTTCTACGTTCAGGCCAACGCCCTCATTGGGGACACCGTTGACCGGATTCTAAAACAGGGGGTTAAAAACGTTCCGGTTGTCGACGCCAAGAAACACTTGGTCGGGATCGTCACGAGAACCGCATTGGTTGATATTGTTTACGATGCCTTACGTGGCGCACCAGCCAACGATGAAGAGCCGGCTTCCCCAATCAACGCAGATATTCACGCTGCCGCAACTCATGAAGGGGGCGAATCATCACAATGATTCACTTCTTACAAGTCTACGGGATGCAGCTGATCGATAAGACCGGCCAACATCTCTATATTTCTGCGGCCGCTTTGGCTTTAGGAATCATTGTCGCCGTGCCCTTAGGCATTCTCCTGACGCGGATGAAACGTGGCGCCAACGCCATTATCACACTGGCCGGTGTCCTACAGACTATCCCTGCCATGGCGCTTTTAGCCATGATGATTCCCATCTTTGGGATTGGCTCGACACCCGCCATTGTCGCTTTGTTCATCTACTCCTTACTCCCCATCCTGCGTAACACCTACCTGGGGATGGAGGGGGTCTCCCCCACAGTGCGTGACGCTGCTAAGGGGATGGGAATGACCTGGTGGCAATCCATGATGCGCGCCGAGATTCCCCTAGCCGCTCCGGTTATCATGTCTGGAATTCGGCTGTCGGCGACCTACGTCATCGCGTGGGCCACACTGGCTTCCTACATTGGGGCCGGTGGCTTGGGTGACTTTATCTTTAACGGCTTGAACCTCTACCGCTCCGACTTGATTCTGGGCGGGTCGATTCCCGTTATTTTGTTGGCCCTACTCGTCGACTATTTGTTAGGTAAATTGGAAAACACCGTGACACCACGGCAATTACGATAGGAGGTCCGTCATGCGAAAACATTTACGTCAATGGCTAGCCGGACTTCTGTTAGTCATCGTACTCTTACCCCTCGGGGGCTGTAGCTTACCTGGTCTGAGTGGCTCCGGCAACAATACCGTCCGGATTGCCTCGCAGAACACCACCGAGCAGCAGATCATGGCCTACATGATTCAAGGCATGATCAGCCACTACACCAACCTCGATTCAACTATTGTCAATAACCTCGGTTCCGGAAATGTTAGTTTTAACGCCTTAAAGAACGATAACGCCGACATTTCTTCCATTCGATTCAACGGGACCGACTTGACCACCATCCTGAACGAAAAGTTCGAACGGGATCCGGCCAAGGTTAATAAGACCGTCGTCAATGAATTTAAGGATCGCTACCACATGACTTACTTCAAGTCTTACGGGTTCGCCGATACCTACGCTTGGATGGTCAAGAAGAGCTACGCGAAGAAGCACCACCTGAAGACGGTCAGCGATCTGAAAAAATTAGCGCCGAACATGCGCGTTGGGATTGACCAAATCTGGCAAAATCGTCAGGGTGACGGTTACCCCGCCTTCCAGAAGGATTACGGCTTTAGTTTTGGTACGGTCTACCCGATGCAGGTCGGCTTACTTTACGATGCCCTCTCCGCCGGTAAGATGGACGCCATCCTTGGCTATTCCACCGACGGCCGGGTTGGTAGCTATGATCTGACGATCCTCAAGGACGACCGGAACTTCTTCCCACCATACGATGGGAGTCCGGTGGCCACCGATGCCATCTTGAAACAGCACCCAGAATTGAAGGGTGTCTTGAACCGGTTGACCGGCAAGATTTCATTGAAGACTATGCAAAACTTAAACTATAAGGTCGATGACCAACTGGAAGAACCACAAACCGTGGCCAACGACTTTTTGAAGCAACACCACTACTTTGAAGGGGGGAACTAGGCATGAAAGACATGGGCTTATTCGGGCAACTGATGTATTACTTCTCACACAACGGGATGTACGTCCTCAGTCAATTTAACCAGACGTTCCTCGTTTCAATCTATGGCGTGCTGTTCGGCGCCATCGTGGGGATTCCGATTGGAATTTGGATTTCGCAGAACCGCAAGCTCTCGCCGATTATCATCGGGATTGCCAACGTTATCCAGACCATCCCCTCACTGGCCATGCTGTCCATCCTGATGCTGGGACTGGGACTCGGCCAAAACACCGTTATCGCCACCGTCTTCCTCTACTCACTACTCCCGATTGTGAAAAACACCTACACGGGGATGTTGAGCGTGGACCAAGACGTGCTGGATGCCGGTAAAGGGATGGGGATGACCCGTTTCCAAATCATGAAGACCATTCGGATTCCGCTGTCACTATCCGTGATTATCGCCGGAATTCGAAACGCCCTAGTCTTGGGCATTGGGATTACCGTGATTGGGTCCTTCATCGGATCCGGTGGTCTGGGCGATATCATCGTCCGCGGGACCAACGCGACGAACGGAGGCGCCATCATCTTGGCCGGGGCGTTACCAACGGCTCTGATGGCGATCATCACTGATCTGGTGCTTTCCTTTATCGAAAAGCGCTTGACCCCCAAGACTTCTTCGGAAAACTAACTGGCTTTCCCGCGTCACTTGCTTAAGAGCCGCCTTACCGTTCGCCAAATTTGGGCTGGAACGCTGGGGAAGGACGTTTCGAGCCAAAGAACGGTCTCGAAACTCGCTTGGAACCGCCACAGATCGGCATTTCCAAGTCGCCCATTCATAACTGGTAAACCACCAGTTATGAATGCCCCGGCTGAGCCCAAATTTAGCTTACTCACGGCTGCTTTAAGCTGTTACAGTAACAAAAAGTTTAGTCCAACACGTCTTTGGCTGGTACCATCTGTCCTTAGCCGGAGGAGGCCAGGGATGGAGCCAGCCGTGAAAGTGGCGTTAGCTGGTGTTCTTCAGCCAGCTTATGGCACTGGACGACCTTGGAGACGCGCGGTCCTGGCGTGGCTTCAAGGCGAGTCAAGAGACCGTCCCATGGCTCTTGCCGGTCCCCACAGCAGGTGGAATCCCTGGCAGCCGTAGGCGACTGGTAAGGTGATCGCTAAAGTATTCAATAAACTTGATTTCGAAGGGCTGGCAGCGTGCTGTCAGCCCTTTTTGAGTCGGCGGAAGTCTGGGAACCGACCTCTTCGCCGAAGTTTGGTATACTTGAGCTGAAAGAAGGGATGCCGTCATGGCACAGGAACCGTTGTTAAACCCGCTATATATCGAACAATACGGTGTAACCTACGTTAATCCCGTCGATTACAGCGGCTTGGAGGTCATTTACTACGCTCAGGATACACGCGATAAGTTGACGATTGATTACGACCGGCTACTTATCCTTGGAGAAGGGGACATGACGTGCCAACTCAAACCCGCCGACCGGGATCATTTTAAGCCCTTTTACTTTCGGGATAGTCCCATGTACACCTACGACGAGATTCTAAAAGCGATGTACCGCGAGCGGGATAAATTCGGTAAAACCATCGCAGGCGACATCCGCTGGACTCATGCCATCATCAATGTTGCCTGTAGTCCAACGACTATCACCCCCGGCCACATGCGCAAGCCGCGGCATCGCTTCTTTGGCACCGGTGGCGGCGATGGTGGTGGTAGCGACTACGCGGCCATGGCCACCGGCCTGTGGTGGGGCGCCATGTGTGGCAACGACTTTAAAGACTTCTAGTCCCCGCCAACAACTTTAATAGAAAAAGGGAGCTCTCTTCGTGAAACGACTTCATCAAGGCGCCACCGACTTTTCTGTCGGGACGCTTAATTTCTTAGCAAATATTGGCATTATCCTGCCCTACGTCTTAATTCTGGCCAAGTGGCAACAGACCCAGAGCGAAACGTATCTGATCGCCCTCGTGGCCTTCTACATCTCGCGAGCCGCCAGCATCTTCTACACCAAGCGCCTGAATCTCAGGTCCAGCACCTACCTCATTCTCAGTCTGACGCTGGGTGCGGTCGGGAGCCTGCTCTTTGCGGCGACCGCGCAACTGGGCTGGCTCATCGTGGGCAGCCTACTGTGGGGCTACAGTGCCGCCACCATTTGGCCGTATTTCTTAACGGTCAAGCTTCACCTGACCCATACGGCGAACTTTAAAATGAAGCGGCTCTATTGGCTCATCTTCGCCGGTCTGGCGGTGGTCATTGGTGCCGACGTGCTGGCTAAATTCAACTACACGTTGACGTTTATTCTACTGGGGATCTTCTACCTCGTGGCACTTCCCGGCGGCCTGTTGCTCAACAACTTTACCAGTGACTTCTATCGCGCGACGCCCCGCCACGTCCACGGCCTCTCACAGACTTGGCGCTGGGTGTTATCGCTCATTTTCTTTGGCGTCATCGCCGTGTTGACCACGCTACGCAAGGCCACAATCACCATCCCCAGCTGGCTGACGCTCGCCATCATTGCGGTGGCCTTGGTCATCCTGCTGATTGAATTGGTTGCGGACTGGCACGTTCTGCCCAACTACAAGATGCGCCTACTGAACCGTGGTTTTCTGGTCAGCCTCGTGCTACTCTTTAACAGCTTTTTTGCCTACTTTTATTTGGGAACGGCGGGGATGTATGCCGTCTTTGCCGTGTACCTGCTGGGCTTTGAGACCGGCTACACTGTCTTCAACTTGCTGGGCCACCATCAAGCGCGTGCGGCCCGCAAGTACAGCCTCATCAGCCTTCTGGTCGGGCAAGTTTTCCTGCTGATTCCTTGGGTCGGGAGCTACCTCGTGGGACTCCTGCTGATCACGCTTTACGTGGGCTACGACAACCCGACGCTCAACGAGACGCTCTACACCCTCGAAGGTATCGACAGCGACAGTGCCATTATTCATAAATATCGTTTCTCAACGTACGGTGGCTTGCTGTGCCAATTGGTCATGTTCGGCCTGCTGGTGGCCGTTAGCGCGGTAGCGAAGGTCGGCATCCTCAATTTCTTTAAACCCAGTGACACAGCTGATTTTAGCCTGTATTTCTACGGCTTAAGCTGGCCGCTCGTGTTGGTCTCTCTGCTCATCTCCATCGGCAACATCCGCTCACGACCGATTAAAACGGCAAAAACGCCAGCCTGACAAGGGGTTGGCGTTTTAATTCACTTATAATTTAATTTATAGTGCGTCCTAATTTACTTTAGCCCATCGCTCTGGTATTGTTGGCTAACAGACTAGATTCGGAGGACTTCTCATGAAATCAAACCGCAACGTCACCGTGATTTACCGTTGGTTGGGCCTATTTATCTGTTTCAAAATAGCCGACTGGCTGTTAGCCATGCTTTATTTAGACGGATTTGGTGGACTCAGCTTCTTGGGACAATTTCTCTTGGGAATCCTCATCTTCCTCGGCGCGCTGAACCTCCCCGCCCGGCCGTTACGCAAGGCAACTAGTCGGCCCCAAGACAAAACCAGGCTTCCCACCCAATCACGGTGGAAAACCTGGCACTAACTTCTATTCGCTGTAACGTACCGTTTAATTCGGGATCGTTTCGACCCATTTCTTAAGCAAGACAATATTTAACCCAGCCTCAATCGCCGCCACGACCAGGAAGCCCACGATATTCACGAGGAACCCGGCGTTGCCAGTCGCTGAGAACAATTCCCCCACGTGGTTGACACCATCGACCAGATAGCCGGCAACCCAAACGACTAGGATGATCATCACAATGTAGAGAACAATGTTGATCAGCCGTCGACTTGCCGTGGGTAAAAAGTTATTGGTAACGCTGACCACTAGGTGAATGAACGATATCGTGGTCCAGCCCATAATGGCCAGGGCGAGTAGCACACCGCTTAGACCGATCATCGCCTTAACCATCTGTTGGGTCGTATCACTCGGCCCACTGAGGAGCCACGTCGTTAGGTATTGGTTGTCGATCATCTCAGCCACCAGATAGAAGACGGCCTGAATGACACCAAAGTACACGAACATCACAAGGGAGGTGAGTAAATCCGTTAAGTACAGCTTCGTTTCACCCAGCGGTAATAACCGGTACGTGTCGCGGGTGTAGACCCGCTCTGTCTGGACGGCCAAGAGAACAAACACGACGATGAAGGCCAAGAGCGACCAACCCATGACGGCCCAGAAGGTATCGCCTCCCTGAATCCCCGCGGTGGCAAAGCGCCACAGTAGCGTCGCGACAATTACGGCTAGTTCTCCTAAGATAGCCCAATTCATCAGGCGGAAACGATTGCGCCCCAACACTTTAAATAATGCGCCAAAACTAGTCACGGTGATCACTCCCTTCGTAAAGACTTTCGTAGTAGGCTTCGATACTTAACCCAAACTCTTCGCGCACGGCGTCACTATCCTGATGGACGGCCACCGTCTGGTCCTTGACCTCCACAATTTCATCGAGGATGGGCGCAATCTCGGAGACGTAGTGATCGCTAATGACCATCGTCGCGTCGTCCGGTTTCCATTTGAGAATACTACTGATAATCCGCTTGCGACTCATGCTGTCGATACCGCTGAACGGTTCATCCAGCAGATACAAGTTGACCTGCCGGGCTAGCGTTAAGGCGATGATAACTTTCTCCTTCATCCCTTTGGACAGGGCGGCCAGCTTCAAGCTGGTATCGATCTGCAGGAAGGTCACCAGTTCCTCGAACCGCGCTCCGTCAAAGTCGGGATACACCGTCCGGTAGAAACTCGCCACCTGCTCAACTCGCGTGTTGGCGCTGAAGCCAC
This sequence comes from Levilactobacillus brevis, assembly GCA_021383565.1. NCBI lineage: Bacteria > Bacillati > Bacillota > Bacilli > Lactobacillales > Lactobacillaceae > Levilactobacillus > Levilactobacillus brevis. The sequence goes on along the minus strand of CP079699.1, from coordinate 2,371,040 downwards.
GCAACTGCTCGGTAAAGCTGACGTGACTACGGTGATGGGCCGGTTGGGTATCTCCGCAGACAGTAATCGTCCCGGATCCCTTGGCACTACCGGTAATCAGGCGCATCAGCGTGGTCTTTCCAGCACCATTTTCGCCTAACAGACCGACGATCTTACCGGTCTCGAGGGTTAGATCGACATCGTGCAAAATCGTTTTAAAATTATGCTTATAGCCCACATCGTGAATGGCTAAAACGTTAGTCATCTTGTTGCCCCCTCTGCGCGATATATTGTTTCAAACCGGCGATAATTTCGTCATCCGTTAAATTCAAGGCGTGTAACTGCTCGTAGGCCCGTTCCAATTGCTCCATGATTAATTGCTCCTTTAGCTGTGTGAGTCGCCCCGTCTCCGTGGTGACAAAGTTGCCTTTGCCCCGTTTGGAGGTGATAATACCTGCTGTGATCATTTCCCCAAGTGCCCGTTGAACCGTGTTGACGTTGACCGTCAAGTCCACGGCTAATTGGCGAACGGCCGGCAACTTTGCGCCGGGCGCCAATTGGCCGGTAATCATTTCGTGATAGAGATAGTTCTTGATCTGATAGTAAATCGGGACCTTATCATCAAATTTCACGTTAGGCCGCCTCCCTAGTGTTATATTTTACTAGTACACTATAGCATTCATCGACTGGTTTGGCAACCGGCGTGGGTAAGTTTTTTGTCACACGCCGCTTGATGACTACAAAAACCGCCGAAACTTAGCACTCATTTCAGCGGCGATTTAACTTTATAGTAAGGTCATTTCCCGACCGTCAATCGCTAGCAGCCCATCGGCCACCAATTGTTTCAGTTGGCGACTCAATGTTTCTGGCGTGATGCCGAGGTAGCTTGCCAGCTCCTTCTTCTTTTCCGGCAACATGAAGTGGGTCGCCTGCTGTTCCTGGCCAACCTGCTGCAAGTAAGCCAGCACCCGGTTCTTGGCCTTGAGATTACCGGTCAACGCGCTCACGGATTCCAACGCCGTCAGCCGGTCTCCCAAAATATTCAGCAGATTAAAGGCCACGGTCGGTACCCGGTGAAGCAGGGCCTGGAAGTCTGCTCGGCCAATCGAACAAATCTTGGTATCTTCCACCGCCTCGGCGTAATTGAAATGTGGCCGCTGGTTGAAGAGCGCGGCTTCGCTGTCAATCGCGCCACTGCGTAGCATGTAGAGCACCTTTTCCTTGCCGTTCTCGTTGAGTTGGTAGACCTTGACGCGGCCCTCATCAATAATCAGCATGCGTTCGAGCGGTTGGGTTGGATCGTAGAGGACACTGCCCCGTTTGAATTCTTGTTGGTGCACGGAAATTTTTGTCAGTTCAGCAATATCGGCATCGGCCAATCCTTTGAAGATTGGCGCGTTTTGAACACATTTAAAGGGATCGTGCGTCATCTTTTTCTCCTTTTCTTGACAATTATCAATTTTATATTTTGTCTTTTATTATACACTAAGCGTATCAATTCAAGGAGGTCATTTGACTATGAAAATCTATCAAGCAAACATCGTGCCCCTGAACGCAGACGCCATCGGAACCGCCGCCCATGGCACGGCTCTGTTCACCATCAACGGTGATCAGCTGACCATCAATATCGAAATGTTCGACACCCCAGCCAACTTACAACACTGGGAACACTTCCACGGTTTCCCGGACGGCCAACCGGCTGAAATCGCAACTGCTGCCCAGGACGTCAACCACGACGGCTTCGTGGACTTACCCGAAACCGGTGCCGTCTCCGGTACGACCATGGTGCCCTTCGACGCCGCCCCACACGAGATGAACGTGCCTAACGACAACTACCCGGTCGCCGACGCCAACGGTTACTTTGCCTACACGAAGGTTGTCCCGCTTGCGGCCCTCAATGCCAAGTTCAAGGAGACCTTCAACGACAGCGAACTCGAGCTGGACAAGCGGGTCATCTACATCCACGGTGTGACCGATGACGTAGACCTGCCAGACACGGTTGCTGGCGCAGTTGGCCATTACTCCACGCACGTGACGCTGCCCATCGCTGTGGGTAAGATTGTCGCCCTGTAATGCGCCGGAAGATCTGGCGGCTAGTCATGGTCGTCTTCTACGCTGCAGTCCTACTTTTAGTTGTTGTCCACCAAGACATGCTAGCCATGTATGGCATGGCCGTGGGAATGCTAGTAGAAGCCGTCATGGCACTGGTCAAGGCCTAAGGTGAATTATTTAAATGACGATCACGGGACTGCCCGAATGGGCGGTCCTTTTTTCGCCAAAAAAGCAGTGTGCCCACTGGCAACACCGCTTCAATCTCGTCTTAAATTATCTGTGCTCCCGTAACAACCGAGCCTGCCACCGAACGACGGCCAGCAGAACGATTGCGATCAACAGGAATAGGCCAAAGACGCTGGCCAAGAAGACCTGTGATTCACCCGTTTGTGGTAACCGACCGGCGACCAAATCGGCCGTTCCGGAATGCACGACACTGGCCACCGCACCGGCCGGCTTATTCGCAGCCGAATGGTGCGCGCTGGTCACACTGGTCGTGGGATTGTGGCCACTGGGGATGTCCCCGTCGATGGTATCGCCGTCACCACCAGTAGTCACTGTGCTACCACTATGGTTATTGGATGGCGCGATTTCATCACCGTCGCCACCCGATTCATCCGTAGCCGGTGTGCCGCCAGGATTACTTCCAGGCTTAGAACCTGTTTAAAATCTCTTGAGCAGCAATACTAAAAAAGCTAAAATGACCATTTGACGACTAGTGTTAAGTTGACGTTCACAATTTTTCCAGAGACGGCGACATTTATCTAACCAACTGAAAGATCGTTCAATAATCCAGCGTTGCGGTAATACTTCAAATTTATGAAGCTCATTGCGTTTAGCCACCTGCACGGTGGCTTTTAAATTAGTGTAAACGTCAGCTGCAAAATTGGAACCTGTGTAGCCGCCATCTACCAAAACTGACTTAACTTGTCTTAAATGATCATAGTTGAGGGCTAACATAGCACTGGCCCCATCACGATCCGAAACATTAGCTGTCGTTATATGAATTGCTTGAGGTAAGCCGTTAATATCAACAGCTAAGTGCCGTTTGATGCCAGATATACGTTTGCCACCGTCATAACCGTGATGCTCCGCCGTATCGGTATTTTTAACGCTTTGGGCATCAATAATTATGAAAGATGTTTTAGCCGAGCGTGATTGTTTTTCCCGTAGGGTAAAGATAATTTTTTTAAACATTTATCCAAAATAGAAGGTTCATCAATAATTTGTTCCTCAGACCATACGCGATAGTAGTAATAGACTGATTGCCAGTTAGGAAAATCAGCCGGTAACTGTCGCCATTGACAACCGGTTTTTAAAACATACGCGACAGCACAAAATAAATCATAAAGGTCATATTTGCGAGGCCTAGTGGATTGCCGAGCTGCTTCTAAATCGGGCCGAATTAGTTCAAATTGGTGCCGTGAGGGATTGCTGGGGTAGTTCATAAGTTATCATCCTTTTTTGAACTATCATATCAAATTGTCCAGATTTTAAACAGGTTCTTATAAGTTCCCGTAAAAGTAATTCCCACAGTGGTACTGGTCGATTGGTTAGCTGAACTGGTCTCTGTGCTAGGCGTATCAGCAAACGCCGTCACACCCACACCTAGACCTAGAACCACCGCAACTACCATTACCAGTCGCTTAATGAGCTTTTTCATGACCGCCGCCTCCTTTCGAGACTGACTTTACTGTTCTTCTTCATCATCTTGACGCCGTTTGCGCCGGATAAGGTAAATAATCAACAGAATCAAGAGAACTAGAATCAGCATACCCAGAGCACCCAAGGCAACTAAGAGCCAGATACTGATCCCAGCATTGGCATCCTTATTGTACTTATTAGCTTGTGCCTGTGTAATCGTAAAGTTGCGGTCAAATACCCACTCGCGGTCTGTATTCTTAGCAACCATATGCAAATGATAGTGTCCGGCTTCTAACTTCTGATCACCATACAGCAATGGATATTGGAACGTTGTGTTCGGCGCCATTTGCACATTCTCTTGTTTGGCTTTCTTGACCAGTTTAGCACCATTACGGTTGGTAATCGTGGTGGTCAACTTCAAGTTGGGGATAATCACCGCCGAAGTATTCCGCAAATTAGCAATAATACCACGCCGCGTGTAACTCTGACCTGCGCTAACTTTTCCAAGTGCCATGGTCGGATTGGGAACCTTCCCCATAGTGTACTTCATCCCGATAACATATGAGTATTCACTCTTAATGTTATTGGCTCCCTTAACTTTGCCAGTGACCTTGTCATCTACGCGCTTAAAATACCAACCCCCAAGAATGACACCATTAAAGGTGGTCTTAGGTATTTTAACATTTGCGGTCACTAATTTGGAGCCATTCGCCGGAATGGTTAAAGTCTTTTTCCCCTGAATCTTCGTTAAGTCGCTCATTTTATAACGTAAAGTCGAATCATAAGACTTTGCTGGCTTAACGTAATCGATCGCACCAGTCGTGTTCGTCCACGCCGTATGAATCGCCGTCTCAACCGTAATATCTTGATTGGTTACATTATAGATCCTGACTTGTAGTCGTTGGGACTTCTGCGAATTCATCCTCAAGTCAAAGAACGAATTCTGTTTATTGATCTGGTTACTTGGGATTTTGGCTGCCACATTATAACCAACGTTATTAGTCGCCGCACTCGCTTTCGGGGCTAACGATAGAAAGCCACCTAAAACCACACCCAACACCAATAACATGACCAATCTAATCCGCTTTAATCCTAACATCCTTACACCTCTGCCTTACCCTAGTTAATGCAACTCTATAATATCCTCATGATACTACATTCATAAGCAAAAAGGTGTTCATTCGCACCGAATGGACACCTTAAATCGCATTTTGAAAATTATTCAGCTGGAGTGTTGTTCAAAGTCCAGTTTAAGGTAGCCGTGTAGGTCGTCCCTGCTTCAGTAGCCTTAACGTTTGCAGGAATGTTAGTCAAGACAATGTCACTTGGGTTCAATTGCATTGCGGTTGCACCAGCACCGATACCAGTCTTTGCATCGTAGATCGTGGCAACATCACCACCGGTAGTTAAGTTAGCGGCTTGCCCAGTAGCGACAGAGTCAGCGGAGTTCTTGATCGTTGCGTTATCCCCAGCCAGATTGAGTTGGGCACCACTAATCACGTCGTCACCCGCTTTTAACTCAGTACTACCAACCGATACATTCCAGCCGGCATTGGTCCCACGCGTATCAGAAACTTCGGTAACCAACTTGTTCGTATCCGTGGTCCCAGTTGGGAAGGCAGTGGTCGTAATGGTCTTTGGATTGTACATCTGAGTCTTAGAAGCGGTCGTTTGGTTAACAATATTTGAACCGAAGTCCATGCTTGGTGAAACGTACAGGAAGGTCAAGTCGGCATCACTACCTGGCTTAGCACCACCATTGTCATCAGTGTTACCACCTGGTTTGTCTGGATTGGAAGGATCAACTGGCTCCGTGGTACTTGCTGGCTTAGTAAACGTAATTGAGCCAGTCGTCGAACCGGTTGAAGGTGTCACATCAGTTTCTGCCGCGTTGGCCGTAACTGGTGCCATAGCCCCAAATAATAATGCACTTGCTAAAACGATACTGCTTAAAGTCTTCTTCATGATATAAGCACCCCTCAATTTTTTGTCCTCAAAACATCTCAACAGATATTTAATAATTTCGATTGGCCCTTAACTACTAGGGTCCGTCTGAAAACTACTTAAGTAAGATGCAAATTGAGGCAATGTAGACCGTAGCCAGATAAACATGAGCGAGCTTATCATAACGCGTTGCAATCCTACGAAAGTTCTTCAACTGATTAAAGAAGTTCTCAATCAAATGGCGCTCACAATAAACGTGGTAATCACAGGTCCACTTGTCTTTGGTATTTTCCTTTGGCGGAATGGTATAGACGCCTGCTTTATCTTCAATATACTGGCGAAGTTTCGCGGTGCCATAGGCTTTGTCCGCGATAATATTTGATTGAGAAATATCGAAGCCTTCCAGCAACTCACTGGCAACTTGGCTATCATGTACTTGACCACCTGTTAGGCGAAAACCCAAGGGATTCCCTAATCCGTCAACGAGTGCGTGAATCTTGGTCGTTCGGCCACCTCGACTTAGTCCAATAGCTTGATTTTCGACCATACATTCGGCGTTTTTTTTGCCCCAGTGGCCTTTTGATGCGCTCGAACGATCGTTGAATCTAAGCTCAAGTTTTCCATGTCGGGATCGTCAATCAATTCGAGAAAAACCTGTTCGAACAAGCCTGAACTTACCCAGGCTCGGAAGCGACTATACACCGTTTTCCAAGAGCCATAGCGTTCAGGTAGATCACGCCAAGGAGCCCCGCTGCGCATGAGCCAGAGGATAGCGTTGAGGGCGGTACGGTTGTCTAGGCTTGATGGACGGCCAGTCCGGTATGGCGGGAAGTATCCTTTGATTCGGTCCCACTGAGCATCTTCCAGTTCGTATCGTTTAGGTGTTGTCATCGGAATGCCTCGATTCGTTTTTCCTCAGATTGTACCTGAATTTTAAGTTTTCAGACAGTCCCTAGTCACCGCAAAGACTGCCTTCGCGTAGTTAATGGGGAATCCTTTCGTAACTTCCTCCCTAGTCGGTCGTTACGCTTTACTAAATATGTAACAAGTTCATTATAGCGTGGGAAGGTCTGCCTGTAAATAGTTTTTCGGCTAAAAAATGAAAGTTTTTTTAAAAATTTCGAAATTTACGATAAATACCGTCATATTGGGCCTTGTTATCGGTTACAAGTTCGTAAGCATAATTTATTTTCGGCGAAATCTGTCAGCGTTTAAGTGAATGTGGCTAAAAGTTAGTCAGGTGATAATGAATCATGCCCCTTTTCCATCTCAGTCGCTAAATATTGACGACGATAGCAAAAAGGACTTCTCGCTAAAGAAGTCCTGCATTTAATCCTGATCCCGTAGTAACTGGTCAACCAAGCGCTGTGTCGCCGCCGACTGGCCGGCCCGACGCTCCTGCATCAACAGATAGTACCGGTGGAGCGCCGCCACTGTCACAGTCTCCGCTTGCGCGGGCAATGCGTACAATCGATGATAGGCCGCTTTGACCGCCGAAAAGTCGTTTCGCCCCTGAACGAGTTGGCGAAGTTGAGCCGGCGTGACATGATTCTTCCGCGCTGGGACCCAGCTCGTTGCCGGTTGATGAGCCAAGCGCCGCTCAATGGCCTGCGTCAACCGTGGCGGCCACGATTCGGGCAACGCTAGGCCTCGATCCAATCGGTCCGTTAACGTCGCCAGCGTCGGGTACACGGTTGCCGGCACCTGCCGGCCCTCCCATGACTGGCTGAGCCGCGTCAACTCGGCCTGACGCTGGGCAGCCGTCAGCTCGAACCCCACGGCAGCATTGAAGATGTCATCGTCCCAATCCCGTTGCCGCTGAGCGGCCAGCCGCCGGGTCACACGGTTAAGGTCAGCCACCAAGTACCGCGGCACAATCTGTAAACGCGCGGCCTTAATCTGTCCGGTCCGTGCAAACTCCGTCGCCATTACGCCTAGTTGATAGGAGTTGACCAACCGCCGGAGACTGGTGGGCATGGTCACCGTCGCTAACGCTTGTTTGAATACCGTCAGTTCGAGGTGTTGGGTCATGAGCGCCGCCACCGCCGCTAAATACGTTCGATAGGCTTCCGAGTCACGCAACCGCTGTTCTGCCGTCGACTGGGCCGCATTGGCCGCTTCCCAGGCCGCCTGCTCTTCCTGAGCGGCTAAATTCTGGGCACGTTGCTGATTAGCCTGTTTTCGCTCACGTTGTTTGGCAATGACGCCCCGTTCCACCGCTTGAAGCCGATCGTACGCCGTCAAATACGGTGATAATTGCACCTCTGGCAGTTTCTGAGTTTGTCGGCGTAAATACCCGGTGACCGTGGCCTTCGTCCCATTATGGACCCAACGTTGCCGCCGACGGTGGGTCTGCGGTAACTGTGGCAAGGCGCCTTTCGCCCACAAGATTTCCGGCACCACCGGATACTGGTCGGTCAGTGCATCGTACTGAGCCACCGCATGGAAATTATCCTCGGTCGTGATGGCCATCAGATACTGCATTTCATCGCTCATGAACTTCTTCACGCATTCGGACCCCACTAGAATCTCGTGGCCGGTCGCCCGCAACACCACGTGATACTCGTAGCGGACCGGCTTGTGGCACAGCGCACAGTGATGCCAGTCGGCCCGCCGAGCGCTAGCATTAATGGCATAGGGTAGCCGTGCCAACAATTTCCACGCCAGACTCCCGGTCACCAACCAGTCGACTCGCTGCTCTTGAATAGTTTCACGCGCCGACCGCGTCAGAAAGTCACTGGTATCCTTAACCGTGGGATGGTCGCGTAAGAGCGGTAGTACCCGCGTCAGTGCGGGGAGTTCTAGGGCCGGTTGCGTGAGCTGGAGAAACCGGTTCTGCGCCGGCGTGAGAAGTGTGGTTGCCATAAGATTAGTCGTCCTTTCCATCATTAAAAGTCATTGTCTAAGCATACCACAATGGTTTTAATTGGGGAACGTACGTTTTTAAAATCCGGGCAAATAAAAAACGCCAAGCCTGGCGTCTTTTCCATTTCAATCAAATATGAACCATCATCACAGCCCCACCAATCAAGATGGCTAGACCAATCGCCTTAGGAATCAGCTGTTTGAGGTTGGCTTCCTTCAAGACAACGACACCCAATAGCGTGGCCACGACCACGTTGAGTTGGGTCAGGACAAAGCCGTTGACCAGACCGTTTAGATTCAACGACATCAGATAAGTCCCGGCCGCCACGGCGAAGATGAAACCGGACGTGATGTTCCGCAAGCCCCAAGGGTCCTGGCCCGGAATCTTCTTCCGGCCAAAGAGGTAGATGGTCAGTGCCCCGGCCATCATCCCCAGCGTCTGCGGCAAGAAGCCGTTGAGCCCCTTGGCCACCGCATAATGGGGGAATCCGGAATAGCCCCAATACCCCACGCAGGTCACCGTCAACAGAACATAGGCGCCAAGGTCATGGCGCGACACGTGAATCGCACCGTTACTGATCATCACGCCAGCCAGAATGATGACCAGTGCAATGATTCCCAGCACGCTGTCGTGCCAGCCGACCCACTCGCCAAAGACCCAGCCGCCAATCAGGGAGTTCCCAATAATCTGGAGCGCTGTGGAAAAGGGCACCGCATTATTGACGCCGAGAGGCACGTACCCCCAGTACTGTCCGCCCTGCCCGATGCTCCAACAGACACCCGAACAGAAATAGAGGATAAAGTCCGTGAGACCGACTTGGTAGTGAAAAATTAACGTCAGCACAATCGCGCTGAGCACGCCCCCCACGCTGGTTCCTAACAGTTGTTCCGTCCAATTACCGCCCGTGCGTCCCTGCATCCAAATCGGCAGGATTCCCCAAAACAACGCTGGCAGCAGGCCAATGACGATGTTCATGCCGCTCACCTAGTTTCTCGCTTCGTTAAAATTAATCGTACGCCATTTTTGAAAGCGCTGTCAATAACGAAATGATCAGTTTTCACCGCCTCTTTTGTTTTGGATAGTCCCGACCTTGACCACCCAAAAAACGTGCTCGACCACCACCCTCGTGATGACCCAGCACGCTTTGAATATTCACTTACAACTTACCATTCATGAACTGTGCCTCGCCGTTGCCGAAGCTCCAGTCTGCCTTGGTATTACTGGTAATGTTAATCAGCACGTCGGTTGGCGGAACACCCGCACCAACTGCTAATTCCTTTACCAAACGAGCGTAGAAGCGTTCCTTGTCGGCCTCTTCGCGCGGGCTCGAGGTCAGACTAAAGATCAACGTCTTCTCGGTTCGCTCGAAGCCCAAGCCCACGTCCCAGACAATCATTTCTTCTGGGTCATGTTGCGTGACAATTTGGTAACGGTCACGGGGCAGCAGGTGCAACTCCTCCGTGGCTACCTGATATGAAATGTCTAAAATCTTTTTGATTTCTGCCTTACTCCGGCCTCTGTACATATCGATTCGCATTAATGGCATGATTTTGAGCTCCTTTGATTTTGTACTTACTCGGATAAAGTCGCGCGACGTCATTGATCATTGGCACAACCTTAATATAACAAAGGTTTTCCATTCACCGTCTTCAGGCGACTCGCCCCGCTCTAACAACAAGACTTAGTCTACGCGCAAACGCCGGACGAAGAATTGATAAATATCAACTTTTTGAGTTTTCATCAAAAAAGCTTGAGATAATCTATCCCAGACTCTTGGCCTACAAGTTTAGCTAGCCAACGGACAACCGTTCACTCCGCCATCCAGGCCTTCAGCGCCACACCCGTCCGCGACTCGGCATGCCGGGTGGCGTCTCGGGGCGTCCCGCTGAACTGAATGTGTCCGCCATAGCGCCCGGCGTCCGGGCCCACGTCGATCAGCCAATCGGCCTGACTAATCACCGCCAGATTATGTTCGATAATAATCAGCGAGTTGCCGGCCGTCACCAGGTCATTGAATAACTTCATCAAGCGATCCGTGTCTTTCAAATGCAGACCGGCCGTGGGTTCGTCCAGCAGATAAACGGTTCCCTGCTTGCCCAATTCAACCGCTAACTTCAAGCGTTGCAACTCCCCACCGGACAGCGTGGTCAGCGGCTGCGCCAACGTTAAGTAGCCCAAGCCCACGCGATCCAAGTTGCCCAATTGGCTGGCCAACTTAGGGGTATCTCTGAAGAATTCTGCCGCGGCCTTCACGGATAGCTGGAGCACTTCAGCGATGGTCTTGTCCTGATAGCGATACTGCAAAGCTTCTTCGCTATACCGCTTGCCGTGGCAAAGCTCACAGGTCTGAACGACCGGGTCCATGAAGGCCATATTGGTAATCGTCACGCCTTTTCCCTTACACCGGGGACAAGCGCCCTTCCCGTTATAGCTGAACATGCTGGTTCCCACGCGACCGTTCGCCTGACTGAACAGCTTACGAATCTCGTCTAAAATGCCCAGGTAAGTCGCCGGCGTCGAGCGAATGTTAATACCCACGGGGGTCTGCGCCAAATCAATGTAATCTTCGGTCAACTGCTGTTTGAGCGCCGTGACCAGTGAGGACTTCCCGGAACCCGCGACCCCGGAAATCACCGTCATCACACCGAGTGGCACGTCTACGCTCACGTCCTGTAAGTTATTCTCCGTCACGTGGCGCAGCGCCAAAGTCCCCGTTGGTCGGCGATCCAGTCCCCAGGTGTGCGGCCGCCGAAGCCATTTACCCGTCAGTGTATCAGAGGCCAATAGCTCGGGATAGGTCCCGGTAAACGTAACCGTTCCACCGCCTTGACCGGCCAGTGGCCCCATCTCGACCACGTAGTCGGCAAACGAAATCATCGCCGGATTGTGCTCGACGACCAACACCGTGTTGCCCTTTTCCTTTAGCTTGGTCAACGCCTGTTTAATCAGCTGAATGTCGTGGGGATGCAGCCCCACACTGGGTTCATCCAGGATGTAGACCATGTCGACCAACGCACTGGTCAGGTATTTGGCAATCTTAATGCGTTGGGCCTCCCCGCCGGACAACGTACTGGTCCCGCGGTCAAGCGTCAGGTATCCCAGACCAATATCAACCAGCGACTGAATCTTCGTGGTCAGCTCCCGGACGACATCGGTGGCCAGTGGCGCCGTAATCGCCTGTAGAAAGGCCAGCACGTGCCGCAAGTCCATGGCGGAGACCTCCGCGATATTGTGACCGTTGATGTGGTTGGTCAACACTTCCGGCTTCAACCGCGTTCCGTGGCAGACTGGGCACGGCTTACGAGTCACAATCTTGGCGATGGCATCACGGTGGTGAGCCGCTTCTTTCTTACCAATCACCGACCGGCGAATCCGTGGTACCACGCCCTCGTACAGCGCCGTCCGCGGAAAACCCTCGCCGGGATGCTTCAGCTTCTGCTGGGGCGCATGCATGAGTAATTCGTATTCTTCAGGCGTGTAGTCCTTGATTGGCTTGTCGTCGTCAAACAATCCACTGGTCGCATACCGCCGCCAGCGCCAGGTGTCCGGCCCGAAGCTCACGAAGGTGATGGCGCCCTGATTCAACGACTTCTCCGGGTCAATCAGCTGCTGCTCGTCAATATCATCGACGTAGCCGAGGCCCTGGCAGGCCGGGCACATCCCCTGCGGCAGGTTGAAGGAAAAGGTATCAGAATACCCGATGAATGGCTTGCCAATTCGCGAGAATAACAGGCGTAGCAGCGAATAAATCCCGGTGTACGTGGCTAGCGTGGACCGCGCATTTTTCCCCAAGCGTTGCTGAGCAATCACGATAGCTACCGGCAAATGGTCGATATGCCCGACGTGGGGCTGGCCGTATTTCGGCAAATACTGTTGCGTAAAACTAGGAAACGTTTCGTTTAATTCTCGCCGCGAGGCCGCCGCAATCGTATCGAAGACCAATGAGGACTTCCCGGACCCCGATAACCCGACAAAAACCGTGGTTCGGTACTTCGGCACCCGTAAGTTAACGTGCCGCAGATTATTTTGCGTGGCATCCTGAATATCAATATATCCCTGTTCAAAAGTTGATTGCATCCCGAACTCCTTTCATAACCGTCTCGTCCGTCCACCGCACGTTAACAGGGAAATACCGCCATTTCTGGCAGCCGTTTATCCCCGCAACGCACACTACAAAACAGCTTAACATACTCTAAATTTGAACACCAGTTCGCGGACTCACAAGCAAAATTTCCCAAACTTTCTGCTAAAACGACTATACTCAAACTTGTGTTAATGAACCATTTAAGGAGGAATCTGATCTTGTCTTTATTTAAAAAACGTCCCATTAATTTAACCGCTGCACTGCTTGCCGGTGGCGCGGCGGGCATCGTCTCTGGTCTCGTCAAGCTGGGCTGGGAGAACGTCCTGCCACCGCGGACCGAGGAACGTGACGCCACCAATCCACCGCAAACCCTGCTGGAACAATTCGGGATTCCCGCTAAGGTGACCCACGCTACCTACACGTACTCCGGCCACCAACTGCCGTGGGTCAGCTACGTCATTCACTTCGGCTTCTCGACCACCTTTGCCGTCCTCTATCAGATTATCGGTGAGAAGATTCCAGCCATCAAGAAGGATGCCGGTACTTGGTTTGGCCTCGCCATCTGGATGGCCTTTCATCTCGGATTGATGCCAGCCATGGGGACCGTTCCCACTGCTAAGGACCAACCGACCGAAGAACACGTCTCTGAGGCGCTAGGTCACATTGCCTGGATGGTTACCAACGACCTCGTCGGCGCGGAAGTCTACCGTCGGCTGGTCGCCGAGAAGAATAAGTAGGTTATTTCGCCACTAAATGCCGATTGGAGATGGTGTCTCGCATGAATGCTTGGCAAACGAGATGGCCGGAACGTTTGAGCTATGGGCTCAGCGATGCCGCCGATAACCTGGTCTTCCAAATGATGACCACCTACCTATTGTTCTTTTATACCGACGTCTACGGCCTCTCCGCCAGTGCCGCCGCTATCCTCTTCGTGGTGGCCCGGCTCGCCGATGTCGTGGAAAGTCTGCTGATTGGCCTGATGATTGACAGAACCCATTCGAAATGGGGCAAGAGTCGGCCGTTCTTTCTGTGGTACGCATTGCCTTACGTGATCTTCGCTATTTTGACGTTTGTCACACCGCCCTTCGGCAGCACCGGAAAGTTAATCTGGGCCTACGTCACCTACCTGGGGCTGGGCTTCTTCTACACGGCGGTCAACCTGCCGATCACGTCGATTCTGCCCACGCTGACGCAAAATGACCGGGAACAAACCGTCCTCGGTGTCATCCGCCAGTTCTGTGGCAGTTCCGTTCAAATCATCGTGGCCGTCGTCACCCTGCCCCTGGTCGCCCTCTTTGGCCACGGCAACCAGCAGCAGGGGTTCCTACTGACAATTATTTTATTCGGGGCCATTTCGTTGGCACTGATCTGGAACACATTCTTCCACGTCCACGAGCGCTTCACCAATCCCGAACAATCCCATCAATCTTGGCGGGCAGTAGGTCACATGCTGCGGCAAAACAAGCCGTGGCTGATCATCTCCGTCGTCATTCTTTTGTATTGGCTGACTACGGCGATTAAGAACCAGACGACGATTTATTATTTTAAATACATCCAACACAGCGAAGCACTGGTTCCCTACGCCAATGGCTTCACGTTTGCCGCGCTGATCGGGGTGCTGCTGATTGTCCACTCCGCTAGCCAATGGGGAAAGAAGCGGACCATGCTGAGCGGCATTGCCTTAGCGGCGCTCGGGCAATTAATCCTGAGTGTTGGCGTGGTGAGTGATGCCCTACCCGTCATCTTTGGCGGAATTCTGCTCAACTCCGTGGGAAATGGCCTCATCATCGGTCTAGTCTCCATCATGATTGCCGACACCATTCGTTATGGCATGGCGCTGGGGATTCAGGCCGAGGGGATTCTCGCCTCGACCGATGACTTTGGGGTCAACGTGGGATTAGGACTCGGCGGCCTCATCACGGCGGGGCTCTTCCACCTGTCGGGTTACGCGGCCAATCACAGTCAAAACGTGGCAACCCAGCACATGATTACACTGAATTACGCGTGGTTGCCCTTACTATTATACGTCGTGATGTTCGGGATTCTCCTCTTCTACGACGAACGCACGCTTCAAGCCAAGATCACTCCAGCCGATCGCGACGCTTAAGGCTTGATCATTACTGCCGCCCTGCCAGTCGCGTAGGATGAGCGGCCAATTAAGATGATTTGCATTGCCGGTGGGTGACTACTAGTCATGCTTGCTGCCACGGACAAACACCATCACTTATGGCAACCACTGTGCCGGAGGAGGCCAGTAATGGAGCCAGCCGTGACAACGGTGTTAGCTGGCGTTCTTAGCCAGGTTACAGCGTGGGACGACTTGGGAGACTTGCGGGTTTGTGCAAGGCTTCCAAGCGAGCCGGAAGCCAGTTCTTTGGCTGCAGGCGGTCCCCACAGCAGGCGGAATTGCTGGCAGCCGCAGGCGACTGGCTTGCAGGAGAGGTTGATATTGCGCGAATGGCGAGGCGGCCAGTCTCATCTCTAGTTGCTAGCCAAAACGAAACCATGAAAAAAGGCAGTACGACCCGTTACTCGGTGTCGTACTGCCTATTCATTTGCGATAAAATTAGTCACTAGTCCGGCCGCCATGTGTCCGGCCACGGTTAGAGTTGCGGCGCTTATCGTGTAAGCTATCAAAGCCAACGAAGCCGGCCGCTACAGCCCGGTCGTTTGCGCGGTGGAGCACCTTGATAAAGTGTTCGGCTTCATCCTTACCGAAGAAGCCTAACCAGCGGTGGAACCGTTCGTCGGTGGCTTGTGCCAAGTTTCGTTGAACCCGGCTTCCAGCCGCCGTTAAGGTAATGTATTTAACCCGACGGTCGTTAGGATCTACCTTTTGCATGACGTAGTTTTCCTTAAGTAATACATTGACCTGACGAGCGATAGCGCTCTTGGAGACGCCCTCTAGTTTGGCAAGTTCAACCAACGTCTGTCCATTCTTACTCCGGGCAACGTTCTCCATCACCATGAAGGCTTCAAAGGTCAAATTGTACTTTTGCGTCGGAATCGAAACGAAATCACCGATGTACTTAAAAATATGCATGTATAAGTCGTCAAACTCTTTCTTCAATTCTGCTTCCGTTACGTTGTCATTCGTCGTCTCTGTCATTATAAATCCATTACTCCTTCTAGTTTCAGCGCCGGGCGCTGCCTATTACCGTCCTAATTTGGGTACACCCCACGGGTCTTAATTTTAGCCGAAAAAACCAGTCCCGTCACCGGTCAATATTATGTAAGTGGATAACCCTGCTTACATTTCACTATCAAACCATCTTATCCAATGAAATTATTTTTACAGGTTTCCAATTTCGAACATACGTTCTATAATGGAATTAATCTTCACATCAAGGACGTGATAAAAATGTTCACCCAGGCTCACCAACAAATTAAGACACTACTCCAAACTGCTTATCAAAAAAATCAGATTACAACAATAAATATTCACAACATCACCTATACGGGAACCGTTGACTACGTTTCCCCGACCACCGTGTATCTTGGTCTAGCGGCCGGCCATTCGCGTGAAATTCCCCTCACACAAATCAGCCGAGTCCAACTACACCAATTTCAATCTTGGTGGTATCTCTATGACTCTCCCGTTCGGTAACTCCCTCTAGTATCGCCTCTATTGCCGAAAAAATAAACCTTTTTTTAGTAAATTGTTGGGATTTTATTTACAATTGGCAATAACCACCGTCTTTTCTGCGTTGTCTCCCCTTTCACGCCCCTTATTTAGCCGCTAAAAAAACGGAAAAGCTCCCGTGAACTCCCCCTGATTATACCGCTTCATGCCTTAAAAATTGTCCCCCATTTTGGAAGGGCTGGTAACAATTGGAATTTTGCATAGTTTAATTCATTGAAGGGGTTCAATCGCTTTTCCACGAAATTATTACCCTAAAAAATAAAATCCCCCTAAATCATTATGATTTAGGAGGATTTTTATCTTAGTCCAAGCGAATACTGCCGTGAACCGTATCAACTTTAATGGTTTGGGTAGGGGCGTCCCCGATGGTGCCAATCTTGTGGTGGCTATCATCCAGGGTTAATTGCGCCAACCGCGGTACCCGAACGGACCCGTCGTCGTTGCGCACGTCCAAGCGGTAAGCCGTCCCGGGCCCCACTTCCACGTGAACACTGGCGTTCCCGGTGATGGTCACATCACTGGTCAGATCGGTCAGGCCCACGTTAACCTTACCGTTGCCCGAATGAAATTGACCGCCGCCGGACAAGCCCTGAACCCGCACCGCACCATTACGGGATGTCGCGTCAACCTGTCCGCGTTGACCGTCAATCTTGATGGCCCCGTTGCGTGAATTCAGGGCCACATCGCCCGCGTGATCGGTCAGTCGAATCGCGCCGTTGGTCGACTCAACCTTCCCGGTACCCTTGACGTTGGCCAACGTGACGGCGCCATTGGTACTCGTCAGCCGGTAATTTAGGGCGGTCAACTGGTCCACCCGGACGGACCCATTCGTTGCTCGAATCTCAAAGTTCATAAGCTGGTTGTTAAATGCGCGAATGGCGCCGTTCGTCGCGTGAATGTCAAAGTCGGCATTGGACCGTAAATCGCTGATCTCCAGGCTGCCGTTGCCGGCGTGCACATGTACTCGCCCCTTTAAGTTGCTGGGAACAAAGATTTCGGTTCGAACGTGGAGTGGCCAGAGCCGGGGCCGATCACCCTGGTTCAATTCCAACCGGGAGCCATACTGCCGGCTACGCAGATAAAAGCGGTCACTGTCCCGGCTCATATACTCGTTGACCACAATTTCGTCAGTGCTGGCCTGACCCAATTTAACGGCCGCATCCGGATAGTTAATCTCTAGTTCGGTAAGGTCGGTCACCGCGAAAGACTGGGTGTTGACCAACTTCAGTGAGCCAACGTACGCCCGCTGCGGTCGCTCACCGTTAATCTTGACGTCGTCGCCATTCACGTCGATGAAACCGTTGCCCACCGAAACGTGGTCGCCGTCGACCTGCACCAACTTACCCAAATCTACCTTATCGCTGTCCCCATCAACGACGACGTGATCGCCCCAGGTAACCTGATCGTCCGTGATGTGGAGCTTGCCAATCTGAACGTGGGAATGAGACGCCGACTGCGAACCAGCGTCGTCGGCCTTAGCCTGTTGTTTCGCGGCGTCTTCATCGGCCACCTCCTTGAGGAGCGTGTCGATGTCGCCCAGCTGCTGCATGGCCTCATCAATGGCCTGGGACGCGTCCATCCCCTGGTTGATCTTGTCCGTCACGGCCTCGGTGAGATCGCAGACTAACTCTTCTTTTAATTCCGTCAACGCCCGTGAAGGTTGGTACTGGCGGAACCGTTCATCTAATCGCGTTCGAATATCCATCGTCATATCGTCCATTGTTACTCCTCCTCGCTAATCTGCCCGGTAATCAGTTCATCAATAATTGGCTTGGCAAATCGCCAGGCCGCCGTCTTCTCGGTCAACATCTTTTGCCCCACTGCCGTGACGTGGTAGTATTTTCGCCGCGATCCCTGGGTCTCATCACCCCAGTAGTCCGTCAACGCGCCGTTCTTTTCTAGACGCCGAAACACCGTGTACAATGTCGCTTCGTTTAGCTCATAATGGCCCTGGCTGAGCTCGCGCACCCGCTTGGCCACCTGATACCCGTAGCTATCACCCTGCTGCAAAATGTTTAACACAATTGTATCCGTATGGCCCCGGATTAAATCCTTTGAGATCACCTCAGCCATGATGCCACTCCCTTTCGTTGGTCTTCGATGGAACTAATGTATCACATACTACTGTGTGTGTCAAAGTAATTTATTTGAAATAGTATTTTACGCTCGTTTGAGCACAACAAAAAAGAACTTGAGATAAAATTCTCAAGCTCTGGTGACCTAAATCTAGCTAACCGGAAGACAGTCGCTTCCGTATGTAACTTCACTTTGATTATTTTAATTCCAGAAAGGCCCCGGGTAAAATCCCCGCAACCGTGGTCTCGGCCAATGCGCCCTTCTGGTTGGTCAGGTAAATAACTGCGTCTTGGTCGAAGAACTCGGTAATCACCTGCCGGCACGCGCCACAGGGGGCAATCGCTTGTTCCGTGTCCCCGGTCACGAGTAGCGCCGTGAACTTCTTCTCACCCGCAGCGATGCCTGAGAAAATGGCCGTGCGTTCGGCGCAGTTGGTTAGGCCGTACGATGCGTTTTCAATGTTACAGCCCCCGTATATTTTACCGCTGGCACCCACGACCGCTGCCCCCACGTGGAAGTGGGAATAGGGCGTGTAGGCCCGGTCCAACATATCGGTCGCAACTTGCAATAATTCTTCTAGCTCTGCCATGGTGTTTCCTCCTTAGCCTGTCTCTAGTAGTGCCCCTTAATTGTGGCATAGTTCTAAAGAAAGCGCTACCATTTATCCAAAATTTCTAGGGTTTTCTTTAACTTTTCGCTAAACTTCCAACCTCGTGGCCGGCGCGTGGTACACTTAGCCCTATTAAACTGATCTAGGGGAGCGCTTTGTAAACATGAAAGTAATACGCAATATTTTAAGCTGGATCGTACCCATTCTGGTTGCTATCGTTCTGGTCTTTTTGGTGCGGACGTACGGCTTCGAAGTCGTCAAGGTTTCCGGTGGCTCCATGGAACCCAATCTGGCCGACACCGAGCGGATGATCGTGGTCAAGCCACTCAAGGTGAAGCCCCTAAGTGTCATCGTCTTTGACGCGTACGGCGAGGACCCGAACGCCGCGAAGAACACCAACTACGTGAAACGCGTGATTGGGATGCCGGGCGACAAGGTCGTCAGCAAGAACGGCTACATCTACGTCAACAACCGGAAGATTAATCAGTCGTTTATCAGCCAATCCGAACGAACTGCGGGCACGGGTAACTGGACGCTCAGCAGTCTGGCCAAGGCTCACAACTGGTCTTACAAGGGCAATGCCGTGCCTAAGGGCCACTACTTCGTGCTCGGTGACCACCGCAGTATTTCCGAAGATGGCCGCGCCTGGGGCTATGTCGACGCCGATAAAATCATGGGCGTCGTGAAGGTACCGTTCTGGCAAGGAACCAAGCAGCATCGGGTCAACGTGAACGATATGGCGAGCTGATAGCCACAAATCCAAACTAGCTTGTGGGTTCGGGACAACATGTTCCGGGCCCACTTTTTTACGCCTAATTGGGGTAATTTAGCAATTTTGCCAAAAGAAAAGCGGGTTTCCGCCCGCTTCTCTTGCCCACACAACCTGTGTGTTAACTAAACATCTTCTTGGTAGCCCGCATCAAGGTCTTCGGGTCCTTATCGTAGCGTGGTGTGTCAACCAAGTTATCCATTGGCACGCCCGCAAAGTGGAAGGCTGCAATTTCACCAGAACGAGTAGCACTCTGTTCCGTGAAGATCATCTGATATGGCTGCTCAACGAATTCACCGGTGAAGGCCAAGTTCGTGGAGTGTGCTGGGATGACTTCTGGCCGATCACTCTTCGCCCGGTTATTAAACAGGGCCGAAGCGTATGGCATGTAGACCGGAATGTTGTTGATAATACTGTCGAGAATCTCGGCTTCATGATTCTTGATGTTATTTGGTCCCGGATCAACCTTGGAGAGTTGCCCGATCAATTCCTGAGCCATTTCTTTCCCAGTCATCTTGATGTATTGCTTGTGGACAAATTCACCCTGACGCCGTGGGTACAGGAAGTAGCCCCAAATAACTGATTCATTCGGCTTCTGAGTCGTAAAGTGGGGTTGATGGTGCACCACAATCGACATGTTCACGTCTTTTTGCCCTAATGGGGTGATTGGCGTGGTTGAAATAAAGGAGTTCAGCGCATTCCCCGGAACCTGCGTGGTAATCCGCGTAATTTCGTTCAACAACAGATGGTTCTTCGTGGTCAGAGTGAAGCTGACCCATTCGGAATTCTTCCGGTCGTCGAAGAACTTATCCGGCGTCCCTAAGTTGTAGAACCGTTCCGTGGCTTTCTTCCACAGTGCGGCACTGATGCCGTATTCCATGTTTTCCGGTGCTGGGGTATTGTAGTCCCCCATCGTCGCGGAGTCGGTGATGGAGCCGTTGGTGAAGATCACCGCCGTATCGTCGTCAATCTTGACGACCTCTTCGGTATCATCTTCCACGTTCTTCACGTGCAGGCCGGTTACCGTGATTTCGTCTTGCATGGCGCTGTCGGCGAACTCCCAGTCCGTCACGATCCGGTTGGAAATGAAGGTCACACCCTCATCCTTTAAGTAATTAATCAGCGGGAGCATCATACTTTCAAACTGGTTGTACCGGGTCCGGTCAACCCCAACCAAGTGTTCAATTTGCGTAAATTCATAAATCATCTGGTGCATGTAACGGCGTAGCTCTTGAACCGAGCTTTGAATCCGGAAGGCGAACGTGGTTTCCCACATGTACCAGAAGTTGGTCTGGAACATGTGCGGATCGTCCTTGAAGAACTCGGCAATCGTCACGTTGTCCAACTTGGTTTCTTCTTCGTCCGGCATTAAGACCAACTTGGAGAGCAAGACCCGGTCCTTATTGTTCAGACCCAGCTTGCCGCCGTCGATGATTCCCTTGCCGCCTTCCATCAACCGGGCAATATCATAGGTCCGGTGATGCGCGTCGAAATCGCGGGTATCTTCGGCCGCGGTCATGCCCTCCTCGGTCGCCGAAGGAATCCGGTCGAGTAAGTCCATTAAATCAACGTACGTTCGGTAATTCAGCATCCGGCCACCACGGGCAACGTACCCCGTGCGGTTATCCAACGGGTGTTCTTTGTTCCAGTACTCATCACTGAAGTCACTGGTCTCGCCACCATCGTTGGCCCCGTGCATATCAGCGCCGTAAAACGTAATATTTTCACCGCGCCAATGGCCTTCTTGAATCAGGTAAACCGCTGCGGCCATGTTAGATAAACCGGCACCGATCATTACTGCTTTTGTTTTAACCATCAAAAACACCTCCGTAGATTCTTTGAGCCCTTTACACCTCCCATTATGCTTGCTTAGTCAATCGTTGTAAAGCGTTTACATGAACTAATTAGCAACTTCTAAGAAACGCAAGGAAACCTTAATCTACCGGCCATTGTGACAGGGCGTGTTGTAATTGTAATTGTCCAATTGACAGTCTAAATTGACGGTAAATTCTCACGGCTGATGGTGGCCAATCGAACCGCTACGTCGTTTATTTGTTTTTCAATAATCTCGTTTTCTGCCGGTTATGCTGTTTCAGCATAACATGACTGGTCGCTACCGCCTAGAACTTTCGTTTTAACCGCCAAATGGTTCAGGACCACCCTTACTTCTGCACAGTCGGTGTACTACCGCGCAGATAGGCCAGCGGTGTCATCCCCGTATACCGTTTGAACGTACGGTTGAAGTAGGTCACGTTGTTGAAACCCACGCGAAACGCCACGTCCGTCACGGATTCGGGGCGGTGACGCAGGAACTGCTGGGCCATCTGCACGCGGTACCGGTTGATAAATTCAAAGATGGTCTCGTCAGTCTCCTGCTTGAAGCGTCGTGACAGATAGGTTGGCGCGGCCTGCGCGGCGCTGGCGATTTCCGCTAGACTCAGATCCGCTTGATAGTGGCGATAGATGAATTGTAGGGCCTGATTCACCTTACGGCTGTAGTGATTCTCACGACGAGCGGCCACAATTTCGCAGTATTGCATCGCCATCTCATCCGTCAGGCGCTGGTGGTGTGCCAGCGACCGGAGCTGTTCAATCTCAACGGCATAGTGGCTGGAAACGCGGTCCAAAATCACCGGGCTGATATTGCCACGCTCGGCCGCGATCCGGCACATGGTATTAAAGACGTAGAGAATGTTCTTGGCCGATCGCAACCGCCGATTGGGGACCCGCGAGAAGAACGTCTCAATATCTAAACTACGCGTGTTGGCCAACATCTCCGGTAACCGCGCCGTATCTCCCTGGGTGATCGTCGCCATGAGCCGGTTCTGACTCGCATAGCGCCGGGCCACCATGGCATCGTTATCGCTATCCGTCGCCGCTAGGTCCACGGCCAACGGCGGCACCTTGATGTGGTCGTCGTGAAGCGTCACTTCGGACCCGGCCCCCAGCACACACCGGCCCATAATCCGGGCTAGCCGATGACTCTCGGTTACACACGGCCCCGCAATCAGATAGCCCATCAGCCGCTGATCCACAAAAATCCCCAGCGCCAGGAAGTCTCCCTGAGCAGTAATCGCCCGCTCCACGCGCTGGCAAGTCGTGGGCAGTGTCCGGAAGACGGGGAATGGGGCATCGTCTCCGCTCAGCTGCAGGGTGGTCAACTGCGTATCACACAACCGCATGGACACCCCACTGATTTGAGCTAAATCGGCGGCGATCATTTTCATTTCTGCCCACTGCATCGCGTCATCCTCCTCATTTTTGAAAAATAATTTCAAGCAAAGTTAAGATTGTATTGAAAACCATAATATTGTTAAAGCCAATCAACTAAGTTTAGTTTATTCTTTTTGTAAGCGATTGCAATGACAATCGAAATATTTTGAGGAGTGATTTGCATGTTATACCCTTTGATGACCGCTACCCGTTCCGTTTTGAGCCTCAATGGCATCTGGTCCTTCAAGATGCAGGCGGCTGGCGAAACCATTAGCCCCGAAACCCCACTGAAGACCAGCGATGTTATGGCCGTTCCCGCGTCCTTTAACGACCAAACGGCGAATCCCGAGCTACGCAACCACAGTGGCTACTTCTGGTACGAACGCGACTTTACCGTTCCAACCGCACTGATGGACCAACGTCTCAGTCTGCGCTTCGGCTCGGCCACCCATGAAGCCTGGGTCTTCGTCAATGGCATCGCGGTCGGTCACCACAAGGGTGGCTTCACCCCGTTCGAGCTGCCGATCAACGATCAGGTGCACGCTGGAACCAACCGGTTGACCGTCAAACTCAGCAACCTCTTAGACCATACCACGTTACCCGTCGGCAATTACTCGGAAACTAAAGACGCGGACGGCCACACCGTCGCCCACGTCGATGAAAACTTTGACTTCTTCAACTACGCCGGTCTCCACCGCAACGTCAATCTTTTGGCGACACCGTGGAACCGCGTGGAGGATGTCACCATCACCCCGGATGTCGACCTAGCCACCAAGAGTGCCGACATCGCGGTTAACGTAAAAACCACGACAGCCGCAACGGTCAAGGTCACGCTCTTGGACGAGACCGATACCGTTGTCGCCACGGCCGCGGGCGCATCAACCACCATTCATTTGGATAACGTCCACCTGTGGCAACCCCTTCACGCCTACCTCTACCAGGCCCGCGTTGAGATTGTGGACGGCAGTACCGTCATCGATAGTTATACGGAGCCGTTCGGTATTCGGACCGTCGCCATTGAAGCCGGTAAATTCTTAATCAACGGTCACCCCTTCTACTTCAAGGGCTTCGGCAAGCACGAGGACTCCTACGTCAACGGTCGCGGCATGAATGAAGCCGTTAACGTCTTGGACCTGAACCTCTTAAAGAAGATTGGGGCCAACTCGTTCCGGACATCGCACTACCCATATTCCGAAGAAATGATGCGGCTGTGTGACCGCGAGGGAATTGTCGTCATTGACGAGGTTCCCGCAGTTGGGTTGATGCCCGACTTTAACTTCGACGTGTCCAGCGCCTTCAAGAATACCGATAACCCCTTCTGGTCAACCATCCAGACCCAAGCCGCTCATAAACAGGCGCTGGAAGAAATGATTGGTCGCGACAAGAACCACGCGTCCGTGGTCATCTGGTCGATTGCTAACGAACCGGCCACCTTCCTTCCCGGCGCCCACGATTACTTCGAGCCGTTATTTAACCTGGCGCGGCGCCTCGACCCTCAGGATCGGCCGTGCACCTACATCAACATCATGATGTCCACACCGGACCGCGACAACTGCTCGGACCTCGCCGACCTCTTGACGCTGAACCGTTACTACGGTTGGTACCTACAAACGGGTGACTTGAAAGCCGCCGCGCAGGCCGAAGAAGCCGAGCTCCGCACGTGGCAGGAAAAGTGGCCGGATAAGCCGATCATGTTCACCGAATTCGGGGCCGATACGGTTGCCGGCGTTCACAGCGCCTACAACGAGCCGTTCTCCGAGGAATATCAGGTGAACTACTACGACATGAACGCTAAGATCTTCGACAAGATCGACAATTTCGTGGGGGAACAGCTCTGGAACTTCGCCGACTTCCAAACCAAGTTCGGTATCAACCGCGTTCAAGGAAATAAGAAAGGGATTTTCACCCGTTCCCGGGAACCTAAAGCAGCCGCAATTTGGCTGAGTCACCGGTGGAATGGGATTCCTAACTTTGGGTATAAGAAATAAGACAATTATCTATTTTAAAGAGGACAAGTCGAAGTAGCTACTAAAGTTCTATTGGCCCCAAAACAAACAGGGTAAAGACTGCAACTTAATGTCTTTACCCTATTTGTTTGGTATTTACCTAATAATGCTCAAAAAAAACGGACGGCCTCAGCCATCCGTTTTTTAAATTATACTGGAGTGCGACTAATCAGCTGCCATGAACTTGCCAGCAGTCAGTTGGGAAGCCAGAACCCAGCCCTTCGTCTTGCCATTAGTTACGTAGTTGTACTTCACGTTCTTCTTAGCTTTCTTAATCGTGATTGTCTTGGTTGCGTAGAAGGTCTTGCTTTGTGGCAATAAGCCCTTCTTCGTCAACGTAACCTTGGACTTGTCAGCGGCGAATTTGCCGGAGTAGAATGCTGGTGTGTTGCCCTTGAAGTGGAACGCGGTCTTCTTCAGGTTCTTAGCACTAACCAGCGTGTAGGTCTTGGCTGCAACTTTATCTGCGGCCTTCTTGGCATCGGCCTTACCATCAGCAGCCATGAACTTGCCGGCAGTCAGTTTGGAAAGTGCTACCCAACCCGCTGTCTTGCCGTTAGCTGTCTTGATGTAAGCGTAGGTGACCTTTTTAGCCTTAGTGGTCTTCGTTGCCTTGACTTTAACCACAATCTTCTTGGTTGCGTAGTAAGTCTTGCTCCCTGCTAAGGTGCCCTTCTTGGTCATCGTAACCTTTGCCTGGTCTGCCGCAAACTTTGCACTATAGAGTGCTGGTTTGCCACTCTTAACGTGGTAAGCCGCTTTTTTGATGGTTTTAGCACTAATTAAAGTGTGGGTGACCTTTTTAGCTGCTGTCTTTGTTGCCGCAAAAGCTGTGACGCTGTCATTTGCGGGAGCAATGGCACCCATCCCCAATGGTAATACCATCGCAGCGGCGGCCGCGATCATTGCAACTTTTTTCATCATAACAATTACCCCCAGTAAATTTTTGAATTCATCCCTGAACTCAAATAGTATCTTACCACGGTCTTTTTTTGCCGACCGAAATGAGCGCTCATTTTGGCCTAAAAAGTGTAAAAAAACGCGGCCTAACGGTAAAGTCAGGGAACTAACATTTTGAGTGGTCATTGATGTCATCTGAGAATATTCGGTGGTGACAAATGAATCAGGTTGATGACCCTTTAAAGGGCTAATCGGCGATGCATTGGCGCACCGTCATACCGCTCACACCAGATTTCATGAATGACAAAACCACCCGCTATTTCTCACACAAACGTGCTAGAAATAGCGGGTGGTCAACGTCTAATCAGTTTACTTATTTTCCTTAGCGACTGCCTTGGCAATCAACGACGTGTAGTAGCGGTTTCCGTAGTCATTTGGATGGACATGATCACTGACAAACCACTTGGGCTGGTTCTTCGCCGCGGTGTACCAGTCAATCACGTGGACGTTGTGGTACTTGTCCGCCGTCTTATGAATCCGATTGTTGACGGAGTTCTGCCATTCACGCGTGGGCACGTGGGCCGTCACCCAGAAGATTTGGTGATCCGGGCCAATCGCGTGCACGATGTCATCGGCCTGTTCCGGCGTGACATAACCGTTCGTCCCGATATTAATCAGAACGTTCTTCGCCAGCTGGCCCTGCTGTGCCATCGCCGTGATGACGTCCTTCATGTCGGCCGCTTGTCGACCCACCTTACCGTTCACGATTGCGCCCGGAAAGACGTCCTGAAGGTCACCAGAATCATCCAGCAACACAGAGTCACCGATCGCCGTCAATGGCGTCTGCTTACTGCTCAACACCTCTTCTGGCGTTAAGAAATAGTGCTTGGACAACTTCTTATCCGCCGCTGACAGCTTGGAGAAGGCCACGGCTTTATCGTGTTTCTTCTTCGAAGCCGCCGCTGCTAAGGCCTTTTGTTTCTTGACCGCCGCCGCATTCTGCTTCTTCGTGGCCGCCTGTCGCGCCGTGATCGTCTTCTGCAGAGCCGTGGGTTTCGCCGCTGCCGGTTGTTGGACAAAGCCGACTGCCGTCAGGCCAAAGAGCACGGCCGCTACGACGCCAAACGTATTAACAAACCGGTGTGCCCGTGGCTGTTGCAGGTAACGCACGACATCGCCGGTCAATTGCCCGTAATGGTAATGCCGCATTGGATTTTCGATCCAGCGGTAACTCATTTCCGTAATCACCATGATAAGGGCCACTTCCACCAGCGCATTGAGCAACGGGTGATTGCCAATGTTCACCTTAGCCTCGTAGAAAATCATTACCGGAAATTGGTAGAGGTAAATTCCATAGCTGCGTTTCCCGACGTAACTGAAAACGGGATTCGTCAGAATTCGATTCATATCGCTTCCCGGATGGGCAACCGTCCCCACCAGAATGCCGGAGAGAACCGTGAACCAGAACATCCCGCCACGATACGTGCTCGTGGCCTGACCACTCATTGTAAAGAAGAGGTAAATCAAGGCCAGCAACGACAATCCCCCCAGCACATCGAGAGTCAACCGTTGATTACGCTGAATGTCCGCCTTTAATTTATGCGCCGGCCAAACGAAGGCCATCCCCGCACCAATCAGAATCGCAAACATCCGCGTGTCCGTCCCGTAGTAAACCCGGTTGGGATTATTCGGACTGTACAGCAACGCCATGGCCAAGGCCGAGGCCACCGCCACGGTCAGCAGAATCGCCAACCGCCGCGACTTATGCCGCACGAACAACAAGAGTCCCAGCACTACCAACGGCCAGACCAAGTAAAATTGCCCTTCGATCGACAGGGACCAGAGGTGAGTAAACGGCGACTCCCCGCTGAACCGGTCAAAGTACGATTGCCCGTGGTTGATCTCAAACCAGTTGTAGCCGTAGATTAGATTGGTCAGCACAGTCCCCCGAATATTGGCCAACAGGCTCCGCTGAAAGAGGGTAATGTACGCCGTCGTGCCTAAAATCATCGCGACCAGCGCCGGATACAGCCGCTTGACCCGGCGGCTGTAGAACCCCAGAACATCAATCTTACCCGAAACATCAAACTCCTGAATTAATAAATATGTAATTAAATACCCCGACACCACAAAGAAGATGGGCACACCCAAATATCCCCCTTGCAAGGTCGACGGCGCCAAATGGTAAATGATGACGCCCAGAACGGCCAGCGTCCGAATACCGTCAAAACCGGTAATGTAACGCCGTTTCCCCGCCCGTTGCTGCCGCAACCCCATGCGCGTCAGCTCCGTATTGAAATGATTCATTGCCATTACTCCTTCTCTTCTACGTTACCTTTGTCCCCCAAACTAAACATTTGAGCGCTTTCGCTATTTAATGTATTAACTTTTGTTTTAAAAATTATGGGCTCGCCACCCATGGATAACTTGTGAGGCGTGACTCGCCAATTGAATTAAATCAATTCTATAATGTTTATTCACCAGAAACAATGACTTTTACCTAAATTTTGAAATTGTAAAATTTGCAATCCATTCGTCATGAAAAAGCGCCATCAACCATTATGTTTACGCCTAATTTATGCACCGGTTTGTTCAGTGACTTACCTTTTACAATCGCAAACCGTGGGAACCCCCCACCCCGACCGCACACCTCAAGACTAAGCATCACCTCCGGCCGCTACTAGCACCGATTACGCGTCAAAATTATCCCCGGCGCAGTCGATTAGTTAAGCGCTATCATGGTATAATTAACGGAAGCACCATTATTCCAAAGGAGGACCTCACCATGTCTCAAGTTAACCCTTTTACCGCAGACGCTGTTCGTCAGTACCCCAAAGTTGAATTGCACTGCCACCTCGACGGGTCGATTTCGCTCCCCGCGCTCCGTAAAATGGCAGCCGTGACCGGTGCCGAGCTGCCAGCCAGCGACACGGCGCTCCGGACCTTGGTATCGGCACCCATCGACACCGTCAGTCTGATTGACTACTTAAAACGATTCCAAGTCGTTACCGATCTCATGCAGACCCCGGAACAACTCCGGATCGCTGGCTACGACATGGTTCAGACCGCCGCTCAGGACGGTTTGATTTACTTAGAAACACGGTTTGCCCCTGCCATCTTCACTGCCAAGGGCTTATCCATCCGCGATGCCATTGCGGCAACGCTAGACGGCCTGCACGCGGGGACTCAGGCATTCGGTGTGCCGGTCAACGCCATCATCTGTGCGATGCGTGATCGGCCGCTGGACGAGTGTATCGAGGTCTTCCGAACCGCCGCTGAGTTCAAGGATCAGGGGGTGGTCGGCTTGGACTTCGCCGGCGATGAATACAATCATCCGACGATCGACCTGGTCGACGCCATCCGTGCCGGACAAGCGACGGGTCTGCCCTTTACCCTTCACGCGGGCGAGGCAGGGCCCGTCGACAACGTGGTCGTAGCCCTGACCATGGGCGCCAAACGCATTGGTCACGGTGTCCACATGAGTGGCTTTCCAGCTGCCATCGCGCAAACGAAGGAAGCCGGCGCCACCATTGAGATTTGTCCGACCAGTAACATCCAGACTAAGGCCGTTCAGAGCTGGGCGGACTTTCCCCTCTCGGAATTTCTCAGTGCCGGCCTGAAAGTCACCGTAAACACCGATGATCGGACCGTGTCCAACGTCACGTTGACCGATGAATTCGTCACACTACGTAAGCAATTCGGCCTGAACTGGTCACTACTGGAGCGCCTGACGCTCAACGCCATCGATGCCGCCTTTATCAACGAAGACCAAAAAGAACAACTACGTCAAAAAGTCCGGGCCGCGCAAACGACCTCGGCTTAACCGCTCGAATGCCACGACTTAACGGTTGTGGTTGATTGTCTAAGTTAACGTAATTTTTAGCAAAGGAAGTGTTGCCCATGACTCAATCCTATCCCTATCAAGACGCCTTCAACCGAACGCTCCGCCAGCGATCTATGGCCCAGGCGACCCAGGATGAATACAACGCCACGCTGACAGACTTTTTTAAATACCTGGAGAACTTCAACCCCACCTATCAACGCGACCACCGCGTGAATCAGCTCCAAACACCCGATGTCGAGCAGTACCTGGCCATGCTGGTGGACGCGCGGCAAATTCAAAATCAAACCTATAATAAGGTGTTATCTCACCTCAACGTGTATTTTAAATTTCTCTTCTCCCACCACTGGACACCTTACCTCCCCACCCTCGATCTGAAGAGTAAGCCCAAGCAGGCCCCTCAGCCGCTGAATTACCGCTGGGTCGATGACCTCGACCAACTGCTGGCTGACGGCCGGCTCCACGTTTACACCCGGCTGACCCTCTTATTGGTGGCACAGGGCTATCCGGTTCAGGCCTTCCTGCAACCTCATTTCACGGCCAAGCTGGACCCGCACGACTGGTCTCCCGCCGCGCAGCGCTTTTTGACGGAACTCCGCGCCTTTTTGGCACCGCTCCAACAACGCTTCCAGTCCAATGACTGGTTCTTGAAGCAACGGGCGGCGGCCGATCCCCACTTAACATTGCCCGGCCTACACAAGTACTTGAAACCCGACGAGGCGGTCGTTGGGTTCGCTCTGAGCCCGACCGTGCTGTACCAAGGTTATTTAGTTAACTATCTCCGGCGACACCCCCAGATGTCCGACCGCGAAGCGATTGCGGCGCTCCACCTCGAACCCGATTCCATCGATTATTACCGGCGTTTGGCCCAACGCGCGGACTAAATACGTGCCGTCAAGCACTGAACCCCCTATACTAAACAGTAAACGAACAAACTGGGGGAATTAGTGATGAAGAGAAAATGGTGGCTCTTGGGGGGCTGTCTGGCCTTAATTGCGCTACTAGCGGGCGGCTTTGTGTGGAGCCAATCACGACCGAATACGACCAGTCGGCCGGCACGCCACAACCGGATTCAACGACAGGACGCGTCATCCACGGCCATTAAAGAGGTCAAGGCAACCCCGTGGATCAAGTTGAAGCAACCATTGAAGTTGCCGATTTTGATGTACCACAGCATTTCTAGCGGCAATCAACTGCGGGTGCCCAAGCAACAATTCGCGGCGGAGATGGCCTATCTGAAGCAACATCATTACCGGACGCTGACCACGGCCGAGGCCATCCGTGCGTTAACCACCAACACCGTCCCGCAGAAAAAAATCGTCTGGATCACGCTCGATGATGCCTACAAGGACAACTTGACGAATGGGTTACCCGTTCTGAAGAAGTACAACCTCCACGCAACCATTAACGTCATCACGGGATTTACGCACAAAAGTAATCACCTTTCTCTCGCCCAAATGAAGCAGATGAAGGCGTCCGGTCACGTGGACTTTGCCAGCCATACGGTACAACACCTGAACCTCAACGCGCTGACGACCGCCCAACAGAAACAGGAGCTGGTCAAATCCAAGCAGTGGCTCGACACCCAGATCGACCAACATACGGCAATGCTCTGCTATCCGGCGGGGCGGGCCAACGCCACCACCCATCGCTTGGCTAAGCAAAGTGGCTACCAGATTGCATTGACCACCCAAGAGGGCTTCGCCACGATGCAGCAGGGGCGCTATAACCTCTCGCGTCTGCGGATTACACCCGGCATGACCACGGCCACCTTCGCCGATCTGATTGTCGTGACAAACCACTGACAGTTACTTTTTCTATAATTAATCGCTAAAATGTAGCGATTAATTATAGAAATGTAAGCGTTTCCTATTGTGCCATCTCGGCATCCAGCGTACAATGAAGGTAATTAGAAGTCGCGTGGATTCGAGGAGGTCTTTCAAATGGGGAGCGTCGCAACATTAGTCACCTGGTCATTCATGATTGTTTTAATCGGAGCAGAGATTGTGCGGGGCATTTTCATGTTTAAGCGTTAGTACCGCACCTCGATAATTGAAAAGTTTGGGGACCAGCCGTTGGCGCTGGTCTTTTTTCTTGTTCGGGCACCCCCACAGCGCCGGAATGCCTAGTAGCCGCAGGTGATGATGACCAGTTTAATGGCGATAATCTCTGCCGGCTGGTTGCCGGCGCATCTTCTCTACACAGTCACTGAACCAGCTATTTTTTAAAAGCGCTGTCACTTTCCGTCCCGGATTTCTTCGTTCCCCTTTAGTCGCCTGGATAAATAGGGTAAACTAGAGGAGGTTATTATTTTTTACATACATTGGTGCGCCAGGTTAACGGCTTATGTTAACCGTTCAGCGTAACCAGTCGCTATTTCTCTAGACATAATTGGAAAGGGTTTATCTCATGTTACTAGTTGCTTTCTTCTGTACGCTATCCGCCTTCATCATGGCGATTATGGGCATCGTGCAACGCCCCCAAAACCTTCGCTTACTGGCGGGCATCTACATTGTCTACTACCTCATCGCCATCGGAGTGGTTTTCGTCATTCTTCCCAGCAAGGCGCTCTTTAGCTTAATCATCATGAACGTCATCAGCGGGGTGCTGTACCTGCCGTTTCTGGCTCTCAGCAGTCCCAACGTTGAGGTGGAAAATGGCGATAAGCATCCCCGCGTGCGCAGCCGTAATAAAGGCTTAAACGTGGCCGCGGGGCTACTCGCCTTACTCTTCGTGGTCAGTTTATTTGGGGCCGCACAGACCAAGTTTGGCGTCAAACCGGTCTACAATTCCTTGAAAATCAAGACGATGAAGACCGCGCCCCTCTTAGACAAGGACGCCACGCCCATCGCCATCGCACCCAAGACCGTCCGTAACAAAATGAACAAGGCCATGAGTGCCGTGCCGAACACCTCCTACTACAAGCTAGGAGCCTTGCAGACACAGGTCGTCAAGGGCAAGACCGTTTACATCGCACCGGTGGAGTTCGACGGTTTCTGGCGCTGGCAACGGGCCAGACAGTCTCCCGGTTACTTCATGATTGACGCCACCAACGTCAATGCCGAACCGCATTTTATCAAACAATCCATGAAATACACACCCAGTGCCTACCTCTTTGAAGACGCACAACGGGTAATCTACAACCGCTTCCCTGGCTGGGTTCAGGAAGGCCAACCGCAGCTCGAAATCAAGGACTCCGGCGAACCTTACTTCATCCAAACCGTCTACAAGGCGCGGGGGGTCTCCAGTCGGATTAACTACAAGAGTCTACATGTCGTCGTCCTCAACGCTAAGACGGGGGATACCCAGCTCTACACGGCCGCCGGCGCACCAAAGTTTATTAACGAATCAATTGCTTCCTCGACTGCCGCCGAGATGAACGAAATCTTCGGTTGGTACGGCAACGGTTACTTCAACGCCCACTTCAACAAGACAGGCGTCAAGGACCCTAACAGTAACGGGACTGAAGATGGTGTAACGCCCGTCGTCGATAAGCACGGCAACATTTCCTACTTCAATGACTTCACCTCGCCGAAGACCAGCGCTGACTCAACCATGGGTTACTCCATGATTAACGCCCGGACGGGGACGCTGACCTACTACACCGGGAAGAACATCGGGGTCATGGACAGTGACGGTGCCAAGAAGATTGCCGAAAAGGAATATGTCGCCCAGAAATGGTCGGCTACCATGCCGATCATGTACAACATCGACGGCACGCCAACTTGGGTCGTTTCGCTGTTAGACTCCACCGGGGCCTTCCGGAGTTACGCCTACATCAAGGCCGCCGATCAGAGTGTGAAGGCTTACGCCACTACGGCCACTCAGGCGCTCGACCAATACCGGGTTCAGCTTGCCACGGTCGGCTCAACGGCTAGTTCCACCACCAACTCCAAGACGGTTAAGCTCAAGGGCACCGTGGAACGGGTTGTGGTAATTCCAAACGGCGACAACCAAAACGTGTTATTTGCGGTCAAAGGCAACGACACTCTCTGGACGGTCGGAACCGCCGACTACCCGAAGGCCGTGCTGATGAAGACCGGTGACCAAGTCAAACTGACTGGTCGGGTCAACGAATCGGCTAAGACCGGGACGGTTGAGTCGTATGTGAACCAGACGTTTAAATAAGTTCACGCTGAATAACTGGCACGATAAGGAACTTATCACGATGACTTTCAAAAACGGTGTCTCCAATATGGGGGCACCGTTTTTACGTCTTACCGTATTCCTTTATCACTTCTTTGTTCGGCGCTAATCAATAAACAGATCATGTATGATAGCCGCGAATTCCATGACGATGTCCTACTCCCAGTCTTAGTTAAACATCCGCCAACAAAACCGGTGGCGCTCCGTTCGCGGGGTGACACCGGTTTTCTAATCTCTTTAACTTAACGTTGATAATCCGTCTGACTCACTGTGAACGGACCCACGACTTCATGCGGCCGGTAAGGCGTCTCCAGATACTGCACATCAGCCGCCGTCAAGTGAACGTCCAACGCTTTGACCGCCCCCTGCAGATGCTCGGGTTTTGTCGCGCCGATAATCGGTGCCGTGACCGTGGGTTCCTGCAACAACCAGGCCAACGCAATCTGCACGCGATCCACGCCGTATTTCTCGGCCAGTTCGCCCACACGGTGAATAATCGGCATATCCAACGACTGACTCTCATCGTACTTCGACCGCGCCACGTCATCGGTCGCATAGCGCTTGGTGTTGCCGGCCCAATCCCGGGTCAACCGACCAGAAGCTAGCGGACTGTACGGGGTCACCGCAATGCCCTGATCGGCACATAGCGGCAACATCTCCCGTTCTTCCTCGCGGTACAACAGGTTCAGGTGATTCTGCATCGATACGAACTTGGTCCACCCGTGCTGTTCGGCCACGGCCTGGGCCTTTTCGAATTGCCAGGCAAACATCGCCGAGGCACCGATGTAACGGACCTTCCCCGACTTCACCACATCGTTTAGCGCCGACATGGTCTCTTCAATCGGTGTGTTGTAGTCCCAGCGGTGAATGACGTACAGATCGACGTAGTCCGTTTGCAGGCGTTTTAAGCTTTGGTCAATTTGCGAGAAGATGGCCTTACGCGACAGGCCCGCCACGTTGGGGGCCTTTTCCGGCGTGAAGAAGACCTTCGTGGCCAGCACGATCTCATCGCGGTTGGCTAACTTTTTCAATGCCTGTCCTACAAACCGTTCGCTATCGCCGTGCGAGTAAATGTTCGCCGTATCGAAGAAGTTGATACCGAGATCCAACGCTTGCTTAATCACCTGCTCGCTCTGTTCTTCGCCAACCGCCCAGGGAAACATCCCCGTCGACGCATTACCGAAGCCCATCGTGCCTAGGCACAACCGAGAGACATCCAGCCCCGTGTTGCCAAATTTTACATAATCCATACTTACGCTTCCTTCTGATTGTTTAACTCGACGGCCGCCGCGTGAATCCGCTGCACACTGTTAATCACCAGCGGAAACCCGACATATGGCAAGAGTTGGAGCGCCGACCAAATCAACCGTTCCTCACTGTTTCCCGCCTTCAGGCTTCCGCGTGCGTGGGCTTTAATCTGAAAGTCCACGTTGAGCGTGATTAATGCCATGAGCTCGTAACGTTCCCGCTGAGCGACCGTTAAACCAGCGCGACCGTAGTAATCCTCAAAAAAATGTTGCGTCAGCCAAGCCGG
The DNA here is from genome assembly GCA_021383565.1 of Levilactobacillus brevis. NCBI lineage: Bacteria > Bacillati > Bacillota > Bacilli > Lactobacillales > Lactobacillaceae > Levilactobacillus > Levilactobacillus brevis. The sequence continues at coordinate 2,335,733 of CP079699.1, read as the reverse complement.
CAGATCGTTACCCGCATTGGCCGGTAAACCATGCAGTAACGTTTTAATTTCCGTCCCGTACAAGCGTTGCTGGACCGTCGCACCGACCTCATCGGCCGTAGATGGTGTTGGCTGTGCGGCCGGTAAGACCGTGTGCATGGCCCTTAATGCGTCCTGCACCTTGGGTAAACCCACGACCGGCACCAATTGATACACGGCTTCCAACATCTGTTGCGCAGAAATGCCCTGTTGCAAGGCCAGCTTGACCTGTTGGGGAATCAATTGTGGTGTATGTTGCACCGTTAACGTAACGATGGCAATGACGCTGGCCTCACCCGGTTCGATGGCCTCCGGCGCCGTTGTCACGGCCGTCATGAGACGACCAACGATGTGTGCCAGATCCGGATCATCGGGTAACCACGCCTGCAATCGCTGTTCATTTTCTATCGTCATTTGTTCATCGCTCCCATCAATCGGTGCCAATTATCGTGTAAGATGGCTTGTTTCTGAACCGGTGTCAGGGCCATGTCTTGGACGGCTTGTTCAATTACTGCGGTCGGTCCCACTGGTGGAATACCGAAGGGCGAATCCGTTCCGAACAACACATGGTCGACACCGAAGAAGCTGGCCGCCAGATCCAACGCTTGGGGATTGCCCAGAATCGCCGTATCCACGTAAAATTTCTGAAAGTCAGCGTAGTCCTCGGCCGACTGAATGTACTTGATGCGTTGGCTGAAGTACGGCACCATCGCACCGGCATGGTGGACGATCACCTTGAGTCGCGGATACTTGCGGAAATATTTCGCCGCAACAATGCCATACATAGCTTGGGTCAACTCGTACTCCCAGCTAAACGTCAGATTATTATCCGTCTTATGGGTATCGAAGACCGGGTGGAGCCAAATTGGCGCGCCAATTTCCGCCAGCTTGGCGAAGATTGGTTCGTACGTCGGGTCCGTAATCGGCCGCCCCAACGCCTGCGTAAACAGTTGCACGCCGACCAGCGCATCGCTATGGGCCACCTGTTCGTCGATAATTTCCAACGCGGCGGGCACATTGTTCAACGGTAACATGGCCACACCGACCGGAAAAACATCCCGATTGGCGCGAACCAGTTCGGCGAGTTCAGCATTGCCAAAACGGCACAGTGCCGCCGCTTGATCAGCGTCCACGAAATCTTCCGGATTGAGGTTCACCAGCGAGAGAATCTGTTGGTGATCCGCGGATAATGACGCGCGGTGCTGGGCCAGATCCGTCAGTAAGGCATTCTTCATGTACGGAAATTGATCCAAAATCTGAGGGTGAACGGCGTTCATTTTCGCTAAAAACTTCGGTGGTAAGACGTGCGCAAATACATCAATAACGGTCATTGTCCACACTCCTTAGATCCAGCTGGGCTGATCGCCGGCGGTACCGGCCTTGTCCAACCCGATGCTGGCATTCTGATAGGTGTCCTGATGAGTGATGACCTTCAAGGTGAAGTCAGCCACGCTCTTACGTGAGACCTCGGTGCCTTGGAAGTCCTCGCCCAGTTGCGTTTCTTCGTAGTCCACCTCATCGTTATCGGTCAGCCAAGCCGGTCGAATCTCGGTGTAGGTGAGCCCGGAATCGGCTACCAACTGCGCCGTCTTGCGGAAGCCCGGTAGAAAGGCCGCAATGGCTTGTTCGTTCCATTCGCCGAACTTACCCGGAACCTCGTGATGGGCACCCAGCGCACTGATGTACACGAAGCGTTGTGTGTTGGTCTGCTTCATGGCCGTCAGGACGCTCTGCGTTTGATCGGCTAAGTCCGGGCCACCCAAGTTAGAGTAGACCAGATCGGTTCCGGTCATCTGCTTGGCGACTAGGGCCGTATCCTTAACGTCCCCATCGACCAGCGTGACCCGGGGATTATCCGCATACCGGTTCAACCGCGCGGCATCCCGTAGAAATAACGTCAGTTCTACCTGTGTTTCATTTAATAAACGGTCCGTCAAGAGCTGGGCCATGGCGCCATGCGCGCCAACAATCATAATTTTAGTCATTCGTTGATTTCCTCCAAATTTAGTGATTACTTCAAATCCAACCGCACCGTCGCGCTAATTGGACCAGCGGTTAACATTGGTGGTAAGTAGGGACTGCCAGCGTATTTGGCCGCATAAGCCTGATTAATCGCCGTCGTCAACGCATCGTCGGTTGTCACGGGGACGTAAGCGACATCGAAGTCCTGATCGGCTAGGTGAATGCGCCCGGCTCCCTGCGACTTGGCGGCTTGATACCACCGCGAGTGTGGCCCGTTCCATGCCCGAACATAGAGATGTTGACCCACGACAACCGACCAGATCCAGGTCGGTGTCCCGTACGTTTTCCCGTCTTCGTAAAAGGGCGAGACCCGCATGTCATCTGCGGTAGTAAAGGCTTTGAGTTGTGCTGTCGTCCATGCTTTCATATGATACACTCCCTTGATTTATTTCTGAGATAGTCAAACACCATTTTAATCTTTTACTGAAGGTTTAAAGCTAGAAAACAGCTAGAATCCGCGGTGTAACAAGGATAACACCCACTACAATAGGGTAATCACGTGCTGGCCGCCTTACCGTTCGCCAAATTTGGTCTGGATCGCTGTGGGCAGGACGGGCCAAGCCAAAGGACGGTCTTGTCCCTCGCTTTGAGCCGTCAGCCCGCGTCTCAAAGACGCCAGTTTCCACGGCTGAGACCAAATTTGACTCACTCACGGCTACGTGAGGAGTATCCAATAGCCCAACATGGTCACTCAAGCGATGTCACCGCACGTTCAGTGGTCTTCAACCATCGTAACCGGAGGCAGCCAGAGATGGAGGCAGCCGTGACAGCGGTGTTAGCTGACGTTCTGGGTCAGCTTACAGCGCGGGACGTGTTTGGAGACTGACGCGATCTTGGTCAGGCTTCAAACCGAGCCGGAGGACCGCTTTTTAGGCCGCAGGCGGTCCCCACAGCGCCGGAATCTCTGGCAGCCGCAGGTGGTATCGATGACTAGTTTAATGGCGATAAGCCTTGCCAGCTGGAGACTGGCGCGTGTTCGCGAACTTTCAACTTTCACTTAAAAATTGTAGGTTGTGCGCGCATTTCCAATTGCTAATAACGCTACCCTTTAGCGCGTACCATTGCCAACGAGCGCTTGCTTGGGCGTGGCCAGAGTCGCGATCTTATCATCGAGGTGACCCAGAGACGTTTGGAGACGGTCAATCTCGTGGCGTAATTCGGTGGCGCGCGTTTGGAGAAGTTGTTGCCGCACGCGTTCCGTATTCGCCGCTCCTTCTAGTGCCAACAACTGTTTAATCTCTGCCAATTTGACCCCGCAATCGCGTAGCGTCAGGACCTCTCGCAACTGGGCAATGTCTCCCGGTGTGTAGTCCCGAATACCACTCACCCGCGTGACCGGCGCAATCACCCCGATCTGTTCGTAATACCGCAACGTCCAGGCACTGGTCTGTAGTTGCCGTGCCGCCTCGTTAATTTTCATCCTGCCCCCGCCTTTCATGGTCACTGCCTGCTGATTAACTGACTGTTTCGCTTAACCCTCACTGGGCTGGATCTCGAGTGTCGCCGCTTGCGGCCCCGCCTGTACCATCAATAGAACATAAATGCTGTCCGCGTATTTCTGACGATAGGCGCGATCGATCTGAGTCGTCAGCGGTGAATCGACGGCTACCGGTACAAACTTAATTTTAAAGTTCTGCCCGTCTAGATACATCCGGCCGCCACGTTGACGCACCGCGGACTGGTACCATGATGAACGCTGACCGTGCCAGGCACGTACGTACAAGCGGCCATCAACCACCACGGACCAGATCCACGTTGGCGTACCGTAAGTCCGACCGTCGCTATAAAATGGCGAGATGCGCAGATCGTCAGCCGTCGCAAACGCTCGTAAACGTTGGGCTGTCCACGTCATCATTGCCAACGTCCTGCCGCCCGCCAAGTGTTCTTCGTTAAGATACTCCACTGATAACTTCGCAATTGCCTGACTTCCTTTCCGTCTATCTTCACTCCCTATCTTATGGCTTGACTTTCGTTATGTCGAATGCTTAGATTAAATTAAAATCTATGCATTCTAGTTATAGGAGATGGCTACCATGGAATTACGGGTCCTGCGTTACTTCTTGATGATCGTTCAGGAAAAAAACATCAGTAAGGCGTCCGCTCGCCTGCACGTGTCACAGCCTACCGTATCACGCCAGCTAAAGGAGCTGGAGGAAGAACTCGGCACGACGCTCTTTGAACGAGGAAACCGGACGATTCAGCTCACCACTGACGGCGAGTATTTTGCCAACCAGGCTCGGCAGATTCTTTCCCTCACCGATAAAACCCTGGCCAACATTCACCAGGAGAAAGACATCAGTGGGTCCGTCTACGTGGGAAGTGCCGAAGCCCGCAGTATGCTCACCGTTGCTCAGGCGATCGGCCACCTCAATCAACGCCATCCCCACGTTCAGATCAACCTCGTCAGCATGGACGCCGCTGACATTCATCAGCACCTGACCTCCGGCGTCTTTGACTTCGGCGTGGTCATGGAACCCATCGACAAGCACGACTACGACTTTATCCGGCTTCCCGGCGAGAGTCGTTGGGGGCTATTGGTTAAAAATACCGATCCCCTAGCCCGTCAAACCACGGTTAGTCTGGCAGATGTCGCGCAAACTCGACTCATTGTACCGCAACAAGGTGGCACTGCCCGGATCCACGACCTCTTTGGTTTCGAGCAGGCTGATCTCAACGTCGTGGCCACTTACAATCTGCTCTATAACGCTTCCCTGCTAGTGTCGGCGGGCGTCGGCAACGCCTTGGGATTGGACGGAATCATCAACACCAACCAATCCGATCTAACTTTTGTTCCACTAAGTCCGCGAATTTCATCGGGGTCTAGCTTCGTTTGGCTCAAGGGCCAACGGTTATCCGCCGCGGCTCAGGCGTTGTTGGCCCAGCTTCAGGATGAACTGACGCTTGCTGAAAATTAACCCCTTAGACCGCGTGCCCCGTCGGATTCGTGGTCTTTTTGCTCTCCCGCTAATTTTCTTACACAGTTTCCTTCACGCGCCGCAGTATCTTGGCCGGCGTTCCCACGACTACCATATTGGCAGGAACGTCCTTCGTGACCACGGCACCGGCCCCCACGATGGCGTTCTCGCCAACCGTCACGCCCGGTAAGATGAGCGCACCGGCGCCAACCCACGCATTCTTCTCAATGTGCACAGTCTGAGCTTGCACGTCTCGGCGCGGTGCGTAGGCATAATAAATACTTGTTTCAAATAACCTGATATACTCTTAAAACAGATCAACTCACTCTGACTCAGGCAACCGGCCTCTACTTACTACTAATGTAAAAAAATGTGATTTTGTTGCACGTTTCGCCCAAATTTTTCAAAAAAAGACGGTGACCGCCGCCAAAGCACGATCACCGTCTCCTCGCTATTCTGTTGGATTCTCTAGTCCCCCACTGGATGCCAACCATTCGGATCGGATAATCGATCTAGAAAGGCCATGTCCTTAGGGTTAATCTCAAAATCAAGTGCCGTGTTCGCTTGAACGTGGGCCATGGAACGGCCCTTAGGTAGCGGTGCCACGCCCTTTTGTACGATATAGCGCAGAGCCAACTGGGGAATGGAGACCCCGTAGTTACCGGCCACACGTTCCAACTCAGGGCTATCCACCAAACCACCGGTAGCCAGCGGCGAGTAAGCTTGCACCGTAATCTGGTGGGCTTCAGCCGTCTTCACAATCGACTCTTGGGTGTGACCAACGTAGTATTGAATCTGATCAACGGCGGGCGTCACCGTCAGGCCATCCCAAGTTAACAAGTTTTCCAGGTCGTGGGAGTTGAAGTTGGAAACGCCCACTGACTTAGCCCGACCGCTGTCATAAATGTCCTGCATGGCCCGCCAAACGTCGCGGTTCTCGGCGTCATGGTTAGAGCCCATTTGCATCCACGGCCACGGCGCATGGATGATGTAAGAATCGACATAATCCAGATTCAGAGCGGTTAAGCTACTCTCAAAGTCCGCCATGGCGGCATCGTAGGACTTGGATTCGGCCGGTAATTTGGTCTGGACAAAGACCTCCTCGCGCGCCACATCGCTATCACGCAGGGCCTCACCTACACTCTGTTCATTGTTGTAGGCCTTGGCCGTATCAATGAAGCGGTAACCGGCCTTGAGGGCATTGCTGACGGCATCGTAAGTTTCCTTACCTGGCCGCGTCTGCCAGGTGCCGAAACCGACCTTGGGCATCTTCAACCCGTTATTCAGCGTAAATGTATCCGTAATTGTTGGCATCGTCATTCCTCCATCTTTTAAGTGATGGATTCATCATAGTCCCTTAGACCTACTCGAAGGCAAGCAACTTATTGGGATTTTGAACAAAAACACCTTTAACGTCATCACAAGTCACGCTGACCGCTCCTCACCACAGGTGACAATACGTGACTCCGTGAATGGTCATAGCCCTGTTAGCTGGAAATTATTTTCAATCTTTAGTCATACACCAAGTCCTGCGGCCGGACGGCGTGGTACAAGGCGAAGGCGCCGTCCAGATTAACCACGGTGAAGCCGTGCTGCCGAAGAAGGCGCTCCGCAATATAGCTCCGTTGCCCGCTGAAACAACTGACCACATAGGGTTGTTGTTTATCCAGCTCACCCAATCGATCACGCAATTGGTTCAACGGAATATTCAGACTCTGCTTAAATTGTCCATCGCTTAATTCGTCGGGATCCCGCACATCCAATAGCCGCCATCCTGCCGCCAACCGTTCCGGGAGTTCCGACCACTGAATGGTTCGGCTCAACCCCTCCGCGACGTTCATGGCTGCATAGCCCAACATATTGACGGGGTCCTTTGCTGAGCCAAACGGTGGCGCATAGGTCAGTTCCAATTCTGGTAAGTCCGTAATCGTCAAGCCACCCTTAATGGCCGTGGCCAGAACATCGAGGCGTTTATCCACGCCCTGCGCGCCAATTCCCTGAGCACCGTAAATTTTACCGGAGTCCGGGTTGAAAATTAATTTCAACGTCATTGGCGTACCACCAGGAAAATAGCCGGCGTGGCTGTTCCCACGAACGTGAACGACCCGATACTTAAGCTTTAGCTGTTTGACCTGGCGTTCGTTGAGCCCCGTGGCCGCGGCAACGAGCTTAAAGACGCGGACGATGGCCGTTCCAATGCTCCCACGGTTCGGGTGCTTCAGACCACAGAGATTATCCGCCACCTGACGACCCTGCCGGTTAGCCGGCGATGCCAGTGCAATCAAGGTATCTTGACCATTGAGCTGTTGCTTGACGACGATGGCATCCCCCACCGCATAAATATCAGGATCACTGGTTTGGTAATGGTCGTTAACGACGATTCCCCCCTTCAAGCCCAAGGTTAATCCGGCCGCCTGGGCCAATTGACTGGCTGGCCGAACGCCCACAGCCATAATGGTCAGATCCGTTGCCAAACGCGTGCCATCCGCCAATACCGCCGTTTGACCGTCGTCTTCTAGTGCCGTTAGCCCTTGATTGGTGATGACGTCAACGCCATTTTGGCTGAGTTCCGCCTGGACAAAGGCCGCCATCTCGGGATCTAGCGGTGGTAAGACGTGATCAGATTGTTCCACCACCGTGACGGCCAAACCGCTTAGGCGCAGATTCTCGGCCACTTCCAGCCCGATGAAGCCGCCACCTACCACCAGTACGCGGCGGACCCGGTCGTTTTGTAATTCGGCCATAATCCGGTCGAGATCGGGAATATTGCGCAAAGCATAGACCCGATTGGCCGGCGTCACTCCCGGTAAATTAGGCATAATTGGCTGCGCACCCGGTGATAAAATCAGCTTATCGTAAGATTCCCGTTTCTCCTGACCAGCGTGGCGAACAACCACCACGTGCTCGGCCGGTAAAATCCGTGTCACCTCATGATTGGGCCGCACGTCTAGGTTGAACCGCTGCTGCAAGGCCGCCGCAGTCTGCACGACAAGGTCAGACCGTTCACTAATTTCTCCGGATAGGTAAAACGGCAACCCGCAGTTGGCAAACGAGACGTACGGTCCCTTCTCGAAAATCACAATTTCAGCGTTCTCATCTAACCGTCGCAGCCGGGTCGCGGCCGACATCCCGCCGGCTACACCACCAATAATGACGACTTTCATCTGCAAAACATCCTTTCCTGCTAGTTAAGCACTTCATGCGCCCAGTATACCCAACTGCAGGGGATTTACAAGCGAATTGAAATCGGTTTCCGTTGCGTCGATTCGCGTTTCCGCCTACAATTAACTTAAGCGGATAGGGATCGCCGCTAGAAAAACCACCTTTTTCCAACTACCCACCGCATTTTAACGGCGAGACAACCAATTGTCAGTTATCGACCAGGAACAAAATTTAAAATAAGGAGTCTCAACTGTATGGCTTACATAGAAGTTATCAAGGAAACCCGCCAATTTACCCAGGGTGACCAAATTACCGTTGCCAATCGAGACATTTCTTTTAGCGTGGAACAAGGCGAGATTGTCACCATCCTTGGTCCCAGTGGCGCCGGCAAATCCACACTACTCAACATTCTCGGAGGCATGGACAGCCCCACTAGCGGACAGGTTCTGATCGACGGCCAAGATATTGCCCAATTGAATACCAAGCAGTTAACCACCTACCGCCGTCAGGATGTCGGCTTCGTCTTTCAATTTTACAACCTCGTCCCCAACCTTACCGCCAGAGAAAACGTCGAACTGGCCTCGCAAATTACCGCAGACGCGCACGATGTCAATGAAACCTTGGGGTTAGTTGGCTTGACCGATCGCGCGGCTAACTTTCCCGCCCAACTCTCCGGTGGCGAACAACAGCGGGTCGCCATTGCCCGGGCCATCGCCAAGAACCCTAAGCTCCTGTTGTGCGATGAACCCACGGGTGCTCTGGATTATCAAACCGGAAAACAGGTTCTGCAGGTCATCCAAGACGGGGCCCAGCGAACCAATATGACCGTGATTATTGTTACCCACAACAGCGCCATTGCCAAAATGGGCGACCAAGTCATTCACATCAGCGATGCTCAGGTTCAATCGGCACGACACAATCCGCATCCCACGCCGGTTGCCGAGATTGAATGGTAGGTGACGCGAATGACAGCGAGTTATTTTAAAGCCATTTTTCGTGAAATTCGGCGTTCCAAAGCCCGGTTTCTCTCAATCATGCTGATTATTTTTCTCGGCGTGGCCTTCTACACCGGGATTCGGGCCACCGGACCAGACATGTTACAGGCCGCCGATGACTACTACGCCCAACAAAAGCTAGCCACCAATAGTGTGCAGTCCACGGCGGGGCTGACAAAGCAAGATCTAGCCGTCCTTCATCGCCATCGCAATCAGGTAGCCTATCAAGCCGTTAAATACGTGGACATCAATCAACTCAACAACAATCAGACTGTCCGGGTGGCCGAGATACCAGATAAACAGCGGGTCAATCGGCTGACCATGGTCAGTGGTCGCTTACCCCACAAGGCCAATGAAATGGTGCTCGACCAACAAGCACGAACCGTTCAGCCGCACTTGAAGTTGGGATCGACCTACCGGATTGCCACGACCCAGAAACTCAACCGCACCTTCAATCGACGAACATTCAAGGTCGTGGGCTTCGTCAACTCGCCGCGCTACATTGAAAAGACGACCCGTGGTGTGACGACCGTCGGCAAGGGGACGTTGGATTATTTCGCATTGGTTAAACCCGGTACCTTGACGCAACGGGTGGCCAGTCGCCTAGATATTCAATTCAAGAACCTCGCGCAAGTCACCCCCTACTCGGCGACATACAAGCGCCTAAATAAAACCAATACCACCAAGCTCAAGACCTGGTTCAAGCCGCGCGCAGCCCAACGACAGGCCCAGCTCAAGCGCCAGGCGACCGCGCAACTGGCGCCCAAGCGCGCCCAAGTTAAGCAATTGGCGCAACAGCTCCCGGCTGAGTCACCGATTCTGATCGGTGCACAGAAGCAAATGCGCCAGGCCCAAGCTAAGATTGCTGCCATCGGCCAACCAACCTATCTGTACACCGGACGGGCGGCCAATCCCGGCTACAGCGAATACCACGAGAATACACAGCGGGTGGTCGCATTGTCCACGGTCTTTCCCCTCTTCTTCATCGCCATCGCCGCACTGATCTGTCTGACGACCATGACGCGCATGGTCGCCGAGCTACGCATTCAAATGGGGACACTCAAAGCTCTCGGCTACAGCAATCTCGCCATCGGCAGTGAGTTTATGATTTACGGTGGTCTTGCGAGTTTGCTGGGAACCTTACTAGGCGTCGGCTTTGGTGTCAACTTTTTCCCTCGATTCATCGCCCAAGCCTATGGGAGTATGTACAACCTCCCCGCCATCAACGTTCAGTATCTCTGGGGCGATATTATCATTGCCCTCATCATCGCGTTAGCCTGCACCATGGGAAGCGCGGCCATCGTCTTGCGAGTTGACCTGCACAGTAGTCCCACTATCTTAATGCAGCCCAAGGCCCCCAAGGCCGGCAAAACACTGTGGCTCGAACACTGGCACGGTCTCTGGCGGCGGTTAAGCTTCAACCACAAGGTGACGTTGCGAAATCTCTTTCGTTATAAGCAACGCCTGTTGATGACCGTCCTCGGAATTGCCGGTTGTATGGCCATGATGATCACCGGCTTTGGCCTCAAGGATTCCATCGGTGATATCAGCGTCAAACAGTTCAATCAACTCTGGCATTACGACGCAATTGTCGTGCGTAATGGCACCCAGACTTCGGCGCAACGACGCGCCCTTCACCGGCAGCCGCTGTATCAGGATGACTTGGTGCTCAAGCAGTCTCAGGTCACTGTTGAACGAACCGGTGTCGCCAACCAAACGGCCACGTTGAGCGTGCCGCAACATCCGCGCCAGCTCAAGAAGTTCGTCGTTCTCCGACAGCGCCAGAGCCACCGAGCCTATTCCCTCAACAATCACGGCGCGATTATCGATGAAAAATTAGCCAAGTTGTACCACGTTAAGGTGGGGGATCAGTTACCCGTGAAACTCGGCAATCACCGGGCCAAAAACGTTCGCGTGACTGCGATTGCGGAGAACTACGTCAATCACTTCATCTACATGTCACCACATGACTACCACCAAGTCTTTGACCACAAGGCCGTCTACAACGGCAACTTGGTGCAGTTCACCCATCACGGTAAGCGGGCTCAAAACCAATTTGCCAGTGACTTGCTCAAGACCAAAGGCATGCTGAACGTCACACTGCTCAGTACGGAGAAACAGAACAACTTCCAGATGCTGGATACCATGGACCTGGTCGTCATCATCTTCGTGGTCGCGGCCGGAGCGCTGGCGCTGGTGGTTCTGTACAACCTTACCAACATCAACGTTTCCGAACGAATTCGGGAGCTATCCACCATCAAGGTGCTGGGCTTCTATGATCGCGAAGTGACGATGTACATCTTTAGGGAAAACCTGATTCTGACCGTCATGGGCATTCTGCTCGGCTGCTTCATGGGCGATTGGCTTCACAGCTATATTCTCAATACGGCGGAAACGGATAGCCTGATGTTCTCGCCAGGCATTCACCCGCTCAGCTATGTCTACTCGGCCGCGCTAACGCTGGCTTTCAGCCTACTAGTGATGTGGCTGATGCACCGCAAGCTGAAGCGAATTAATATGCTGGATGCGTTGAAATCGGTGGATTAAACCTTTACTATTCCACACAAAAGGAGTTGCTCTTATCATTCATGTTGATGATAAGAGCAACTCCTTTTAGATTTACCTACATTTTAGATCGTGTCTTTTACTTAGCTTCTTCTTCCTCTTCAGCGTTTTCAGAGTGAATTTCAGCTAACTTAGCAGCGTTGGCGTTAACGCGCTTCTTACTCAATGGGTAGAAGAACAGTAAGACCAAACCAGCTAATAACAGGCAGAAGGTTGGCACACCAGTTGCCAAGGTGTAAATGTGATTAACAACGGTCGTGGTCTGTTCAGCACCACCACCAGTTGAAGACTTGTAACCAATAAAGGTCAACATAAATCCACCGAAACCACCGGCGATCGCTTGGGCTACCTTACGAGCAAATGAGTTAACTCCGTAAACAACCCCATCTTCACGAACACCCGTTAAGACTTCGTGATTATCAATAACATCGGTGATGAAGGCCCAGACCATCAGGTTGAAGACCCCGGCACCTAAGGAACCGAAGAACAACATAACCAGGTAGAAGCCGGCGCTTTGTGTCCGCGTAACCATTAAGATTCCGTAGATAGCGGCACCAATGAATAAGGCCACGATAGAACATTCCTTACGACCAAACGTCCGCGTCATCCAGTTACTGAATGGGGCCAACAGAATAACCGTCGCAAAGTTGAAGACCAACGCAATACTTAAGGCTTTAGTATCCTTGAAGTAATCGTTGAACAGGTACGTTAATAACGTCCCGGATAAGTTTTGGTTGATAACGATTAAGATATCAACCAGAACCAAGACAACTAAGGCCTTGTTTTCAAACAAACCTTTGACCAAGCGTGATAATGGCACCTTTTCAGACTTTTCAGTCCGCACACGTTCAGTAGTCAAGGCTGTCGTTAACGTGTAGCAAGCCCAGGCGATGATGGCACAGCCAACAACAACCCAGAAGAAACGGCTCCCAGAAATCTTTTGGGAAGCGCCTACATAAATGATTAATGGCAAAACGTAACTCGTCAATGCACTCCCGACGGCAGAACCAATTGCCCGGAAAGTGGACAATGAAGTTTTGTCGTTAGGGTCACCACTAATGGCAGAAGCCATAGACCCATAAGGGATGTTAACGGAGGAGTAGAAGATCCCCCATGATAAGTACGTGATGAAGACGTAAGCCAACCGAGCTGGCATTGCCCAGTCTTTAACAATTGGCACGAATGTCAAAATAAAGGCGATCATCAGTGGGTACTTCATCCGGTTCATCCAAGGTTGGAATCGCCCACTCTTATGTAACTTACTATTATCGACAAACCGACCAACCATAATATCCGCAAAAGCATCAACGAACCGAGCGGTTAAGAACAAAATCCCAACTTGAGCCCCGGTTAACCCCAGGACGTTGGTGTAGAAAATCATTAAGAACGAGTTGATAACGTTGAATGAGAAGTTATTCCCAATATCACCAAACATATAACCGATACGGTCTTTTATATTAAAAGGCTGCGCGTCGATGGTAATGGTTTTTTGTGTTTTATCCAATTTTCCTGACACTTCCTAAAATATATAGTCTAAACGAGCAAAATAAGAGCAAAACTGAACGCTGTTGGGTCATCCTAGCTAGGGTATTTCCGGTAACGCTCCCTTGCAACTAATATACAAGTTAGGTTCAGCGTACCACGTGTAGAAATCGCTTTCAACCTCAAATTAAAAGATTTATGAGATCTGGTAGCCAATTCGCTACCAATTAATCAAGTCAAAAGCATTGCTATAACAGCATTCAGAGTGACCTTGTGATTTCCCGTAAATTTCAAAACGCAAATTGCAAGTGCAAGTTAGCCAGCGCAGGCGAAGACAGCTGGCGGAAAGGTTTCAGTGAGTTTCAATTGAAGAAAGCTAAGCAGTATGAGCCTTGCGAGCACGCTTGACTTCTCTTTCAAAAGCTTCGGCTGGTGTTTTGAACTTTAAAATTCGCCGAGGCAGGTTGTTCAGATGCGATTGAGCAATCTGAACTTGGCTTGGAGTGGCAATGTCGAGTGATTGCCCCTTGGGAAAATAGCGACGAAGCATCCGATTATGAACTTCATTAGTGCCTCGTTCTGAAGATGTGTACGGGTGGGCAAAATAAGTGTCAGCTATGCCATTCAGTGCAGTCTCTAAGGTCGTAAACTCAGTACCATTATCTGCCGTCACGGTCTTGATAATATCACCATATTGATTAACAATATTTCGCAATGCATACGATACTGAATCTGCGTCTTTACCCTCAATCAAGCAGACTATTTCAAAGCGTGTTTTACGCTCTGTGAAAGTCAACAAGACGCTCTGGCTACCATTACGCTCACCAACAACGGTATCAATTTCAAAATGTCCAAACTCATGACGGTTATTGACCTTCTTGGGGCGTTCATCAATACTTTTAGAACCGGCCAGCCGTTTAACTTTCGTTGTTTTATGATGAGCCATTCGGCGTCTTACTTTCTCCACAAGATCGATATTGCGGATCTCCAATAATTGTGCATCAATATAGTTGTACAGTGTCTTCGCACAAATCATCTTATGAGGTGAAAATAAACGGTGCTTTTTAGCATATCCTACCGTTGCGTCGGGTGACCAGTGCTCCGTGTGAAACTTGTCATCAAAGTAGGCTAGGAAGTCGGTGACTTGCTTAAACTTTAATGGACGTCTACTATTGGACCGGTTCTCCTCATAGCGAGCCTGAGCTGCTTCAGGACAATAAACCTTAAGGTAGTGCTTCTCTCCGTTAATCTTCTTAACCTGCTTAATAGTGCCACGAGAAAGCTCATTATTAATGGTTTGATGACTAACACCGATAATAGATGCAATCTGGCGTGCAGAATGGCCTTCGGAGTGTAGAGAAGCAATCATTCCACGTTCAATTTGAGTTAAGTGGTGACCCTTTTGACGATTTGTGGTAAGCTGTTGTTGCGTCAAGACGAAAACCTCTCTCATTGTTTAGTGTTGGAACTTCAATGATACCTGATTTTTCGTCTTGGTGTCTTTTTTTGACCATTTTTTGATCAATCAACATGGGTGGCTAACTTGATTATAAAATTCGCGGTAAATTTCAAAATAAAAATGTTGGCGTTTTCACTAAAAACCAAGAAATTGCGGTTTTTTCGTTCTGATATACCACCTAAACAAATTTAAGTAACATTTTTACTGATAGCGATCACATATTTACTAAACTTATCGCAACGCCGTTTGTGCTCATTTTGGTCTTATCAAAATTGCACAATTTTACTACATTTATTAGCTGATTTACACAGCTCCAGGCCATTCATTTGGCAAACAACTTATTGGATGGCCCGTTTCCGACTCTAAATCACCTCCTGGCTATATTCACGCATCGGCTTCCTACCTATGTTAGTCGATAATCGAACTATAAAAAAAGAGTCACGACTTCAGCCGCAACTCCGATACGATATTCATTAATTTAACTGAAAGTTAGCAAATAGCTAGAATCCGTAGTGTAACAAGGATACCATCCATCATAATATGATAGTCGTAGGCTGGCAGCCGCAGGTCGGTTTAATAGCGATAGGCCTTGTCAGCTGGAAACTGGAGCGTGTTCGCAATCTTTCAACTTTTAAAAACCCTAAAACAAACTATTCAGTGGCTGCCGCAACACGGCCATTAACTGGTCAACGTTATTTTTCGCCGCAAAGACGGCCCGTTCCGCAAATAAGGTAGTCGTCTGCTGAGCACGGTACGTTACCTGTTGCTTAGCGCCCGTCTGCGTATCGGTGACCGTTGCTTGGGCTACCGGATCACCCGCATCGACCGTCCCCGTGCTTAACTGTGTCGGCGTTAATTTAGTCTCCACCTTCGTGGTTAAATTAGCCGTCTTATCCTGATACCAGACCCCTGCCTGAGAAGTTGTCGGCGTTGCCATGACCTTGGTAGCCAGCCCATTCGATAGCGAGATCCGTTGAGTCGTTAAGGGCGTCGTCTCCAAACTATACACTTGCTTCAATTGCTTAATCAACTTGTTCATGGCGGAAAACGTGGTATCCCCACCTAGGATAGTGGCCACCATGCGTTGCCCATTAACCGTATAAGTTGCCGTGAAGCACAGCTTGGCATTCTCGGTGTAGCCAGTCTTGAGCCCATCGATGCCACTTTCCTTCTTATATTGGGACTTACCCGGCAGACAACTATTTTCATTATAAATAGCCGTCCCGTTAATCTTATCTTCCGTCTTGCTGGCGATGTCCGTAATCTGTGGATCGGCCTTGAGCAGTTGCTGGGCCACCTTGGTGATGGCCTTAGCCGAGACTAGATTTTGTTCATTCTTGCCCGTATCGGGTAACACGAGGTCATAGTCCTTCAGGTCAGAGTTGTCCAGACCCGACGAACTAATGAAATGCGCCTCCAACCCCCAGTCCTCGCTCTGTTGATTCATCAGCGCGATAAACTTGGCATTACTACCGGCGACCACTTCTCCCAGTTCCGTTGCGGCACTATTAGACGACGCAATCATCGCTGCCGCAACCAATTGGCGGACAGTAAACGTCTCGCCGGACTTCATACGTAGCGACGAATACGCATAGCTATGGCTTAATTTAATAAGGTTTTGTGGCATGGTCACCTCGTCATCCCAACTAAGTTTCCCGTCGTTAATCGCTTTGACGGTGAGGTAAACCGTTAATAGTTTGGATAATGAGGCAATTGGGTATCGTTTATCCGCGTTTTGTTGGTAAAGGACCTGACCACTGTTGGCATCCATGACGTACGCCGCCCGAGCCGGCACCTTACTGACGGTCTTTGTCGCCGCCTGGGCCGTTCCCGGTGCGAGCATGAACAGCGCGAGTCCGGCCACAACAAGGGTGCGTAACCAATGTTTTAAAAGAACCACGAGCACGTAAGCTCCCTTCGTAATCTAACTTATCTCTCAATTATACAAAGTGTAGCAGGTAAAACCACGGTTCCGGGGAATCTTGCTTAAATTTTAATTTCTTATTATTCTATTTGTAATTGGGCCGTATTCTCTGTAACAGGAGGGATCAAACTTTCCTCTTGACAGCATACGTTTACAGATGTAAACTCTAAATATCAATTGAATTACAACTGTAAACAAAGGAGTGACTCACTGTGCCAACGACTGAAATTACTGAAACCATTACCGACGCCGAGTGGTGTGTGATGCGGATTGTCTGGACCCTTGGACAAGCCGATAGCCACACGATCATCGACTTGGTCAGCCAGCAACATGATTGGAAGGCTGCTACCATTAAAACCTTGATCGGGCGATTGGTCAAGAAGGGCGCGCTAGAGACGACGAAAAACGGCCGTCAGTTTATTTACACACCGCTCATTCCTGAGCAAACCGCGATGGACACTGCACTCTCTGGTCAGCTCGAGCAGATGTGTGCGATGTGCCGAGGCAAAGCCTTTGTCCACGCCATCGACCAAACCGAACTGAGTCAAGCCGATATTCAAGAATTGATTACACATTTACAAACGAAGTTAGCTACGGCACCAGCCACCATCGCGTGCGACTGCCTACCGGACGGCTATGAAGGGAGTTGCTAGGTATGAAAACATCTGAACGTCATCTGGGCATGACCCACATGAACATGCAGCACGATATGAAGGGGATGGACCACCATCAAATGAACATGGATGAACACAATGACATGGACCATATGAACATGGACCATATGGATATGAGTCACATGGACATGAGCGATATGGATATGGACATGGGCGACGGGCACATGATGCACATGGGCAACCTTAAGCGTAAGTTCTGGGTTTCCTTGATTCTCACCATCCCCGTGATTTTGATGTCGCCCATGATGGGCATGACGCTGCCCTTCCAATTGGTCTTTCCTGGGAGCGACTGGATCGTTGCCATCCTCGGTACGATCCTGTTCTTCTACGGAGGCGCCCCCTTCTTCAGTGGCGCCAAGGCCGAACTACAGATGAAGCAACCGGCGATGATGACCCTGATTGCCATGGGGATCGGCGTGGCTTACGTCTACAGCATCTACGCCGTGATTGCCAACAACCTCTTTCACGTCACCCCGATGGTCAACAACTTCTTCTGGGAGTTATCGACATTGATTGTGATCATGTTGCTGGGCCACTGGATTGAAATGAATACGGTCATGAACGCCGGCTCCGCAGTGGACGCTCTGGGAAAGTTGTTACCCCAAGAAGCCCACGTGGTCGATGAACAAGGCAACCTTACCGATGTGAAATTAAGCGACTTGCAGGTTGGCCAAACCGTTTCCATTCGTGCCGGCGAACAGATTCCCGCCGACGCCACGATTCTCACCGGTCATTCTGAAGTTAACGAATCTCTCGTGACGGGTGAATCCAAAGCCGTTCACAAGACTATCGGTGATGCTGTCATCGGTGGGGCCGTTAACGGGGATGGCACCATTACCGCGAAGGTCACAGGAACCGGAGACTCTGGGTATTTGGCTCAGGTCATGGCCCTGATTAAGGACGCTAAAAATGCCAAGTCCAAATCAGAAAATCTAGCCGATCGGGTCGCTGGTTGGCTATTCTACGCCGCTTTATTTGCCGGCATCTTAGCCTTCATCATCTGGTTAACCGTGGCGAACTTAGCCGTGGCCCTGCCCGTCGCCGTCGCCGTCTTCGTCATCGCCTGCCCCCACGCACTGGGATTGGCTGTTCCACTGGTCGTCTCCCGGAGCACGGCATTGGCCGCTCAGAACGGCCTACTGATTCGTAACCGGACCGCAATGGAACAGGTTAATCAGTTGAAATACGCCCTGATGGACAAGACCGGGACGTTAACCCGTGGCGAATTCAAGGTTAACCATCTGATTAGCTTAGATGATGCCCACACCGACGATGACATTCTCACCCTCATGGCCAGCCTGGAAGCTGGGTCCAGTCACCCGCTAGCCACTGGAATCTTAACCGCAGCGAAGGCTAAGCAGTTAACGCCTGACGCTGCGACCGACACGCATCAAGAGACCGGCCTGGGTCAATTTGGTACGATTGCCGGCATCACGTACGGCGTGGTCTCGGTCAACTATTTGGAACAAAAGCAACTGGCCTACGATCACGATCAGTTCACGGCGTTGGCTGGCGAAGGTAACTCCATCAGCTACTTAGTCGCTGGTGACCAAGTTCTCGGGTTGGTCGCTCAAGGCGATCAAATCAAGCCCGCCGCAGCCAAGCTCGTGGCTTCCCTGAAGAACCAAGGCATCACGCCAGTCATGTTGACGGGAGATAATCAGGAAACGGCAGCCAAGGTTGCCGCAGCCGTGGGCATTGACGATGTGCAGGCTCGGCTACTCCCCGAAGATAAGGAACGGTTGGTTCAACAATATCAGGCCCAGGGCAAGGTTCTCTTCATCGGTGATGGGGTCAACGATGCGCCTAGTCTGGCCCGCGCCGACATCGGCATGGCGATTGGTTCCGGAACGGACGTGGCGATTGAATCCGCCGACATCATTCTGGTATCCAGCGACCCTGCCGACGTGATCCAGTTCTTGGATTTGGCCCGGGCAACGCACCGCAAGATGACCGAAAACCTCTGGTGGGGAGCTGGTTACAACCTGATTGCCATTCCTTTGGCCGCCGGTGTGCTGGCGCCAATCGGCTTCATGCTTGATCCAATGGTCGGGGCGATTGTGATGTCACTGAGTACCATTATCGTCGCGATTAACGCGATGACGCTGAAGATTAAAGACGTCGCTTAACCCTAAGATTCTCCTCTAGAAAACAGGAAACGCACCACGACTCTCCCTCACTCGGGAAGTTGCGGTGCGTTTTTTACATTAACGTTTTGGTCGAACAATTTCTAAGAAGTCAGCGAGCGGCTGGGGATCGGTCAGTTGTCGGTTGCACTTAGCGCTATCCCGGCAAATATAATTGCCATTGCGTTTAAAGGTGCCCAGTCCGGACTTTTTGGTGGTCGAGACAAACAGGGAAACATTGCCAATTGTTTGGCAAATGGCGCAAACACCCTTAACCGTCTTGGGCCCCATATCCCCTTGAATCCCAATCAAGCGATCCTGATACGGCGCGACCAGATATTTCTTCTGATTGCCACCGTCGTTCCAACCGAGGTAGGTCAATTCATGTAAATCAATATCGCCCCACTCTGGTTGCTTTAACTTCTTCACTTTGCGAAATAGCTTGCCCAGTTGCTTTTGACTCAAGCTGGGAAAAGGGATCACCAGCGGCGCAATCGTGGGTAACAGCTTAGCCGCGGCCTCTCGGGTCAACCGATCGGGCTGAAGGCGTTCCAAGAAGGCCTGAGCCAGCGGTTCGTCTGCGGGTAAATGCGCGGCAATATTGCCAATTGTCGTGTCACGGACCACGCGGCGCATCCGCCGGTCGTTGACGGCCAGATAGGCACTGACGAGACTGTTGACTTGCTGGGTGATATAACTATATTCGTAAGCGGTGATTGTTGGTTCCATAAATGTTGCTTCCTTTCAGATTTAAACCAGACACTTCTCTGAAAGGGTTTTGCAGAAAAGTGTCGCTAACAGCCAGCACTCTTCCGTACAAATAACGATGCCATCATCGTCGATCATCTCCTTGGGTTCAGCCAATTGACTGAATTGTTCATTAGTATACCGAATCCCCTCCTGGAAAGCAAGATCCGGCCGTTTTCTGCCACCAAAAAGGGGTACACAGCGACTGACTGCGTACCCGTTGATTTTTTTAGCCCTAAACTGAAGATTGAAAGTTTACGAACACGCCCCAATCCTCGGCCGACAGGGCTTATCGCCATTAAACTAGTCATCAACGCCACCTGCGGCCTGAGAAGCGATCCTCCGGTTACGGTGGTTGAAAGTCACTGAACACGCGATGAATCGCTGGGGTGACAACGTTCAGCCAGTTTAATTGAGCACACTTCAGGTAGCCGTGAGTGAGTCAAATTTGGTCTCAGCCGTAGGATTCTCCAAGTGTCCTACTTGGAAAATGGCGTCTTTGAGACGTGAATTATCGGCTCAAAGCGAGGGACAAGATCGCACTTTGGCTTGGCCCGTCCTTCCCACAGCGATCCAGACCAAATTTGGCGAACGGTAAGGCGGCCATTACGCGACTATCATATTATCACAGCTAGAATCCTTATCACACTACGGATCCTAGCTATTTTCTAGCTTTCACCCTTGAGTCGGTCTAAGCCCTCAGCCAGCATTTGTCCCCAAATGGCGGATAAAATTAATCATCTTGCGGCCATTGAGCGACAACGCCATCACGGCGAGAATAATCATCGCCCCGCCGAATAAATCGTAGCTGGTCAATCGGACGTTTAAAAAGGTCACGGAGAAGACCGTCGCTGCCAGCGGTTCGAAAGCGTCCAACAGACTCGCCGTCGTAGGTAAGATATCCGCCAGCGCATGAGCAAACATCAGGAACGGAAAGACCGTCCCAAAGATAATGATAAAGACAATCAGGCCAATCTCCACCCCATTTACGTAGACGTTGGCTTGCCACAAAGGTCCGAAGACATTCAATGACAGTCCCGCTACCAGCAGGCCCCAGCCAGTTACCGATAAGGCACCAAACTTCGGCAGTAAGGGGCGCGGTAACAGCGTGTTCGTCGCCACACCAATCGCCGATAAGCCGCCCCAGAAGAGAACGACTGGCGAAATGGCCAAACTATTGAGGTGCCCATGCGTCACAATTAATAACGTCCCGAAGAAGGCCATAATCATCCCCACCGCTTCCGGTCGCGTGGGCGTAATGTGTTTAAAAATTAAAAAGTAAAGACTGATAATAAAGGGCCCTAAGAATTGAATGATGGTCGCAATCGGTGCATTACCGTATTTAACGGCCTCAAAATAACACAGTTGTACCGGGATCATTCCCAATAGGCCGTAACTGACCACCCGAAGCGCCGTCGACTTTTGACGCCAAATTTTGAGCGGTTGGGCACCGACCACGCGGGCAATCACCAGGAGAATTAGGCCGGCACTAATCATTCTGACCTGCGTCAACCAGAGTGCCGTCACCTGCGAATTGAAGGTAAACAGCGAGCTGGCCGCCACCCCCGAGACGCCCCATAACATGGCGGCAAAACTCGCGAGTAAAATTCCACGTAAATGATGTTGACGATTCATCGTAGCCACTTCCCATCAGCAGCTGCCCTTAATTCCTTCATTTCCAATCCCTCTTATCGATTAAAATTAGCAAGCACCATTTATTATAGCAAAGTTAGTTTTCAAAAATCGTGATTATGAGCAGGATTAATTTTTGAAAACGTTTTAATTTGGGTGATACAAATAGGCCCCCGTCTTCACGAGAGCCTAACTGCCTCAGCCATGGACGCTAATCAGCCGAATTGATGGTAGTCGCCTGACATAATCCGTTGTTTATTAGCTGAGCGCAAGCTACGGGTGACAAGCCACCCCCATAGCTTTGGCATTTATTCTAGGCCATCCCCAATCAGATTCGCTACTAGGCCGTCTAGTTTGCTTAGCGAGTAAATTAAAGGTCCACATGACTAGTGGGCACAAGTTTTAGCTGAGATACATCCTAACCGTTAATCAGTTTGTAACCAGATAAATGTTAGCGGTTACAATTAGTCCGTACAAATCAAATTTTCTATGCTACAATAATCGAAAAGACCTGGAGGCACACGCACAATGAAGACGGAAAAAGAAAAATTTTTAGCGGGCGAACCCTACAATATCATGGATCCCGAACTGGCAGCCGAGGAGACCAAGGCCCGGCGGCTATGTAAAATCATGAACGAACTAGATGACACGGCGACCGAACAGAAGGAACACGTAGTTCGTCAGCTTTTCGGCTCAGTTGGTAAGAGTCCGTGGGTGCAACCCAATTTCCGCTGTGACTTTGGCTATAACATTCACGTGGGGGACTACTTCATCTGCAACTATGATAATGTCATCTTGGACGTCGCCCCCGTCACCATCGGCGATCACTGCATGATGGCGCCGCACGTCCAGATCTACTCGGCCTATCATCCCCTTGATCCGGCCGCTCGGGATGCATTTACCGGTTTAGGCAAGCCCGTCACCATTGGCGATCACGTCTGGATCGGCGGTGGTTCCGTGATCTTACCAGGAGTCACCCTAGGAAATAACGTGGTCGTTGGCGCCAACTCTACCGTAACCAAGTCCTTTGGCGACAATGTCGTCATCGCCGGAAGCCCTGCCCGAGTTATTCGGGAAAATGTGCCCGCGACGGATTAAGAAAAAAGTTGAGACTTCCACTACTAAAACACAAGCGGACCGGGATACGCTATCCCGATCCGCTTTTCATTTATCCTTACCGAAGCATCTGCGCAATATCACTGTTTCCCTTAGGCTGTGGTCCATCCAAGGGCAATTGCTTAATCACTCTGGCCGGCACGCCCCCGACCAAGACATTGGCTGGCACGTCCTTCGTCACAATCGCTCCGGCAGCAATGACCACGTTGTCGCCGACCGTCACGCCGGGCATAATGGCTACCTTACCTCCAATCCAGACGTCATTGCCAATAGTCACCGGTTGCGCTTGGGCCAAATATCCCCGGCGATCGGCGGCCCGCAACGGGTGGTTCACCGTGTAGATGTCCACGTTGGGGCCAATCATGACGTGATCGCCCATCGTTACGGGGGCAATATCTAAAATGGTCAGGTTGTAATTACTCAAAAAGTCCTCGCCAACGTGAATATTTTGGCCATTATCACAGTTAAACGTGGCCTGAACTGAGACCCGCTCACCGTGACTCCCCAGAATTTCTTTAATTTTCGCCGTTTGTGCAGCGGGATTGGTCGCCGGAATCTGGTTGAACTCCTGACAAAGCTTGGCAGCGCGTGCTTTCCGTGCAGCAACGTCCTGATCCAAGAAGTAATAGGGTTCGCCAGCGTCCAATTTTTCTAGTTCTGATTTTGCCATCAACGTTCACCTCAACCTTAGCTTACCACTTCAACCCGGCTTTAAGTCAAAGGAGTCCAGACAACTTGTCTGGACTCCTTTTGTGTTCACTTCAGATAATTGAAGCTATGCGTTACTATTTCGGGTGACTAAGCGATCCAGCCTGAGTAGACCGGGATATCGATCTTGCCCGTGGGATCCACCGTCCCCTGATAGGTCTGACCGTTCAAATCAAAGGTCGCCACCAGTTTGAATTTCACCGTGGCAACCGGCGCAATGGCCTGACTGCTCAGCACCTTACCCGTGGCACTGCGGGTGGTCTTACGCACGGCCTTGCCTGCCTGATAGTCGTAGATGATGGTCTGACTATTCTGCTTAAGCAGGACCAACCGCTGAATCTGGCCGCCCCTGATCGCAGTTCCAACCTTGATATGGGCGCTGGCATTCAACGTGGCAACTTGCTTCGTGGCCGATAAGCCGTCGCGCGTTAGCTCCCGTTTCATGATAGTCGGATAGTTTCCCTTCACGACTGCACTGACCGGTAGCCAACCAATCGTCTTGCCCGCAGCCGTTTCAAAGTATAAGTACCGTTGCTTCGTCGTGGTCGTCAGCGCTTGAATCGCGTAAATGGTGCGGTAGCCATAAGTCGTGCCGTAATGGTTAGCCGCCGTGGTCCCCAACGTCTTCTTCGGCATATTCCAGAAATCATGCGTCGTGGTTGGCGTCCAGTAAGCCGTCTTCTTCACCGACTTGAGTTGCTTAATCTGCTGGTGAAATTTTAAGTGACTTAGGGCCACGTAGCCACCCACTAGTTTACTGGTGGTGCCCTTGTGCGGGTCAATTACCTGACTGTGATTCAGGGGCGTGACCGTCACCTGATTCAACCGCACGTAGCGTTTCCCGCCAACGGTGACCACCTTATCCACCGTCCACAACTTCTGCTTACTCTGCGCGGTTCCCAGAACCTTGCTATGCGCATAGGCCGCACGGGGATAGCTGTACACCTTCGTCCCCTTGGCCTTAAAAGTAAATACGCGTTGCTGAGGATACGGTGGCAACGTCACCCGTTTAGCGGCGTGGGCCGTGGTCGTCGTCCCCCATAGCGCGAGCCCCAAGCTCCCGACTAAAGTAACCTTCATCCATTTCATGTTCGCTCCTCCTGGTCTGTCCTCAACTTACTCTTTCATATTCATTTAAATGGGTTACTGATGTGCTGGCGCAACCATCACGCCAACAGCAAGACTACAGATTCTGACCCTTTTCCCAAGCCGTCTTGGATAACAACAATCCCTGCTTAACCAGGTCATTGAACAACGCGTGCGTCCGCTTGGAAACTTCACCGGCGGTCTCGGCATTACTCTGGGTCAGGAAGGTCGCGGCATCACCGGTAATCGCGGTATCCGTCGCAGCTACCCGTGCGCGGCCATAAGATTGACACCCTTCGCGAAAGGCATTAACCGTGTCGACGAATTCGTGGAAATGCGGTTCAATCAGTACAGATAAGGTCTTGTTCAACCAGTAAACGTTATCCACGGAAACTTCGGTCGTCGTGTTCTTGTAGTCTTCCGGCGTATCCGCAATGTTGGTAAAGAACGGTACATACGGTGCGTAGGCGAAGAAGCCCATGGCAATCCATTGAATCGCCGCATGATCGGCCGGAACGTCATTTCTAATCTGCAAGATGGAAGAACACTGGTTCCGATCCATGGCGATTGGCCGGTACTTCTTCTGATCATCAGCAGAACCGGAAGCAAACGTGCCGAACGGATCGTACGGCGTCCCATTGTAGTGGGAGGACAAGAAGAATTCGACGTCTTCAATCGCAATCTTCTTGCTGGGTTGCCGGGTGAACGGCATGTCCTGATCCGTTGGCTGTTGGTCGGTAATTTCTGGATTAAATAATTTCTGACCGTACCACGTCCGCGGCGTGTTGTAGTACGCATCGTCTTCACCGTGCGTACCGAAGATGTCCCGGAAGTTAAAGTGTCCCGGCGTTGGATTCAAGTGGTATTGATCCACGAAATCCACGAGGTCGGTCGCCACGAGGAAGTTGGCGTCGTCATTGACATCGACCTCTTGCATCAATGTCTGGTTGGGTGCGATGGCGTAGCTGTCCTCTGGTAACCGCATGGCGGCCCAGTGGTGACCACCGGCCGTTTCCAAGTACCAGATTTCATTCTGGTCGTTAAAGGCGATACTGTTGCTTTCGCCAGTGCCGTATTTTTCCAGCAGAGCACCCAGTCGTTGGGCCCCTTCCTTGGCTGATTTGATGTACGGCAGGACCAGCGTAATCATGGCCTCTTCATTAATACCATCGTTCACGAGGGGATCGTAACCCAACACACGGGCGTTGGTCGCCGTCGTCTCGGTGGCACTCATTCCCACGTTGAATTCATTGATCCCAGCTTCTTCGTATTGGCCGTCGCTTTGATCGGCTTGCGGCGTGCCCGTGTAGCGGTAAGCGTGGTCGGGTAACGGGACCTCAACGCCAGTCACAGCCGACGTAAAGGTTGCCTGCTTCTGATCCGTGGCGGGATGCACCACGAACTTAATGGGGTTAATGGGCCCATACCCATCCTCGTTACGCGCAACAATCGTGGAACCGTCCATACTGGCGGCCTTACCCACTAAAATCTCGGTACAATCGGAACTTTTCTTCACAGTGTTCCGCCTCCTTTGCTTACCAGTATAGGATTATCGGGTGCTAAGGGCTAGGCTTTTATAAAAATAATTATCATCGCCAGCAATTTTACCAGACCACCATTTTTATCGTCCGATAAATTACTCGCTATTATACGCACTTTTCCTGCTAATGACGACTAAAGACTCTCGGCAATTTCTATGTAGCCGAAGTGGGGCCGCGACCGACACGCCACTCCGGTTGGAACTCATACAGGGCGGCGTTCCAACGCGTTGAAATCCACGTTCCGAGCCTCCCATTATGTCTCCTCAGCCCTAGTCATCATCCCTTTAAGACCGGCAAACAACGGGTTATGGGGCATCGATCAACCGCCATATTAATTTCCCAGTATAACTTCCCTGTAGCGCGTCCCCCGCGACCTCCAACGTGGGGCCAGAGGTGGACGTCCAATCACCGGCCACGTTCGTCCGCTCGGCGTCATTTTGCGTCTGATGATCGGCCACCACAGAAACTTCAGTGGTTCCAATCTCTTGTTGCGTATTTCCCGTCGAAAAGAGGAGCTTCCCTCGTAGCGGTGTCCCGGTGACATCCTCGACAAAGGGCGTCGCGAGCGCCACATTGAGCCGCCAACGGCTTCCGGTCCCTCGTTCATCGAGTACACCTAATTGCCATCCCTCATCGCGCCTAACCCGTAGCGTTTGCCCGGTCAGGGTCGTCGCCTTAAATGAAGCATCGTGTGGCAAATCGGTAAACTGTAACGTCCCAGGAGCGCGTGTCACGTCAAGTTTCAGCGGATTCGAGGTCACTCGAGTATCGGCTTTGGCCACGGCGACTACCGTTAGTGAGTTGTCGCCAACGGCCAAGTCCTTCGCCGCCACCTTCAGCCGAAAGGTCCCCACCGGCTCGTTGGGGCGTTGACTGGCGGTCAAGTCTACAGTGGGTAGCACGCGTTGCCCCACTTTAACGACTAGGTAGTACTGCCGTAAGTCAGCGGCCGAGAAAGGCTTTTCGCCATTCGTCAACCGACCGGTAATCGTTGCCGCTTCATTGTGGCCGAGCTGTTGCGTTTCTTTTCCTAGATTCGTCAACTTTAGCGCGAGATCGCTACGAATAAAGTAGCTGGGAAGGGTCAATTGCTTCTGAACGTTGGGACCGTAGAACCGACTCTGAACCTCGGGCACCTGAGTCCGTTGGGTGACCGGTGGCACGACACCATTGAGGGTGACCGTCACGCGCTTGATCGTTTTATCCAGCGTCCTTTTCCACGGCTTAACAATCACCGTACCGGCTAATTCCTTGGTGTCAAAGGGTTCGCTAATTTCTTCATCATTGTAGCTGACTCCCCCACTCAGCCATTGCAATTGCTGGGGTAGCGCCAACTGCATGGTGAGCGGCTGGATGTCCATCCGGCTCTGCGCGGCATCATAATCAAACACGTAGCGATACGTAACCTTTTCGCCAGCGGCAAGCTGACTATTCGCGGCAATCTTCTGACCTGTCGCCGATTTATACAGTTGCGCACTCGCGTCCAGTTTCCCCAAGGTGTCGGCGCTATCCACGACTACCAAGCCGTTTTCACTGGCGTTGGATCTGTCGTTACTTGTCGATCCGGTAAATCCCCAGTAGACCTTCGCGTCCGCACTGTTCTTATCAATACCCAGATTGGCCAAGTTCACGGGTAGCGTATCACGAACAATGTCCATCCCCGACCGTAACTTATTCGTTTGCGGGTCACGATCATTGTAGGCGTACGTCATCGCCTTCGCTTGGGCGTCCCAGTGAAGACTCAGGTGATGCCACTGGCCATCCGCAAAGTCTTCAACCATTTTGGGCATTGTATGCTTCAACGTGTGATACCCCGCCTCCTGGCGATAGGTCGTCGATAGCGCGGGATAGCCACTCGCAATGTGCATCCCGTCCTTGACTGGCGCATCAAGATCAAATGCCTGCCCCGCACCATTTGTTTTAGACACGTTGGTCCGCGTATCGAATTCCAATGCCCAGCTCTTCGCTAACGCTTGAAAGGTAATCGGGCTAGTTGACGAAGCATTTCGGTCATTCCCCCAGACGCCCAAAGATTCGCCAGCACCAGCCACATCGTCGTATCCAGTGCCCTGATTCTGCAGGACAAAGGCCATTCCCTCCGCAGCGGCCGCATGCCTGTTACCAAAATACAACCACAACGACAGATCGCCATCCTGGCTGAGGTCTAAGCGGTTATCCATCCGGGTCATCCCGATCTTCGACCAAACGGCACCAGCCTGAATATCCCAGCTTGCGGTGCTATTTCGCGTAATCTGGGCAATTGACCTGGGAATTGATTGCGCATCGATTATTTTCGTATAGTTATCTACCCCGCTCATGGTAAACAATCCATCCAGCGGTACGCCCGCGGGTGCCGTAGCCTGAGCATGCACTAGATCTGCATTACCCCGAGTCTCTGCCGCCCGCGCAGATCCGCTCATCATCAGTATGGCGAGACCGATTATCAGCCCAACGAACCAGTGCCTCATTCCCCATTTCCCCCAATTCTCTGTGACTCCTAGCTGTGATTATAGCGGTTTTATATCCACGGGGTCAACGGAAATGCTTAGTGTAAATAATTCGTAATAAGAACATTAATGATAGTGTTTCCCAAAACACACTAAAAGAACCCTCAAAGACCAGTATTGCCTGGTCTTCGAGGGTTCTGTTCTGCGTCGTTCTGTCAGCAGCAGTCACACGCAAGTAATTGAATTTTAGAAGTTTCGCTGTTCTCGTGAGACGGTCTGATGGTCGATGCGATGGCGAATAGCCTTGGCAATCTCGGTCACCACGAGGACGACAAAACCAGCGACGATTGGAATCCACCAACCGTAGTAGAAGTTAACCGAGGTCGTGTGGAACACGCTCTGCATGGCTGGCCAGTAAATAATTCCGGCTTGTAAGACCAGTAGAATCGCGACAATTACAAAACTCATCTTGTTTCTGAAGAAGTATTTCGACAGCACCGGATGGTCATTTTGCAGGTTAAAGAGGTAGAAGACCTTCCCGAAGATAATCACGTTTAAGGTCATGGTACTCCCGATAACGGCGTTCAGGCCCTGGTTCGTCAGAACGTCATAGGCAAACATCCCCAACCCGGAAATCAGAAGCGACACGTAGGTGACTTCAAAGACGTCCAGCTTGGACAGAATCCCACGCGTCACATCCCGAGGTCCCCGTTTCATAATGCCACTCTCGGCCGGTTCAAAGATGAACGCGAACTGAATGGTCAGTGCGGAAACCATATTGATCCACAACAATTGGGTTGGAAACAACGGCAACGGTTGATCCATCAAGATACTAAGGACCACGATTAACCCTTCCGCAAAACTCGTAGGAAGTAGGAAACGAATGGTCTTCCGGATGTTATCGAAGACGTGCCGGCCTTCACGTACGGCCCGCAGAATCGACGTGAAATCATCGTCGGCCAAGACCATATCGGCGGAGTCCTTGGCAACGTCGGTTCCCCGAATCCCCATGGCAACCCCAATATCGGCCTGTTTCAGAGCGGGCGCGTCGTTCACGCCATCCCCGGTCATCGAGACCACGTGACCACGTTGTTGCTGGGCCTTCACAATCCGCAGCTTATCCGCGGGAGTTGTCCGGGCAAACACCGTGTACTGGTCAATCTTGGCGGCCAGTTCATCGTCGCTCAGCTCAGCTAACTCTGGTCCGGTAATGGCGCGGGCCTTCTCTGAGAGATTCAGTTGCTGGGCAATTGCGGCCGCCGTTTCGGGGTCATCCCCCGTAATCATCTTAACCTTGATACCGGCGTACCGTAACTGCTTCACCGCGTCGGCAACGCCGGGACGTGGTGGGTCAATGATTCCGGCCATGCCGGCCAAATGGAAGTCCTGGCCGATCACCACGTCTGCCACGTCGTCAATATCCGCAGCCACGGGTTGATACCCTAGGGCCACGACCCGCTTACCTTGCTGGGTCAACTGGGAAAGCCGTTCCTGCCAAGCCGCTTGGTCCACCGGCTGACCTTGTTCGGCCATTAACCGCATCAGCGTCTGTGGAGCCCCCTTCACCAACAAGAGACGTTGGTCGGCGTGATCCACGAGTCGCGCGGAGTACCGGATGGCTGAATCGAAAGGTAGGGAGTCAATCTCTTGTGGGTCCGGATCGGCCCCCACCAATTTATGGTACAACGCCGTTAGCGCCCCATCGGTTGGTTCACCGGTCAAGACCCACTGGCCGTCTTCTTCATGGAACTCGGCATCGGAAGTTTGCCCGGCAATTTGAACCAGCCATTCGAGGTCGTGGTCATGTTGCCACGGAACGGTTTGCCCCTCATCATTTTCAATCTGTCCGGTCGCATCATACCCTACCCCAGAAACGGTGTAGGTATCCGCGGCTGTCAGAATATCCGTCACGGTCATTTCATTTTTCGTCAGCGTCCCGGTCTTGTCGGTATTGACAATGTCCACGGCCCCTAAGGTTTCCACGGCCGGTAACGTCTTCACAATGACGTTTTGCTTGGTCATCGCCTGGGTTCCCATGGCCAAAACGACCGAGGTACTAGCGGGCAACCCTTCCGGCATGGACCCCACGACCATGGTAATCACGGCAATCAACAGCGTTGGTAGACTGTAAACGTGGGTAATCATTCCCAGAATGAAAAGTAACGCGGCCACGACCAAGATTGCAATGGATAGACCTAATCCCAAGCTGTTCAGGTTCTTCATCAGCGGTGTCCGTTGTTGTTTGACTTCGGCCACGTTTTGCTGAATATGCCCAATCTCAGTATCCGCACCGGTAACCGTCACAATCCCCCGACCGGAACCATTCGTCACCGCCGTCGAAGCGAAGGCCAGATTGGCCCGTTCGGCTAACGGTAAATTGGCGGCCATTAGGGGATCTTCCCCCTTCAACACGGAGTCGGTTTCACCGGTCAAGGCGGACTCCTGAATCTTTAAGTTATCCGCATCGATCAGTCGCAGATCGGCGGGAACGGTATCCCCCGCCTCCAGCTGGACAATGTCACCGGCCACCAGCTCGCGAGCCGGTAAGGTAATCTTCTGCCCATCACGAATGACCACGGCCTCGTTAACTAAGAGGGCCTTGATCCGATCTAAAGCGTTATCCGCGGATTTTTCCTGAAAGTAACCGATAAAGGCGTTCGCGATGATCACCAATCCGATAACGATTGAATCGGAGTAATGGTGCATAAAAAACGTGAGCAAGGCGGCGCCCGCCAGGATATAGATGATACTGTTGTTGAACTGCTTCAAGAAGCGCACCCAGTTGGATTGCTTCTTCGCCGTCAGTTCGTTAGGTCCATTGGTCCGCAGGCGTTGTTGCGCCTCGCCGGTACTCAGGCCATCATCCTTATCCGTGCCATAATCTACAAGTAAGGACTCAGTCGTTCGCTGCCATATGGGCGGCTGCTGGCTGGGTCCAGGGTCGGTATTCTCTGCGATTTCAGTTGAGGTTATCGTTGCTTCTGGGTCTTGTGCCATATAAATAAATTCATCCTTTCTAAACATGAAAAATTTTAACGGTCAGGAATTGGCAATGCTACTTTCCGGTCGTGCAAGGCGTCCACCTCCAAGTCTATATTTTTGGTTAATTCATTCTAACAAGTTTTCATGAAAATTGCATCTCTTTCAATTGATTGCAATGTAAATTTAATATATAGGATTATACTTTAGGGGTCACAACCACCCGAGGTGTTAGTCACTTCAGCACCCACGCCAAATAACCGGCGAAGTCTGGCGTCCAAGCGACGACTTCACCGGCTACTCTATTCAATCTAAAATTGCACCTTAAAATTCGTGGGTTGCACGCCCGTGACGACGGGATGTTCCACAAAATAATTCATAATCAGTTCCGGTAGATCGACGTTTACTTCCCGAATAATCTTCGCCGGGCTAAACATTGGGTAGTCGCCGCCCCCATTGCCACGGTACTGGTTCACCGCAACAGCTAACTCCTGGTTCGGTTGAACCGCCTGTCCATGGTAATCTAACCGGACCACCCGCTGACCGACCGGTTGCCGGAGGTCAAAGGTATAGTCGAGGCCACTATAAATATCATAATTATAAAGCTGTAGCTTGGGCGTGGTAAACGCGGGGCTGACGTGCACCGTACCATCGGTCGCCAACTCGAAAAAGCTGGCACACCGCTCCAGGGCCAAGCGGATATTTTGACCGGTGAGCGTCTCAACGACTAACGTGTTCGGGTAGCTATAACTGTTCAACAATTGCCGAATCGTCGGCTGGGACCCCAGCCCCCGGACGTCATCGTTGAAGAGACTCGCGGCCGCAATGTCCGTTTGCCCGGCGGCCATTTCGACGGCATTGACCAGCTGTAAGTACGGATGGCCGTGTAACCGTGCCGCCAGCGGGTCCGTGACCGTAAGACTGGCTCCGGCCAACTGACCAATCGGCTGATCCAACCACCGTTGGACGTGGGATTCCGTTTCTTTGGTCAACGCGGCAAGCCATTCGGCCGGCGGGGCGGCCGCCGTAGTCAATAGGCGGGCATCGTGTTCAACAATCCGCTTGGCTTTATCCAGCGTCAGGTCGATCAGCCCCACAGCCTCGCCCTTTTCACCAGGTTGCGTCGTGGGCACACCGCAATAAATATCGGCTAATTGGCGGTGTTGGTGACCCGTAATCAACGCGTCAATCCCCGGCACCTCCGCCAGTAATCGGTAGCCCTCGTTCTCACTGGTGGCGCGTTCCGTGGGTTCTCCCGTGGTGGGATCGGCTTCGAAGCCACCGTGATAGGCCACCACCACGACATCGGCCTGTTGCCGCAAGCGGGGTACCCAGCGTTTAGCTGCCGTAACGACGGATTCGAATTCAAGCCCAGCCACGTGATCCGCCGTCTCCCAAGTGGGGACGTAAGCGGTGGTCAGCCCCAGAATAGCAATCTTCACGCCCTGACGCGTTACGATGGTGTACGGTGCATCCACAATATGTTGCGTCTCACCACCAGTGATGTTCGCGCCCAACAACGGGTAGTCACGGTCGCTTTCGGCCGTGCGTAGATAGTCCAAGCCGTAATTAAACTCGTGATTGCCCAGGACTCCGGCATCGTAATGCAGGGTCGTGGTCAGCTGCGTCAACTGTTCACTCGGAACCTCGGGGTGCTTGGCCAAGTAAGTGGCAAAGGGCGAGCCCTGAATCCAGTCACCATTCTCAATGACTAGAACAATCTCATCCGGCAAGGCGTTTTGTCGAAAGCTGTCGATGATGGTCGCCACCTTTAGCAGCCCCAGTGGCTGCCGATCCGTGACGCTTAAGTACTTGGTCGGATAGACGTAGCCGTGAACGTCACTGGTTGAGAGAATCCGAATTTTTACCATTAAATTAACCTCTTTCGCAACTGTTCCGAGAGTGAGTCAATCAGCAGAACCATCAGGACGATCCCCAGGAGAATGATGCCCACCCGGGGCCAATTGCGCGTCTGAATCGCGAAGATCATGGGTGTCCCGATCCCACCGGCACCCACCATCCCCAAGATTGAAGCCGACCGCACAGCGATCTCGAATCGGTAGAGTGTATAGGAAATAAATTCCGGCATGATTGTCGGCAACGTCGCCAACATAAAGACTTGTGCGCCATTGCCACCGGCACTCGTGATGGCCTCGTCGGCTCCTCTGTCCATATTCTCAATGGCCTCGCTGAAGAGCTTTCCAAGCATCCCAATCGAATGAATGCTGACGGCCAGAACGCCAGCGTAGGAACCCGGGCCCACGGCTTTGATGAACATAATTGCCAACACAATTTCGGGAAATGTTCGGATCAGCGTCAAGACGACCTTGCCACTCCCAGAGCGAACGTGCAACCATTCATGATTACCACGGGCCGCCCAAAAGGCAAAGGGCACACTGATTAACGCCGAGATAAACGTTCCCAGAAAGGCGATGGCCAACGTTTGCAGAATTAAAGAAACTAGGTCTTCGCCGCTCCCATTGTACACGTACGCCCAGTCCGGCTGAACTAACCCGTGGACGATTGACTGCGACACGGCCGCCGCCGACTCCTGTAACCCCGTAAAATGAAGGCCCGTCACCGCCCATAGATAAACGACCGCCACAACCACTAGCCACAGTAACCACCGCCACCGATGCCATAACGTCAGCGTTAGCGGCTTTTTTGAAATTGTCGTTTGCATGCTAGAGTAAGACCCTCCTTAAATGATTGCTGACACCGTCAATCACCAGCACCACGATTAGGGTAGCCAAGATGATGACGGCCGTTTGACTATAATTGAATTCATTCAACGAGCGTTGGAGAAAGACCCCGATTCCCCCGGCGCCCAAGTACCCCAAAACTGTGGAAGCCCGTACGTTAATCTCTAACGTATATAAAAAATAGCTCACAAATTGGTTGAGAATTTGAGGTAAGACTGCATACCAGATAATCGTTAGTGGATTAGCGCCGACCGAGATCAGAGCTTCCAGAGGTCCCATGTCAATCGTCTCAATCACTTCATAGAAGAGCTTGGACACCATTCCAAACGAAAAGATAGCTAGCGTCACCACCCCCGCGGTCGAACCGATTCCGAAGATAGCCACGAAGATTGCGGCCAACAATAAATCTGGTAGCGTTCGCACCAAATCCAAAACCAACCGAATGAAACCACGAAGCCAACGATTGTGAACCAAGTTGCTGGCGGCCAGGACTGCAAACGGCACGGCGAAGGCCGCCCCAATCGTGGTTCCTAGAATCGCCATCTGAACGGTCTCATACAACGGTTGTAAAATCACCGGCAGGTAATCCCAGGCCGGTCGGGACATCCGAACTAATAAATCGGTAAACTGGCCTAAATTATTGAAGAACATGGCCGCATCGACCCCCGTCATTTGCGACGAGGCGATGAGTGAAATGATGAGGAGCACGGTCCAGCCGATTGGCTTCACGTGCCAGCGCTGTACCCAAGGACGTCGTGGAACTTGCGTAGTCATTTGCTCTCCCCCTAACCTGCCTGATAGACCCGATTCAGGTCTGCTTCCGTGACGCGAGCAATCGGCTGGTCATACACAACTTCACCGGCCCGTAGTCCCACGATACGGTCCGCGTATTCGCGGGCAAGAGCCACGGAATGGAGATTCACGATAACGGTGATACCGTCTTCTTGATTCAGCCGTTTCAAGATATCCATGACCGTCTTGGTCGTCAGCGGATCGAGCGAGGCAATCGGTTCATCAGCCAAGATAATCTTGGGGTCCTGCATGAGCGTCCGGGCAATCGCCACACGTTGTTGCTGGCCACCAGAGAGTTCATCGGCTCGCGCGTAAAGCTTCTCAGCCAGACTCACCCGTTGAAGTGACTGCACGGCCTTCTGCTGATCGGCCGCACTAAAGAGGCCCAAAATACTCTTCCAGGTTGGGTAATAGCTCACCCGGCCAGAAAGCACATTCTTCGCGACACTCGACCGCTTAACCAGATTGAAATTTTGAAAGATCATCCCAATCTTACGGCGAAGCAAGCGCAGTGAACGTCCCTTATATTGATTAATCGGTTCATCTTCGATCCGAATCTCGCCGGAGGTAATCTCGTGCATCCGGTTAATCGTCCGCAGTAACGTACTCTTCCCGGCACCAGAGAGCCCTACCACCACTAAGAATTCGCCTTGGGGAATATCGAAGTTAATATCCTTTAACCCCACTGTGCCATTATCATAAATTTTATTGACATGCTTGAATGAAATCATCGGTGTTGCTTCCATTAGTTGGTTCCCCCTATTGAAAAAGGAGCAGCAAAGGCATTGTTCTCAATGCATCCCTCTGTTACTCCTCTCGTGACGTCCATTCAGTTTTACTTATCGAGGGCCTTAGCCTTCTTGTCGTACTGCCGAATAATGTTGAAATTACTATCCTTAGAGTCGGTGTAACCTTCATGCGAGTAAACGCTGGAAATGATGGCGTGCCCCTTCTTCGTCTTGGCGATTTGTTTAAAGGCCGTCGCAATCTTCTTTTGCCACTTACCCGTCATATCACCACGAACCGTAATGGTATCGTTAGGAATCTTTCCTGTGGTGTAGATCGGCACCACCTTACTCATGATGTCCTTCTCGTCCTTCTTCACCAAGTTCCGGGCGCCCTGGAAGACAAAGGCCGCATCCGTGTTCTTGTTGTAGACGGACAGAACCCCCTGATCATGTCCCTTAACCGTGACCGTTTGAATCCCCGATTTGTTGATGTTGACGCCCTTATCCAGCATTTCAACTGCCGGATAAATCCAGCCAGCCGTCGACGTGGTATCCTGAACGGCAATCTTCTTGCCTTTCAAGTCCTTAATCGACTTAATGCCGCTGTCCTTGCGCACCAAAATCTGTGAACGATAGTAGTCCACTAACTGAGCGGTTGGCTTGTCGCCAGGCTCACTAACGCCAAAGCGTTGCGCTTGCAGCAAGACCTTATCGTGATACTGCTTGTGTGCTAAGACGTAGGCGTCAGGTGGCAGGAAGCCCACATCAACCTTCTTGGACCCCATGGCCTCCACGATTGTGTTGTAATCGGTCGATACACTGACCGTCACTGGAATCCCCAGTTGCTTCTTCAACAAGCCTTCCAGCGGCTTAGCCTTCGCCTCAATGGTTCCGGCATTAGACGATGGCACGAACTCCACCGTCAACTTCTTCGGGGCGTACCCCTTCGATCCCGACGTGGACGCGGTGGTCTTCCCACAGGCGGCCAACGTCGCCGGTAGAACCAACAATGCCGTGAAAACTAAAAGCCATTTTACCTTCTTGCTCAGGTGCATCTAGCTCACTCCTCAGTTATGTAGTAGTCTCTCTTTTGACCATCTCCAATTCTAGCAGAGAACCGAACTTTTACAATCTTTTTCTGAAAAATAAGCCGGATATAAATATATTTATGATAATAAACAGCCTTATTTTCAATAGGTAAACCGTAAAAACTGAACGATATATTTATTGTTCAATAAAACTAGACTGACGCAACATTTAGTTAGGTACTCAACTAATTGCCGTCTGTACGATTGACCCACAAAAAAGACGAGATCAGAACAAAAGTCCTAATCTCGTCGCTTAAAATCGGTTTTTTAACTTACAAAGACACTACTTGACTAATTTAGCCTTGCGTCCCGTTATGTTCGTGATTCTTGGCCGTATCGCTTAATGCATTTAATTTCACCATATCTGCTCCTGAGATGGAGAAATCAAGTTGTGTGTTCGCCGTAATGTGAGCCGGACTCGTCGCCTTAGGCAGGGGCAAGACGCCGTTCTCTAACACGAAACGCAATGCCAACTGGGCTGGCGAAACGTGATACTTATTGGCCATCTCTTTAACGTCAGCGTTTTCCAACATATCCCCGGTTGCCAATGGCGAGTAGGCTTCGACCAGCATGTCGTGGTCCTGCGCAAACTTGGTAATTTTAGGTTCCGTGTAACCCACGTAGTACTGAATCTGATCAACCATGGGCGCGACCTTGGCGTGGTTCAACACGTTCTGCAGGTCATGCGTGTCAAAATTGGAAACCCCGATTGCCTTCGCCTTACCGCTGGCATAAATCTTTTCCATCGCCCGCCAAACATCCAAGTTACCGGCGTCACAATCCTTACCAATCTCGGACCATGGCCACGGTGCGTGTACCAGATAGAGGTCGAC
The DNA here is from genome assembly GCA_021383565.1 of Levilactobacillus brevis. NCBI lineage: Bacteria > Bacillati > Bacillota > Bacilli > Lactobacillales > Lactobacillaceae > Levilactobacillus > Levilactobacillus brevis. The sequence goes on along the minus strand of CP079699.1, from coordinate 2,297,992 downwards.
GTACCCAATGTCTAAGTTCTTCATCGTCGTGTCAAAGGCATCCAGAGCCCCTTGATAAGTCTTGATCTCTGCGGGCAGCTTCGTGGTCACAAAAATCTCTTCACGGGGAATCCCCGAATCGCGAATGGCCTTACCTACACTGGATTCGTTGGCATAAGCCTTTGCCGTATCAATGTGCCGGTAACCAGCCTTCAACGCGTCAGCGACCGCCTGATAAGCCGTATCGCCACCAGGAATTTGCCATGTGCCAAACCCAACTTGTGGAATCTGCGTGCCATTAGCCAAACTAAACGTATCCGTTAAAACTGACATATATGACCCTCCAATTTATTCAGTAATTATGATAAGTATACGCTTTCTCCGCTAATTTGCGGCTGAATTTGCCTTCTCAAACGTTCGGGATTTCAAACAGATTTCAGTAAAATTGCGGTTCCATGAATTTGTAATATTACAAATCAAAAGAATCGCCCAAAACCCTTGATTTCTTTGTTATTATAAAGGTGTCGTAAAACAATTGCTTAACAACCAGACGACAAACTAAAGCTTTTTTGGTAATAATTGTTAAGGTACCCGGAAAATGCCTTAAGAATTCATTGTCTAAATCAAATATTAGCCCCATTGAATCAGACTAAATCCCAGTTCGATTCAATGCGGCTAATTTTTTTTCGTTTTTTCACAAATAAACTGGCTAAATACGGGAACACCCTTACTCAAGCCACTTTAGACTAATCATCATCGTCATCTTGTTGGGACGTCACCACTTTGGCGGTGTAGGCATTGACGTACACTTCACTGGTTTGCTGGCCCTGGTGGACCTTAACTTCCCACTGAACCTGATCATTCTCGTGTTCCAGCGACCATTCAACGGCAGTGCCGCCACCTGCTCGCTTCTCCGCAGCCTGAGAAATATCAGTCAAAGCCTTCAGTCGATTTACGGTAATGGCATCACGGTTACGAGCAACACCGTTGGCTTCGTCTTGATCCAGCTTTTCTTGCTCATGATGTAACACCTTGCCAGACCGGGCGTCGATGGCGATCTCATATTCACGATTGTTGTCCAAGCCCGAGACCTCATAGCGATACTGCCCATTTTCTCGTTCCAGAGTCAATTCACTTAGCGCAACGTCTTGTCCAAACTGCTGATGAAGTTGCTTAATCGCCGTGTTGACCGAAACCTTGATCGTCTTAGGCGATGCCGCGCGACTGGTTTGACTAGAACTCGTCTGCTCCGAATGTGCCTGCTTGTCCTTGGTCCCCTGACCGGCACTACAACCGGCCAAGGCTATCAGACTGATTAACAAGATACCCAGTTTTTTCATTATACGCCCTCCATAAAATTGGCTAGGTTTGTTTTCTCAACTTAACTTTAGCAAAAATAATCAACTGCCACCACTACTTAGCTCACCAGCTAGTCGGCACCACAGTCGTTGACCCCAAAAAGTCCGTAGCGTTGGCTACGGACTTTTTGACTAAATGCCTATTCGTGATACGTCTCCTTGTCTCCCGTCAGTGTGTCGGCTAGCTGTTGGAGTACTCGGGCAAGTTCGGCACGATCATTGTTCGAATAATCCGTTAACTTTTCGCGAAAGGCCGTCTCGCGGGCAACCTTAATCTGCATGAGACCGCGCTGTCCTTGCGGCGTTAGTTCTACCTGCCGAACACGCTGATCGCCGCGTTCCGTCTCCTGTAGCCAGCCGGCGGTCATCAGCTTATCAACCTGCCGACTGATTGAAGAATGGTTACGACCAATCTGATCGGCTAGTTGACCAATACTGATACCCGGCTGCCGCCCCACACGCACGACGATTGGAAGTGCGGCCGGCTCCAACGGCACATCGGCTTGCTGAAGTAAATGACGGTCCTGTTGCGGTTGATTGAAAAAGGTCACGATTTCAAATAGGGCTTCGAAGATTTCATTATCCATACTTGTTATTATAGCAGAATCATGCTAAGATGTGTGCACAATGCACGGATAAATTTCACTCAAAGGAGTTTTCACACATGACCCATAAAATTGGTCTCATTCTCGGCTCCACCCGGCCTTCCCGAATCAGCCCGGAGATTGCCGCTTGGCTACAACGAAACTTAGCGCAACCCGATCTCAGTATCGACCTTATCGACCTCGCCGCCATTAATCTACCGTTACTTGATGAGGTGGCACAACCCTCTTCCGGCATCTATCACGAAGCGCATACCCAACAGTGGAGTCAGCTGATTCAGGGTTACGACGGTTTCGTCTTGCTCTTCCCCCAGTACAACTGGGGCTACCCAGCACCGCTTAAAAATGCGCTGGACTACCTCTATCAGGAATGGGCGCACAAGCCAGTCAGTCTGGTATCCTACGGCGGGCACGGTGGCTTTCAAGCGGCGCAGGGCATGAATCTCGTGGTCCGCGGCTTAAAGATGCGGTTGCTGACCAATAATCTCCAGATTACTTTGCGTAGTGCGGACTTAAATGACCAAGGCCACTTCATTGAAACCGATCAGGCACTGGCACCCTACGTGTTCAATGCCCAACAAATGGGGGCTGAATTCAGTCACTTACTTAATGCCTAACCTTTCTGACAACGACCACCCTTCCTCAGTTGGGGAAAGGTGGTCGTTTTTTGAGCTATCCACCGCATCTCCCGCGGCCTCAACTACGAAGACCACTATTGGAGAACTCAATTCGCCATTCGCTGTTTAACCTGCATCATCGTCACAAAATCATCGGTAAAGATTCCGGCCACCTGCTGGCGCATGAGATCAGCGGCCACCGTGGGATTATCCACGGTCCAGATACGCTCCGCTACCGGCAAGCCGGACTGAAAGTGACTCAAATGTAGGCCACTCAAGTGCTCTTTAGCCACCAGGGTTGCGGGTTGCGCCACCGGCTTATCAGTCAGCCAGCAGTAACTTTCATTAGGCGCAATCTGCTGACACGTCTTAAGAGTGGGTAAGTGAAAGGACGAGAAGATAACCGGTCGGCGCAACGAGGTGGCGTGCACCATCCGCATGACAATGGCCTCAATTCCCGGGTACTGAATCTTATCCGTCTTCAATTCCAGATTTAATTGCACATCCCGATCCGTTACCAATTTTAAAAATTCTGCCAGCGAGGGAACTGGCTCGCCGTTGGTTAAGTGAAAATGACGTAGCTGGTCGAAAGTGTAGCTGTCGATGCAGCCGCTACCATCGGTGGTACGATCAATCCGTTCATCGTGCATGATAACGGGGACCTGATCCGCCGTCAGATGAACGTCAAACTCCAAGCCTTCAATGCCATGATCCAATGCATACCGGAATCCGGCTAACGAATTTTCCGGAAATCGTGCCGGGTAACCCCGGTGACCAAATACGGTGGTTGTCATCGTTACAGCTCACTCCTTATTGTCGTCCTTCACCCACTATCCCTAGGTTACTTTCCAGTCTACCCGACGATTGTAAAGAACGGCTGGATTTTCGGTAAAATTCGTGTAAACTTCCCAGTCGCCCCACGTCAAAAGGCGGTTCACCAGCAAACTATCGCTAATGAACCGCCTTATTTAACCAATTGGGGTTGAAACAACCTACCGCTTGCGGCCAACTGAAAAAGTAGCGTAAGGCAACATCCTTTGGGTCAAACACGAACGCTATTTGACCTATCAGTCGACTTCGTAGCCTAGAGTTCGCGAACGGTAAGGCGGCCAGCACGCACACCGGCACCGCGTCAACTACCAGTTCCGTTTAACCCCAAACGCTGTCGGCGATGTGTTTAACCAGCTTGAGCTTGGCCCACTGCTGGTCCTCGGTCAATTGATTGCCTTCTTCGGTAGACGCAAAGCCACACTGCGTGGACAAGGCCAGATTAGCCAGCGGAACTTGTTTAGCTGCCTCGGCAATCCGGGCCTTCACGTCGGCTTCATCTTCCAATTCAGGGAACTTAGACGTCACCAGTCCAAGGACCAGCCGCTTACCGGTATCGCCGTTCCAAATCTTCTTCAGCGGTGCAAACGAACCGGCCCGATCGCTGTCGTATTCCAAGAATAAGCCGTCATAGTGCAGTTGTCCCAGGTAGTCGGCAACGTCGTCGTAGCCGCCGGAGAAGAGGTAGGTCGACTTAAAGTTTCCCCGACAAATATGGGTCGTGACCGTCAAGTCCGCTGGTAACCCCGCTAATAACTGATTGATGACCCGAACGGCATCTTCGGCCAAGCCCACATACTTTTGGTGGGCGGTGGCGTCAGCAGCCGTTTCATTCAGCTTACTGATTAAGAATGCCCACGTCGTATCGTCCAACTGTAAGTACCGGCAACCCAGATCGTAGAAATGTTCGATCGTTTCATGGTAAGCCTTGGCTAAATCATCTAAGTACGCGTCCCAGGTCTCATAGAATTGGGGCCAGTTATCACTCCGGTTGTCCCGGAACAACATGGTCGGTGATGGAATCGTTTGCTTCACAACCACACCATCTGGCACCAGACTCTGAAGATACTGGAAGCTTTCGAAGAACGGATGGTCTGGGTTAAAGGCAATCTTACCGACCAAATCGGCGTTATCGGTCCGGGTCTTGCTCCCATGGAACTTATAACTTTGCTTGTAGTCATAGTGCCCCACGCCGTTCAGGCCCCACAGAAAGTCCAGATGCCACCAGCTGCGGTTAAACTCGCCGTCGGTCACGGCCTTCAATCCCAAATCAACTTGTTCTTGAACCACACGCTTGGTCTCGGCCCGTTGCACTGTCTTCAAGTCATCCGCGGAAATTTCACCCGCCGCAAATTTTGCCCGGGCCGCTTTTAAATCAGCCGGCCGTAAGAGACTGCCTACAACATCATAACGGTAAGGATAAGCTTTCAAAGTCGTTGTTGTCATGGTTAAATTCCTCCTAGATTTTAGTGATTCGTCATCGGCCATAAAAAAAGCGCCCGTCCCTGAACTAATTGCTTAGTTCAAGGGACGAACGCGTCGTTTTACCACCCTAGTTTACAAGCTCCTCACAGAACTTGCCTCAACGGTACCTGTTGATACCCGGAAAGTTAACGGTTCCTACCGACCAGGCAGCGTGAACCGCCTGATAGCTATTGGGAGCTCATCTTCATGGTTAGCCATTGACCCGTTCTCACTTACCGGGCTCACTGAACAACGCCGACGCCACTACTCTTCTCCTAGCCTTTTATGACAAATCGATTAGAAATTAAAGATAGTTTAGTCTTCCTGAATCGGCCTGTCAAGGTTAGTTTCACAAAAGCCTCGCCCTAATCTAACAATCCGTGACTCTTCAAATATTCTCGCGCCACCACAACTGCCTTCTCATGCTTGACCGAGACACGGTAATTCATCTTCTGCATGTCCGTCGTCGTGACCTTACCGGCTAACTTGTTCAATGTCGCCCGTAATTCCGGGTGTTGCGTCAACAACTTCTCCGTCATCAGGGGCGCGCCTTGATATGGTGGGAAGAACTGCTTGTCATCCTTTAAGACGACCAAATGATACTCCTGCACCTCGGGATCCGTGGTGTAGCCGTCGACCAAGTTGACCTTGCCATTGGCAATCGCCTTATAGCGAATGGACGGCTCCATGGTCTTCACACTCGCAAACTTCAGGCCGTACGCCTTGCTCAGTCCGGGATAGCCATCCTTCAACTGGTGGAAGTCGGGATCAAAGCCTGCATGGACCTTGTCTTCAACGGCGACTAAGTCCGACACATTTTTAAGGTGGTACTTCTTGGCAAACTGCTGGGTCACGGCCAAGTCATACCCGTTTTGATACTTCATCGGCTTCAAATAGGCCATCTGGTGTTGCGTCTTCAACGCCGTCTTCGCGACCTGATAAGTCTTCGCCGGATCATGACTGGCCGACTTCTCTCCCGTCACCAGCGACTCCAGCACCGTTCCGGTGAATTCGGGGTAAATGTCGATCGACCCCGACTGCAACGCCTTGAACAGGAAGGATGTGGCCCCAAAGTTAGCCTTCGTCGTCACCTTAATGTTCGGGTGGTCGTGCTGAATTAAATCTTTATACATGTTAATCAAGATTTCCGGCTCACTACCCAATTTTCCGGCAACGGTCAGAGTCGTTTGCGGATTGGCGACCTTGCGATACCCCGCAAAGCCCCCAATCAGGACGACCAATGTCGCCAACACAATTCCAGCTTTCTTGAAGGACAGCTTGCCCAACCAGTCGATCCCGGCACCAAAGACCAGCGCCAAGATGGCAGACAGCACCGCCCCGATAATCAGGAGAGCATTGTTGTTGGTTTCAATTCCCAACAGGATATAGGTCCCCAAACCACCGGCCCCAATCAATGCGGCCAACGTGGCGGTCCCAATAATCATGACCGTAGCAATCCGAATTCCAGAAATAATCATCGGCATCGCTAATGGTAGCTCAATCCGAAATAGTTTCATTCGCCGCGACAGTCCAAAGGCCGTGGCCGCCTCTTCTAAGTTCGGGTCAATCGTGGTCAAGCCAGAATACGTGTTCTGAAAGATCGGCATCACCGCGTAAATGACCAACGCGATGATCGACGGAATCGTCCCAATCCCCACGATAGGAATCAGAATCCCCAACAGTGCCAGACTGGGAATCGTCTGAAGCACACTGGTAATCTGGAGCATGACCTTGGCGGAACGTTGATGATTCATCAAAATAATAGCTAGGGGAATCGCGATCACCGCCGCAATCAGCAGTGAGATCAGCGACAACCCAATATGCTGCCCAATGGCGCGGACAATGTCGTCGCCCTGCGTCGTCAAAATATGCCAAATGGCTTGCAAGCTAGTCCGCCTCCTTTGTGGCTAAATAATCTAAGAGATCCGCCGTCTCCAGCGACCGGCCACCGTGGTCCGTGGCTACCACGACCATTGGTGCCTGTTGTAGCGCGGCCGCGAGTTCACTCACCGGTGCCGTAGCGGCTAACGTGGCCGGTGTCGTTGTGGCCTGACCATAACCCTCATTTAATAATTGCTGAATCGTCGCCGGTTGCGGGGCGTGTTCATTCTGGAAAAAGCCGCGCACGAAATCATTGGCCGGGTGCTGCATGATCTCGTCGCCCGTCCCAATCTGCTGGATATGGCCCAATCGCATCACGGCAATGTGCTGACCCAACCGGAGTGCCTCGTGCATGTCGTGCGTCACGAAGACGAACGTCATCTTCAACTCCCGGTGCAACCGCAACACGAGGTCTTGCAACTGCTTACGCGAGATGGGGTCCAACGCGCTGAAAGGTTCATCCATCAGGACCACCTTAGGCTTAATCGCCAGTGCCCGAATGATCCCCACCCGTTGCTGTTCCCCACCGGAAAGCTCGCTGGGCATCCGCGTGGCGTACTGGTCGGGATCAAGGTCAACTTGAGCCAACAGTTGCCGTGCCCGCGCAATGCGTTCCTTACGCGGCCAACCCAGTGATTCGGCTTGAATAGCTATGTTTTCTTGAATGTTGAGATTAGGAAATAGCGCAATATTTTGAAGCACGTATCCCATTTGGAGCCGTAACTGTTTCAAGTCGTAATCAATGATGCGTTTATCGTCAAAATAAATGTTGCCGTCGGTTGGTTCGATCAGCCGGTTGAGCATTTTAAGCGTGGTGGTCTTCCCACTCCCACTTGGCCCGACCAAGACAAAGAAGTCCCGACTGGGGATCGTCAGATTCAGCCGATCCAACGCCAAATTTCCGTCATACTGCTTGCTCACATTTTTAAACTGTATCATGCCAACCTCCATGTCTATCGATGTTACCGTCAATTCTTGCTTGCTCAGTTACCCTGTAATGTCTAATTATACTAATCTTCGTCAGATTACCTAGAAAAACGCCTCAGCACTTCGCCATCGCAATAGGTTATACTCTACCGTTTTTTGACGGACCTGTTAAGATTAAAAGTAAAGCGTTTCGTCCTAAAAAACTTATAAAGTAAGGTGTTGTCTCGTGCTCGATCAAACTGACTTACAAATTCTCAAGGAACTCACCCATAATTGTCGTATCAAGGTCAACCATCTCGCTCAACGCGTTCACCTGACCGCTCCAGCCGTCACCGCGCGGATCAACCGGTTGGAGGACACTGGTGTCATTAAGCATTATACGATTGAGGTCGATACCGAAAAGCTCGGCTACGACCGACAAATCTTCATCCGTGCGGCCGTCAAGAACGCCAGTCAGCGTACGGCATACCGCCAGTTGATTAAGACTTATCGTAACGCCATCCGGCACCACTACCGCGTTTCTGGGGATATGCCATACTTGATCGAAGGCGCGTTTCATTCGCGGCGCGACCTGAATGACTTTCTCCTGGCCCTCGGTGATGTGGCGACTTATAAGGTGCTTGACGTGATCGATGAACTGATTTAGCACGATTGTGGTTGGTGACGTTGCAGTTTGATGGTGCTGGCTGCCTTGCCGTTCGCGAAATCTAGGCCACGATTAGTTCCAACCCCATCCCCTTGTTTTAAAATCGTTAGGCCATCATCCACAACAATAACGCCGCTCACCACGTTCACCTAAACCACAGCCCTACAAACGAAAATGGCACGACCATTGGCTTGGTTGTGTCATTTTCTACTGCCTAAGCTAACCAGCGGCCTGCCGCTTAGTCGTTGTCAATAATCACTTGCCCCATCTCCCGGCTCGCCATCACGTAATCGTGGGCCGCCTGAATATCGTCGAGCTTGAAGACCCGAGCAATCGGTACGGTGAGGTGGTGCTGCTTGATCAGGTGGAACATCTCATCCACCAATTTTTGATCAACATTGGTGGAGTCGAACACGGTCAGATATTTGCCAGCCAGCGTGAATGGATCGAAGTTCTTCGCCACCCATTCCCCTGCTAAGAGACCGATGACACAGACGGTGCCGCCCAGATTCAGGTGTGCGATTGAATCGGCCAACGTCACCGTCCCGACCATGTCAATCACACCATCAAAGGTGTCATCCGTCTGTAACTGATTGTCCGTGTCCAAGACGGCATGATCGGCACCCTGTTGTTTCAACGCCGCTAACATCTCTTGCCGCCGCGTCGTCGCCGTTACGGTGAGACCCAGGGCTTTCGCCAGTTGCGTAATGGCCAAGCCCACGACACTCGTGCCACCGCGTACCAGTAAGGATTGACCAGCCTTTAAGGCCAACGACTTGAGCGCTCCGATGGCGGTGTAGAAATTCTCCGGATACTGTGCCAGCGTGATCCAATCGCCAGCAAAGTCAACCGGAAACAGGTGGTCATCGTCAACTAACGCGTAATCCTGATAACTACCGTCTATCTCGCGACCCAAACCGCCCATCATCGTGATCACTTTTTGTCCGACCGGCAACGCACTCGTCGTCGATGGCTCATAAATCTCCCCGACAGCTTCGACCCCGATGACCCGCGGAAAATGAACCGATGGCGAGCCCCCGGCCCGCGTCAACACCTCATACCGGTGCACACCAAACGCATGAATCCGCATCACCGATTGATGGGCCGTAGCCTTTTGAATCGGCCGTTCTACCATTTTCATAACACTCGCATCTCCAGGTTGATCAATGACAATTGCCCGCATACTGATTCGCTCCATTCTTTTTTGATTTTCTGAATCGCTGACCTTATAGTAAGGTGTAACGTCACGTTACAGTCAAGTGCCGAAAAGGAGATTTTTCATGTTAACGATTCAAAAGTTTGCGACTCTTGCCGGTACCACCCGCCGCACGCTAATCTTTTACGACCAACAGGACCTTTTCAAACCCAAGACCGTCGCGGCCAACGGCTACCGCTACTACGATTATGACCAACTCTATGCAGTGAGTTTTATCCTTGAACTGCGGCGTTTGGGCCTATCCATTGCGGCGATTAAAGCGCTGAATGCCGCCGACAGTCACGCGTCGTTAAATACCGACTTGAAGCGCCTACTTACGCGCATCGACAAACAGGTGGATGACCTCATGTTGCTACGGGCCACCCTCAATACGCGGTTCAATCAACCCGAAGCTAGCACGCCAGTCACCAAGAATCGACCGTTCATTAGCGTCGACCATCAGCCGACACGCTTCTGCCGGTCCCGCCAGTCCGTGGGCTGTACGGAAGCCGAGATTGCGGCGATTTACGCCGACTTTTACGATCAGCTGGGCAAACTCCAGCTCGTCAACCAACAGGATTCGGGCTTTCTCACCCAGTTGCCCGAAAGCTCGGCCAGTCGCTATCCCACAGCCTCATTTTGCATTCTTAAGGAGATTACGGAACAGACGGCCACGGCCGATTTGCCTCGCCTGGAGAAACCAGCTGGCAACTACATCACCATCGACGCCACCAATGATACCAAGAGTATCTGCATTGCCCTCAAGATTCTCGCCGACTACATTGACCAACATCAGCTCAGCATTAATGACCAGCTATGGCAGATGAATCTGGGGGAACGCTTCACCAGTAAGGGGTCCTCGCCACTGGTTCGGCTACAGTACCAGCTTCACTAATCCGCCACCAGTTCATCGGCACTTCCTTGCGCCAGTTTCTTGACCACCTTCGCAAAAAGTGCTGTAATCAAGTTAGTTATCACCCTGACAGTTTACATACAGGTGGTTATTTCTAAAATGAGGTGGAAGAACATGGATGAAGTTGTTCAAGCACTGCGCGATATCGTTAAAATGAATACCGTTAATGGTGCTGAGAAGCAAGTAACCGACTACATTGCCGCGTTACTGGCCAAGCACAATATTGAAAGTAAATTAATCGAATACGCCCCCGGACGGGCCAGTCTCGTCGCCGAGATTGGTGACGGTCACGGCCCCGTCGTCGGCTTCGACGGCCACGCCGATATCGTGGCGTTGGGTGATGCAGCCAAATGGAAAGTTGACGCGCTCTCCGCTACCATCAAGGACAACCTGATGATTGGCCGGGGAACTTCCGACATGAAGTCCGGGTTAATGGCTGGCGTCTGGGCCATGATTCATTTGAAAGACCAAAACGTGCCCTTACACGGTACCCTGCGGCTGATGGCTACAGTGGGTGAAGAATACGGCCAATACGGCGCTAAGCAACTAGGCGAGGCCGGCTACGCGCAGGATCTCCAGACATTAATCGTGGGTGAACCCAGCGGTGCCGCTAAGCAACTGTTGATGCAAAAGCAAATTCAGTACATGCTCCAGATTGACCAAGCCGGCGCTCAGAAATTGGCCGATGCCAACCACACTAATGAGCAGCATTTCATCGAATTGGCTCACAAGGGATCACTAACCTACACCGTTCATTCTAACGGGGTCGCCGCCCACAGCTCGATGCCAGAAATTGGCAAAAATGCGATTACTCCCCTGATGGCCTTTTACCAAAAGGAAGAGGAATACTTCGCTTCCGTCAAGAACTACCGTAATCCGGTATTGGGACCCGTAACTCCCGTCGTGACGATGGTACGTGGTGGTGAACAGATTAACACGGTCCCAGCCAGCGCCGACCTGTCCGTCAAGATTCGGACCATCCCCGAGTTGCCGAATGCCGACATGCTGGTCGCCATCAAGGAAATCATTGCCGACTTAAACGCTGCCGGCGCCAACCTCTCGTTAGACGTGCTCAGCGACTTACGGCCCATGCACACCATGGAAGACGCGCCACTGGTCAAGATTGCCAAGACGGTGGGGGAAGCCAACCTGGATCAAAAGCTCCCACTGATCGGCGTTCCTGGTGGCACCGATGCCTCCTCCTTCCTGGCCGTCAATCCGAACATTGACGTGGTCATCTTCGGCCCGGGAAACATCACGGCACACCAAGTCAACGAGTACGTCGACCTGGACATGTACCACCGGTTCATCACGATTTACGAACAAATGATTACTGAACTGTTGAAGTAGCCGTTTCATTTGGCGAACGACCAGGCAGCCAGCTCACAACTCACTGCCTCAAACGATTTTAGCCCGTTACATCCAGACCGCGACGTTCTTTGTCGCGGTCATTTTATTTACTGAAGGTTGACAGCTAGAAAATAGATAGAATCCTCATTATGACAAGGATGACGTCTATTATAATATGATAGTCGCGTGCTGGCAGCCTTACCGTGCGCCAAATTTGGTCTGGATCGCTGTGGTTAGGACGAGCCAAGCCAAAGGGCGGTCTTGTCCCTCGCTTTGAGCCGTCAGCCCGCGTCTCAAAGACGCCATTTTCCAAGCAAAACACTTGGAAAATCCCACGGCTGAGACCAAATTTGACTCACTCACGGCTACATGAGATGTGTCCAATTAAATCGGCCGAACGTTGCCATTACAGCGATGTAATCACCTACTTGGTAGCTTTCATCTTTCGTAACCGGAGGCAGCCGTGACAGCGGTGTTAGCTGACGTTCCGAGTCAGCTTACAGCGCGAAATGTGTTTGGAGACCGGCGACTTTTGCTAGGCTTCAAACCGAATCGTAGGACCGCTTCTCAGGCCGCAAACGGTCCCCACAGCGCCGGAATCTCTGGCAGCCGCAGATGGTGTTGATACCTAGTTTAATGGCGATAAGCCCTGCCAACTGGGACTGGAGCGTGTTCGCAAGCTTTCAACCTTCAGTTATTTCCCCCAAAACCTCCCCCTACTTACTACTAATGTAAATTCAGTGGAATTTGTTGCAGCTTTTCGCAAAATTTTACCAAATAAAATGGCGCCCGGGTCAAACCCAGACGCCACCTCATGGCTTTGATGAAACTTGGAATTTTTGTTGGCCGTTTATGCCAATAGTTGCTTCCTTGGTAGGATGATTTAAGTTGATCATCCAAATTGATTAACGATAGCTGATCGCCGAACGCATGGGTAGCGTCCATGCCAACACACCCTACTCCGGTGCATCCGCCAGTGTCCAGGTGATTTGTCCTGAATAATTTCCAGGAACCGTACCCTGCCCCACACCGAGCAATACACCCGTCTTCTGGGACCAGTGCGCGGCCACGTTGAACTTACCGTCGAGATTCATCGCATTAGTGGTGTGCGTCAGTACCGGGGTGGGCGTCGCGCCAATCGGCGTAATCCCATCCGCTGTCACGTAGACGGGGCCACCATTTAGCTTAAGCCCATTGCTGGCTACAAAGGGGGAGGCTTGCGCCATAAGTGTCCACTGTGACCCACTCCCACGCGTATCTTGAACAACCAATCGCCAATCACTATCTCGGTGAACCAACTGGCTTTGACCAGTCAGCTCACTCGTTTGAAAACTCTCATTTGGCGAAATATAACTAAACTTCAATTCTCCCGTGACGGTGATGGTCACCGTCACCAGATTGGATTTACTGCCATCCGCTGTCACAGCTCGGAGCGTCAGGGTATTGGCCCCCGCCCGCAACATGTCGTGCGCCACCGCTAATTCAAACGTCCCATCGGCACGCACCGCAACTGCGGGCAGTGCCAAGTCATTTAACGTCGGTTGAACCTTAACGACCGGCTTAGTGGTCGCTGGTGTTGCGGTCACCTTACCCTTAACCGTGGTTCCCGCTTGCGGCTTCAGGTCTACCGTCTGCCCACTGGTAACGGCTAAAGATAAGTCGACACCCGGATTAATCGTAAATGCCGGCGTCTCAGCCGTTCTAATCAAGGCGTTAGACGAGAAGGTACTCGTTTCACGGGCAACCTCGGTCGTCTGGGGCACGGCTGCCACGCGCCCAGTTAGGCTGATGGTAGCGGAGGGGTAGGCGCTATCCATCGCATGACCTAACTTGGCCCGTAGCTGATTAGCCGTCATGTCCTTAATGTCCAACGTTTGCGGTGCACGATCGCCACTGTACGTGATTTTCGCGTCCGCGAAGTCGATGAACTTGGGAAGGTTAAGGTCGGCCACAATGTCCGACCACGGCTGTCGCCCGTCATGGTAATCCAAGTGGTAGTCCAGACGAACCCGGTCACGTGCGACCGTTTCCCCCTGATGCTTGATCTCCCGTTTCAACGTGAGATCCGTCAGCGTGGAGCTGGTTTCCGCGTTGATGGTTCCCGGCATATCTTCGAAGATGACCATGTTGTTACTCCGCTTGTTGCCGGCGGCGCTGGTGATGCCCCACCGCACCTTGCCGTGATACCGATCCCCCGGATTAAGCACTCTGGGATCCAGTCGTACCGTATGACTGATACCTATTTGTGACTTACCCGTCTGCGGATTCTTGTCATTAATCGTATAGGTGATGTTCTCCGCCAGAGCGTTCCAGTGAACGCTGACGTGGTGCCACTGCCCGTTTGATAAGAAACCGGGATCTTGCGTATTGGCAATCTCGCCGTTGTGTTTAAGGCCATAGTAGTAATTGTCCCGAGTCAGCATCAGCCAGGAACCCTGGTCCACGTACTGGTGGTAGGTGGTTGCTAACCCCGGATACGCCGATGCAATGTGGTTGCCTGGATAGCCAAGATCAAATGAATTGGCTTGACCAGCGGCGTGTTCGCCAAATTTTGCGTTGGTCTCCGTATCGAATTCCAGCGCCCAACTGTTTTGGATCGCCGTCTTCGCTATGCCTTCACTTTGTTTTTGTCGGGGATTATTGTCGACACCCCAGACGCCTAGCGTTTCCGCTAAGGGACCAGATTTGCCGAACTGCGGTATCGCAGCGGTTCCGCGATCGTCGTTTTGTAGAACGAAGGCCATTCCGCCACCGCCCGCGGTCCCTTGATCACCAAAGTACATCCACATTGAGACTGTTTCATCCTTTTTCAAATTAAAGTAATTATTATCCGTCGACCAAATTGACCCAAATTGATTGGGACCATGCGTGAGCAAAGCGACCTGCGTATTGGGGGTATCAGGATTCATTGTCCCAACAATAGCAGTCGAGCTCATGCTAGCTGTCCCCAAGGTCATCGTGGCATCCGCCTTATCCAATAGGATTCCCTGCGGTGCATTTTCTAGCGCATGGGTATAATCATTATCAGCATGGGCGACGATGTCATGACTCATCAGGGCCATTGCCAGCAGAATCAAGCCGGCGCTCAACCACCGTTTGAACAACGTCAATTCCTCCTTACTTCCTTACTTCGAGTCGTCTTGTGGGTGTCGGTTACGATAAATGAGGTAGCCAATAATGGCCAAGAGAATCGCGATCAGGAGCAACAATGCCAGATACAGGAGGTAATTGGGCCGCGTTGGGGTCAGCGCATGGCGGTTTAGCCGTTTGATCGTCGGCGCGTTGATCGTAAAGTTGCGGACGAACCGCCACTGTTGATCACCGGACTTGGCCGTCAAATACAGCGTATACGTTCCCGCCTTTAGCTGCTGATTCCCCCACGGAATGCCAAAATCAAAATTGCTGTTCGGTGCCATCCCCATCTGCGCTTGCTTCTGGGAAATCACCGTCTGGTCATTGCCAACCTGCGTCACGCGAGCGTTGACGGTCAAATGCTGCAAAAGCCCAGGTTGGAAGTTTTGCAGATTGGCCGCTACAAAGTTTCGCGCGTTGATTTGCGTGGCCGTCACCTGATTTAATTTCAAATCCGGCTTAACGGTCGCCCCTTCTTGGATCGACACGCCAATGGCATACGCAAACATGTTTCTGATCATAATCTTACTGGTCGATTGGGCGCTCTTGGGCTGTAACTGAGCCACATAGACGCCACCTAAAATAATGCCCCGAAATTTCTTGGCCGGTAGCGTATAGCTCACCGTGACCCGTTTCTGCGCATTCGCTGGAATCGTAATCGTTTGGGTGGCGTGTTTGCCGAAAATATCGGTAATCCCGACCTTAAGCGATGAATCCCGCTGCGGCTTTAGTTGGCTATAATCAATGACCCCGTTGTCATTCGTGACCGCCTGATTGACACTGACTCGGAATTTCTGTGAACGATTACTCGTGTTGTCGACCACTACCTGCAGTCGTTGCGTTTGACCCGGCTTAGCCCGTAAGTCAAAGTACGAGATTCGCTTGCTCATCTGATTGGCGGGTAGAATCGGCCGCACGGAATATCCAACATTGTTCGCCGTCGTCTTGGCGGCACGCGCCGTTGGCAGACTCCAAATCATTGCCATTAACGCCAAACTCACGGTCAGTAGGATTTGCCATCCTCGTTTCATTACTGACGCCCCCCTCACGCAACACTACCATGTTCCCCATCACCGGACGCCTTATTGCGGCGTGTCGTTAAGCTGCCAGGTCATGTTTGAGGTGTAAGTGCCCGGCATTTGCCCAG
Organism: Levilactobacillus brevis; assembly: GCA_021383565.1. Classification (NCBI taxonomy): domain Bacteria; kingdom Bacillati; phylum Bacillota; class Bacilli; order Lactobacillales; family Lactobacillaceae; genus Levilactobacillus; species Levilactobacillus brevis. The sequence goes on along the minus strand of CP079699.1, from coordinate 2,281,953 downwards.
CTGGTACGGCCAGAACAATCTCCGCGACACCGTATTCGGAATTCCAAACACCTAAGCCACCTTTAGCAGCGGCATTGAAGGCTTCAACGTTGTTGCCCGTCCCATCCAGCTTGACTGCAGCCGCAGTTGGTGCTGTTGAAGGGTTGTCGGCATTGGCCGCCGCAACATCAGGTTCGCCTAATGACAGCACCGCACCTTTCAGGGTGTCGCCTGTCGTATCCGTAAAGGCTGAATTCTTCACTTGAACGCTCCACCCACTGCCTAAGCCTGGGTTGGCGACTTCAACTGGATTGTCCACGCTGGTTGCGGAATACGACATATCGATCTTCCCGTTAGGTGTAATGTTAGTCCCAAAGGCGATGTTTGGTGCTGAATCCAATTCAATTGCGGCATTAGGGTTCATATCAAAATCAGCTGATGTGGTCGTGGTCTGCGAGGTTGGCCCCGCACTACTTGCACTGCTGGATGATGAGGCATCGGTTGTGGCCGCGTAAACGGGGGCGATCCCCAATCCCAGTGCTAAGGCTGCGACGCCACTGACTAACGCAGCCCTCTTTAACTTTCGAGTCATGATACTCAACTCCTCATATTTGCTAAATCCATACCTCCTGATTACCCGTTTTAGCAAACATGGATGGCCCCGGTAATGGCTAAGCCACCCGTCAACGTTACAGACAAAATAATTCCATGCTGGCCACCTTGTTCGCCAGCCGTCTAGCCAAAATCGTGTCTGCTTAATCTCACATGCTTGATTCACTGGATGATGATACCTGATGGTAAATAAAAAGGCCAGCTTTTCGCTGACCTTTCGTATCTAGTCATTTAGTGATGAAAATCGCCCACCGTTAAGCCCATTAAATGATTCAGCCACTGGGACGTTTGTTGATCAGTACCAGGCGTAATCTGAAAGCCCAGGGGTGCGAACAACGCCGCAACGGCCGACCAGCGGAACTGGCCATCCCCTAGGAAACTAGCCGCGAGCTGTGTCCGCTGTTGGTCAGTGACCGGGACCGCACTAACGGTTAATAAGTTCACCGCCAATTGGTCAGCAATAACCTGCTGCCAAGCCGCGGTACTCAAGGGATTGATCACCTGTCGCGGGGTAGCTAATGGTAGAACGGGACCCTCACGCCGCAAGAATCGTTGCCAATGCTCGGCCTGACCGGCTAAGAGGCCATAGAACTGCCACGGCACTTGATTACCAATCCGCCGAAGCGTGGTCGTGGTCAAGGCGGTCACGTCCCACTGAATCTGCGTTTCACCCTGAGCCAGCGCCGTCTGTAGCCACTCACTAAAGAACCGCTGAATCGTCGCATCCACCACCGGCGGTAGCTTATTACCTTGAACCAAGTGGTAGCGTCCGAGTAGAAAGTCCTCAATTTGATCCCAGCCAATGGTCCGGCTCGCCTGCTGTTGCTTACGCCGCCGAATTTGCCGTAACTGCTTGAGACGACTCGATTTACCATAGTTTCCTGGACGACTCATGCACGTCCCTCCTTTGTTTAATTCACTCGCCAACTACCTTTTCGGTAGGCAGTTGTTAAGTCTGTCGATTGTTCGGTTAAAAGTCTCGCATTTCTAACCGCTAATCCTTCGAAAAATGCTCCTTACATTATAGCAGATTGGCCACCAAAAGTTTGCTTCATCTGCTGACTACTAGTTCATAGGGCCTGTAAGGTACGTACCAATAGTCTTCACCATTATCCCCGATCGTATTGGCCGCCTTGCCGTTCGCCAAATTTGGTCTGGATCGCGGTGGGGAGGACGGGCCAAGCCAAAGAGCGGTCTTGTCCCTCGCTTTGAGCCGAAAGCTCGCGTCTCAAAGACGCCATTTTCCAAGAAATTCACTTGGAAAATCCCACGGCTGAGACCAAATTTGACTCACTCACGGCTACATGAGGGTATCCAATTAAGTTGGCCAAACGTCGCCACGCCAGCGCTGTCACCATGTGTTTAATGGCTTTCAACCAGCGTAATCGGAGGCAGCCAGAGATGGAGGTAACCGTGACGGCGGTGTTAGCTGATGTCCTGAGTCAGCTTACAGCGCGGGACGTGTTTGGAGACTGGCGAATTTTGCTAGGCTTCAAACCGAGCCGGAGGACCGTTCCTCAGGCCGCAGGCGGTCCCCACAGCGCCGGAATCTCTGGCTGCCGCAGGTGGTGTTGATGGCTTGTTTAATAGTAATAGGCCTTGCCAGCTGGGGACGGGAGCTCACGAACTTTCAACCTTTAGATACCAGCAAAAAAGCAGTCGGTTCAGCCTCTTTTAGAGAGACTCAACCGACTGCTGTTGTCACAATTAAAGCGTCTTTTCTTCCTTTTCACGTGGACGGTACTTCCTGAAGTAAATGAGCGTCATCACTGCGAGGAAGACGACCCCTACCAGAATGGAGACCCGCGTCTCGGGATTCAGGAACATAAAGAGTAGCGTAATGGCAAGGAATACCAGTGTAATATAGTTTGACCAAGGTGCAAACGGCATCTTGAACGGATGCTCCGCCATCTCGTGTGGATTCTGCTTACGAAATTCAATTTCACTAATCAGAATCACGAACCACGGCACCATGCCGGGTAACACACTGGAGCTGTAGACCATAACGAAGATTTGACTGGCGTCCTTGAAGTACATCGGTAAGACGACGTTTAAGACGACCCCGATGCCAATCCCAATGGAAATTGCAATCACGGCGTAGACCGGCACCCCATGCCGGTTCAGCAGCGTCACCTTCCGTGGCAACTGCTTCTTTTCCGCCAAGGTGAAGGCCATCCGACTGGCACTGTAAATCCCCGAGTTGGAGCCGGACAGTGCGGCCGTAATTACCACGAAGTTAATGATGGAGGCCGCGGCGGTAATTCCAATCTTAGCAAAGGTTTGGACGAACGGTGAGCCAATCTGGTTCAGTTGGTCCCACGGGTAGATGCTGACAATTACGAAGATTGCCCCCACGTAGAAAATCAAGATCCGCGCAACGGTCGACCGAATCGCCGTCACCAGCGTGTGTTGGGGATTCTCCGCTTCGCCGGCCGTGACCCCAATCAATTCGATTCCCTGATAGGAGGCCAGCACAATCGCGAGGGCGAAGATGAAGCCCTTGACGCCCCCGGTGAAGAAGCCGCCGTGTGTCCAGAGGTTACTGATCCCGACGGCCACCCCATGATTACCAAAGCCAAAGAGGATGACCCCCAAACCGGCGATAATCATCAGTACGATGGTAACCACCTTGATGAGCGCAAACCAGAATTCCAGCTCCCCGAACATTTTCACCGAGATAAGGTTGGCAATACACAGGAAGGTAATCGCCACCAAACCGGGAATCCAGTCCGGCAGGTTCGGCCACCAGAAGCGAAAATAACCACCTAGGGCAATCATTTCACTCATCCCCACCACGATGAATTGGAAGATGTTACTCCAGGCGGTAAGGTACCCGAACACGGGGTGCATGTATTCAGAAGCAAACGTGGAGAATGAACCGGTTGTGGGGTGAACGTACAACATTTCTCCCAGCGCACGCATAATTAAGTAGAGAAAAATACCAGAAATAATATAGGCGATGAGGACGGAAGGTCCCGTCCACTTGATTGTGGAACCAGACCCCATAAATAATCCAACGCCGATCGTACCGCCTAACGCAATCATCTGCATTTGGCGAGCGCTTAGTCTTCTCTGCAATCTAATTCCTTCTTTCTATCCCTGTTTAAGGATTATTTCATCAATAAGTTCAACTTCGACTCGACGACAGCCACCCCATCGCGCCCACAATGATTGCGCTAGCTGACCGTCATCAGATTAAAAGTGTATGAGAATATGCTACCTGGTTCCAGTTAAATAAGCAACTTCTTTTTACGCTTTTGCCAAGTTAGCCGTAAATTCCATACACAATTATGCCGCAACGGCGGCGTTTATTCAAATTCGATGTATAAAAAAAGAAGCCGCCGCCAGCGTCAGGCCGGTAACGGCTTCTTACCAAATTTATTTTCACTGTACCGCGGGCTTCTCCACTGGTCGATCGACCAGTACCGCTTTAAATCAACTTTTCGTAGACGAAGCAGACATCATCCGGATGATAGACCCCATCGATCTGGCCGACCTTCTTGAAGCCGAACTTTTCGATCAGATGTTGCATCTTGAGATTGTCCCGGTGGGTATCGATCCGAATGCTCTCGGCCTCCGGATGGTGTTCATCGATGTAAGTGAAGAGATCCCGGAACAGTTGTGACGCGTAGCCGTTCCCCTGATGATGGGAGAAGATGGCGACCCGGTGGACCGTGACGTACTTGGACGTATCCTTCAGCCAGTCCCCCTTCATGGTATCGTAGGCGTGGTCCGGTGATTCAATCACCGCCGCAACGCCCAACGTTTCGTGGTCGTCACTATTATAGATGACGGCGCGGCCATCCTCGATATCGCCTTCGATAACGGCGCGGTTGGGGTAATTGTTTTGCCATTGGTCGATACCAGCGTCGGCCAACTGCTTCTTGCCGTCTTCAATAATGTCACAAACTAAGTCAATTTCTTCTGGTTTTGCTTTGCGTAAATACATACTCGTTTCACCTCGTTAAATTTTCCGATTACTCAAAACTCTTTAAAACGCGTTGGGCCAGTTGATCCACACGCGCCCAGTCAGCGTCATCCGGATCCTGATCGATCTTGACGGAATCGGCGACTTGTTCCCCGTTGCTTGAGTTTAACTGCATCGTGAAGTAATCCACGGCGCGGCCAAAGTGCAGGTGCTTCTTAGAACTCGAGCCTACCACGGCAAATTTTGTCCGTTCCAGATCGACTTCCTTTAAGTCCTCGAAGAAATCCTGCGCTTCATCGGGTAAATCCCCATCATGGTAGGTGTAGCTCACTACAATCACGGCATCGGCCTGAGCCAAGTCAAAGGCGTCGGCTTGTGAGATCTCAGTCACTACCGTTTGGGCTTGCGAGGCGAGTTGTGCCTGTAAATGCCCAGCAATGGCCTGGTTACGTCCAGACATGCTGGCAAAAATAATCTGAATATTGGGTGTCATAAGTTCCATGTTCTCCTTAAGCTTTAAATGTTTAATTAGTGGTCATCGACCAAGATGCGCAACGGTTAACGACACATCGCGCGGTTAGGTTCTGCCCAGCTTCTTTCGCGACAACAACTTTTATGCCTTGCTGGTCGCCATAGACTGCTGAGTATTATAGACCTTTTTTCGCCGATTCCCTAGCAAAAAGACGTGACTCTCAGGAACTTTTAATTGACCCCGCTTACATAAGTATAGTCGTCAAAAGGCATCACTGACGGCTTATAGCCACTTCACACCCTATAAATAAGGCGAATAGCCAAACCATTAACGCCAGATTCTAATAATCCAGCTTGGTTAGCTCCGACGGGTCAAATTCGGCCGCCACCCCGGGGACAGCAAATCCACTTAATTGTCGAAATTCACGGCGATAGATTTGGTACCCCGGCATCGTGGGCGTAAACGTTGCTGGCGTAATCGTCGGTAATAACCGGGCCACGGCCTGTTGCGTCGTCGCCGCGAGCTCTCTGGCGTCCGGCCGCAATCGCCCCTGATTATCCACCTGGCGATGCGGCCCATAGACCATTTCGCGAAACAGCCGATCTTGGTGTTCCAGCACGGTTTCATGGATGCCCTGTGCCTGTTCCGCCGCCAACAACGCCAACATGTAGCGAGAAAATCCCGGAATCACGGCGGACGCCTTGGTTACAGCCGACCGATTGACGCTGATCAAGGCTTCACCGCCACTGGGTGCCAGCCACTGATTGAGCCGTCGCGCACTGGTCTCGGCCGCGCGTTTCGCCTGGCCCAAGGTCCCGTCGTGATAAATGGCCGCTGTGGCTGCCGGACCCTCGTAGGAAAAGAGGACGGTCTTGCAGTCTGGCGCCAGCACCCCCGCCTCCCGGAGCGTCTTGACCCAGAGTTCCCAGTCCTCACCGCCCATCACGTGCGTCGTTGCGGCGATCTCGGTGGGCGTAGCCGGCAGCACCGTCTGTTCCAGCAATTTTTCACGTTCCAAGTCGAGTGAAAAGTCCGTGACGGAACGGCCAATGGGCTTGATCACGGAACGCCAAACCTCATCCGGATTGGCGGGATTCACCCGCTTGGGCGCTGCGATGGAATAGACCAACAAGTCAATGGGGGTCGTCAGCTCCTGGCGCACGTAGTCAATCACGAGCCGCTTCGTACTGGCTAAAAAGGCGTTGGCATTGAAGTTCTGTGCCGTCAGTCCCGCGCGTTCTGCGGCCTGCTTGAAGTAAACCTGATTCCACCAACCGGCTGCCCCGAGAAAATCATCCTGAGGTGGCCGCGCATAGCCGACGGAAATGGTGGTCGCGCCCTGCCCAAACGCCGCGGTGATCCGGCTACCCAGCCCGTAACTGGCCGATCCGCCAAGAATCAACGCGCACTTTGCTCCCGCATAGTGGCCGCGCGACCGAACCCCCTCGATTTGTTGTTCCAGCCGCCGTTCCAAGCCATGGGGATTTACCGACCGAGAGACATTTCCTGTAATTTTTTCTGCCAACTGCATGACGTCACCGCACTTTCTGTTTTTCTCTAATTTATCACTTTTCTTTTGGAAGCGATACCTTCATCACACCACCGGTATTTGGCGCAAGACGCCTAGTTAACGGGCCGAAATTAATAGTTGTTTCTCTAAACCAACTTCGGTATGATGGATAAGTTGCGTCACATATTCGGCATAGATAAGGGAGAAATTACATGATGTTTAAGAGCAAACTCGCAAAGACACTGATCGCATTAATCGCCGTGGTCATCGTGGCCATCGCTGTTCCAGCCGCTTTAGGTGCCAACAACGCCCAAGCTTCTGACGAACAAGCCACAACGGCTACCCAACGACAGAATGACAAGCTTTCCGCCGCACAACGGAAGCTGGTCAAGGCTGCCAACGACGAAGCAGCGGCCGCTACCGGTCAATTATCCGTAACGCCTAACTATTAAGACTTATCGAACGCAGTGACTGCCTGAGTGGCTTCGCTGCGTTTTTTCGGTATTTCTCATCACTGGCCGGAAGTAATACCGCCGTTATGATGGCGATAATTCGGCTGTCAGCGGGTGCCCAGACTAGTTAAGCTTCTAATAGCTAACCTACGACATGCTGATTGGACCTCGCAAAACATCAGTAACCAAGGAGAATTCAAATATGTTCAAGAGTAGACGTGCCAAAACTATTCTGGCCTTAATTGTGGTGGTCATCGTGGCCATCGCCATTCCAACCATCATCGGTGCTAATAACGTTCAGGCCGCCGGTGATTATACCTTTAACGGTAAGACTTACCCATCAGCCACCGCCAAGGATGCCGCCGTTCGTGACTGGCACAACCACCGGATGACCGATACGCAAAAGAAATTGGTGCAAGCCGCTAATGATGAGGCTGCGGCCTCGACCGGCTTCACCAGCAGTATCTACCGGGCACGCTAAGTCAACATTTCACTTAAACAAAGGGCACTAACTCGCGATGAGTTAGTGCCCTTTAGTCATTTCCGGTAAAATTATTCGCTACCCGGATTATTTCGTAAATTCAGAATCCGCCAAGAGTTGCCGAACCTCATCCGTGGTGTGGGTCTCCATCATGGCGTTCCGCAGGCTGGCCGCATTGGATTCGCTACGCACGTAAATTTTGAAGAAGCGCTTGAGTGAGGCGAAGCGGGACATGTCGAAGCGTTTCTCGAAGTCATCATAGAGATCAAGCTGATAGTTCAACAGGCTCAGTAGCTCCTTGACGTCGTGATGGCGGGGCGTCTGCTCGAAGGCAAAGGGACTGGTGAAGATACCCCGACCAATCATGATGCCATCCACGCCAGGATGGGCCTGAGCCAGCGCGACACCTTCTTGATAATTCTCGATGTCGCCATTTAGCTGGAGCAACGTCTCCGGGGCAAGCTCATCGCGTAGCTTCACGATGTCATCGATCAACTCATAGTGAGCCGGCACGCGACTCATTTCTTTTTTTGTCCGCAGATGAATGGTTAACAAGGGAATATCTTGTTGGAACAAAAACGTCAACCAGTCGCGCCATTCATCCAACCGGCTGTACCCCAGTCGCGTCTTCACGCTCACCGGCAACCCGGCCGTCTTGGCCCCGGCAATCACTGCGGCTGCGCTGTCAAAATTCCGAATAAGGTCGCTACCACCATGATTCTTGATGACCGTGGAATCTGGACACCCCATGTTAATATCGATGGCTTCATACCCGCGCTCCTTGACGTTGACGGCCGCTCGCGCAAAGGCATCCCCATCGTTACCCCACAGTTGGGCCACCGGCATATGCGCTTCTTCGGGCGCCACGTAGAGCCGGCCCTGAACGGTGAACTTGGCTTTCGGGTGGGTGACACTAATCGCATTGGTAAATTCGGTGAAAAAGACGTCGGGTGCCGTAGCCCGAGCCACGACCCGCCGAAAGATGGCGTTGGTCACCGCCTCCATGGGCGCCAGACTGAAGAAAGGCCGGTTTTCGGCCTGCGCGTGTTGCGCAATAGTTTGCCAGTAAGCTGATGAATCAGACACGATAAAATCTCCTCTAATACTTGTATTTGATGTTTATTCCGGTTTAAAGCAGTCATTACATTCTACCACGTTTCCTGCGAGAAGCCAGCAAAAAAGGGTTGTGCACTATGCACCACCCTTCATTTCCCCTATTTATGGCCGGTTTGCCACCCGAATGCTCCCATCATTCGTGTGTAGCTGGTACTGAGCCTTAGCCGTACGCCGCAGCCAGTAACCACTCTGCCGGTCCTTCCCCTGAACCGTGATATCGCCCGCATCGGCGTCCCGAGCACTGACCCGCGCACCGGCCGTCTTACCGATGTAAGCGTGAATATCGCCATCATTAGTATCGGCCTTAAACGTCTGCTCCAAGTGATTTTCTTCTATATTAATGTCACCATCACCAGAGCTGGCCCGGCCACCCCCTAGCCGACTGTTGGACACCCGAATATCGCCATCAGCCGTCACAAATTGATTAGCCGTCGCGGCTAATTGGCTGTTCGAAATCCCAATATCGCCGTCGTCTGTATTGATATCTAGCTTATTCGCCCGAATCTGATCGGCCCAGATGTCCCCATCGCTGGAGCGAATCGTTACCGCGCGTTTGACTCGTAAATCCATGAGGCTTAAATCGTCACTGCTTTTCAACGTCATTTGCTGAGCGCGTAGGGCACGTAAAGAAACGTGCCCACTCCCCTGCTTGACCTCTAAATTCGTTAATTGTTTACCACGCGGTACCGTCACCAACACACCGCCATTCGTGGTGGCATGATCGGAAATTCCAAAGATGGAGATATCCAACCGATCTGCCGGTCGACCCCCCTCAATGATGAGGGCCCCCTTTGACACCCGCGTTTGTGGCAACTCCCGATAACCATCGATGTAGCTGACCGTCACCCGACTGGTATTTCCGGCCTTAATCGTCACGGGCGCCTTAGAAGTCACCACGATTCGCCGATAATCGGCCGGTCGATAACTGCGCTTTAGCTGATGCACCGTCCTAAAGCTTCGCGTCTGTTTATCCCAAACGACGGACTTATCCCCGTGATTCAACCAGCCAATCCCCAATAAGATGGCTCCCAGAATCATCAAGATTAACCCAATCTTCACACTACGTTTCATAGTTTCCGCCCCCGTTCTGCCCGACTACGTGGAATGAAGCGGCGATAAATCCCCTGTGCCGCCCACGATAAGGCCCAGACCACTTTACTCCCAATCCATTTCAAGATTAACCAGGCGAGAAGGCTACCGCCAAGAGCCAGCAAGCCCATGCCCAGATAAAATAACCCGGTCCATGGTGTCTGCCAAATGACCCATAACCCGATTACCACGGCCACCACGCCCAGTGCCACGATGCTCAAAAAGATGGCAAAGGCCGCCACAATCAGGCTTCCCAACACAGCCACCATTGCAAACAGTAGGGCCACCACAACAATAAGGATCGGAATGGTGACTGGCGTTGACAATAATGCCAAGATAATCAGCCAGACGGTTTTGACGTTGCCTTTCGCCGCTTGGGCCGCCGTCCGTGACGGACCTGACGCTTGTTGACTCTGCTCACTCAGTCTGATGGAATAATCTGCCAACACCTTCCGTGCCAGTGAGCGAGGCGTTCCCAGTTCGTCGACAGCTTGCTGGTACGTCTCGATGCCCGCATCCAATAAATACTCGCGGTAGTACTCCACCACGTCCTGTTGCTCACCCGTGGTCAGCTGCCCGATCAGCCGTTCCACTTCCTTGATGTAATCATTCATGCGTGTTTCCCTCCAATAGTTGGGCAATGGCTTGACTGAAGTTCTGCCAATCCCCCTGAATCTCCTTTAGTCGTGTGCGCCCACTGGCGGTCAGCTTATAATAGCGACGATTCCGTCCCTGAAACGGCTCGTCATAAGTTTCCAACCACCCATTTTTCTTGAGTCGACGCAACACGGGATACAGGGTTGATTCCGAAATCGGCAAGAGTTGCCGAACTTCCTGGGTCAAGGTGTACCCGTAGTAATCTTGCTGGGTCAACAAGCCCAGCACACTGCCATCAAGGAGTTCGGTCGGTACCTGAATGGCCATATCCTTTCCTCCTCACAATATTATATGCGATATAATATGAATTCACCAATAGTATACGAAACGCCGCCGCGACTGTCAATCTTTTTTCGCGACCACTTTTATAAATCAGCAACTTTCCCGGCCACCTTAAACTATGCGGATTCGCCGAAACAATTATTAATGAAAGCCACCTTTATTATTAATGTTTTAATAGTCACTTTCGTTGACATCCCCACCAACTCCCCGCATACTAGCTCAAACAAGGTAAGGAGCGGATTACGATGGCCAAACAAGAAGCACTACTCATCATCGACTATACCAACGACTTCGTGGCGGACAATGGCGCGTTGACGTGCGGGCAACCCGGACAGATTCTAGCCCCCACCATCGTCACCCTCGCTGATAACTTTCAGCAAGCTGGCGACTGGGTACTCTTCCCAACGGACGTGCACACGCCGCACGACCCCTATCACCCCGAGAGTAAACTCTTCCCACCCCACAATGTTCGTGGTACCTGGGGACGAGAACTATTCGGACCAGTCAAGGGCTGGTACGACCAGCACGCGGCCAATCCTAAGGTCTGGCTGTTTGACAAGACTCGTTACAGCGCCTTTGCCGGGACCGATCTCGATCTACGACTACGCGAACGCCACGTAACGACGCTTCACCTGACGGGGGTCTGCACGGACATCTGCGTCCTCCATACGGCCGTCGACGCCTACAATCTGGGCTACCAGTTGGTTATTCACCGTGATGCCGTGGCCAGCTTCAACCCTGCTGGCCACGATTGGGCGTTGAACCATTTCGAAACGGCGCTGGGAGCAACGATTGTACCTTAGACCTAAGGAAGTATTACCTGCATATCGACGTGCAACTCTCCTTCTATAAAACATTACGATACTAAATAGTCTTGATGTAAACTCAAAGTAATCATTTATCTGCAGACTATTTATTCCAACCACCGGTCGCACCGCATAAGTGTGCCCGGTGGTTTTTGAAAGGAGACGTCATGATGCCAGAGATACTCGCCCAAGTGACGTACGTTGTAGCCAGCGTCGCGACTCGCTACGACGTGATCGCCGTTACTGAAACGGTGACCATTGCCGCGACTCAGGTGACCAGTCAGCATCACTACTGGGTTCTCCCCACTGAAGATCACAATGACCCCACGGTTTACCGACTCCCCCTGAACGACTCGACCTACAATACGCGCCAGGACTGGATAGCCTACCGCGAGCGCTTTAATTTTCTCCAACCTACGGAGATTAAAGCTGCCCGACAGGCACTGGGTCTGACGTTACGCGAAGCGGCCTTCATCTTAGGCATGGGTTTCAGCACTCTGAACAATATCGAAAATAATCTGGCACTACAGTCGTTTGATCATGAAGTCAGGCTACGCTACCTGACCTATCCGACTTGGCTTAAACACCTAGTTCGCCAGCACCACGCGGCCATCGTTGCTCGCGCGGCCCGACGACAGGTTGATGTGAAACGCTTGCTGGCTAAGTTGCGCTGAATAATCTCAGTAAAATAGTGTCTCACGCTAAGACGATTAAGGTGTATAATTAATGTGTGATTCATCCCTTATTTAGGCGGATTATCTACACGAATACATAGTTAAGGTGGCAATTCAATGATGAAACAACTCTCTGGAGCGCTCTTCGCGCTTTGCTGCGGCCTTCTGCTGGGCGTTGGCCAACCAGCAAACGTTCACGCGGCAACGTCCTCGGCAACGACCACGTCTTCCACAACGACTTCAGAATCAACGACAACAGCGACTGATTCAGAAAGCTCATCCTCTTCATCCTCCAACACTAGCTCTAGCTCAGTTTCTAAGCCGAAGCCCAAGCCAGTGGTCTATCGGCAGGTCATGAGTCTGAAAAAGGTGAGCTATTACACCAAGATTAATGCCAACAAAAAACATAATTACAAGGTGTATCAATCCGGTGGTGCCAAATCTTCTGCGGCCAATATGAAGGCTATCTCAACCGGGCGGCATTTTGCCAAAAAGAAGGTCCACATCACCCGTGAAGAAAAGATGGCGGACGGCACTTGGCTCAAGTTCACGTATAACCACACCCAAACGGGCTGGATTCATCGGAACGGAACGGTCAAAAGTTATCGCTGGCTGAGTGTCCCACTCATTGCCCAACGACCACAGTTACCAACTGGTTGTGAGGTGACCGCAACGACCATGATGCTGAAGTTCGCGGGGGCGAAGGTTAGCAAGATGTCACTGGCCAAGGAAATGCCCCGCAGTTCCAATCCCAACAAGGGGTTTGTGGGCAGTCCTTATTCTAAATCCGGTTGGTGGATCTATCCCAAAGGACTCATGCCAATTGTCAAAAAGCACGTGGGATCGGCTAAAAATATGACCGGTGCTTCTTTCAAAAAAATGAAGAAGCAAATCAACAAGGGGCACCCCGTGGTGATCTGGGTTGCCGGCGTTGATGGCTTCGTCAACCATGCCATTACGCTTTCCGGTTACAGCAACACTCGGGCCTACTACAACGACCCTTGGACCAAGAAAAAGACCAGTATGACACTGGCCAATCTGCACAATCACCGCAAGCACGATGCCTATCGCGCATTAAGTTATTAACCACTGAGAGCAGACCAGTTAACCAATGACCGGCCTACTCGATATCTAATTATTTTGAAAAGGGGAGAACATCTTGAAAAAACATTGGTTAATTGGTTTATTGGTTATGACTGGCCTTGCTAGCGTGGGATTAACCACCACGGCCCAAGCTAAGAGCAGTTACTACACGTCAAATCCGGGCATCATTCGGGTCAAGAAGACGGTGGCTTACTATAAAGATGCCGCTAAGACTAAACATGCTGCCACGGTTCATAAGAATCACTACGCAAAGATCTCCAAGGTTGTGACCGTCAAGGGACATGCACCTGTACTGAAGACCAATACGGGGAAGTACGTCACGGCTAACAAAGCCTTTGTCGCTAAGACCAAGGGCTACCAGAACCCTAAGAAGTACTACCAAGTTAACTACAAGCAAATCAAGCCTTACGGTAAGGTTGGCTACACGGTTAAACGGGGTTACGAAGGCATCAAGACTTGGAAAATCATGAAGCGGTTGGGAACGGCCAACGGCTATAACAAGTACAATTCGGCCACCTATTACGCGGTTCGGCGTTTTCAAAGTAAACACCACTTAAAGGTGACGGGGAACGTGAACGAAAAGACCTGGGTCAAGTTGGGCTTCTCTAAGTCTAGCTGGACTAGCATCGATTCTTACGTAGCGCCACTGGGTGCCCACGCTTGGAATGGTCGTTCTGCACACATCGAAGCCATGATTAAGCAAGCTTACAAGTACAAGGGCAATCCTTACCTCGTAGGATCTTCATCTAAGCCAAGTTATGGTACGGACTGCTCCGGACTGGTGATGCAGGCACTCTACGCTGGTGGGATTAACCCTAAGCCAATCAGCGCTATTCACCACGCTTACCCTGGTAACGAATGGAACTCACGTAACTTATGGGCCAGCAAGAAATTCAAACACGTCGCTTACAGCCACAAGCAACGTGGTGACCTGGTCTTCTACTACCAACCAGGGACACACACCATCTGGCACGTGGCCATCTACTTAGGCAAAGGTAAGGTCATCGAAAGCTGGCCACCACGGATTATGGTTCAACCCATCAAGAACGGTCAGCGGTCTAATGTTGCCGGAATTGCACGGGTATTTAATTAGATATTGTGATGATGAAAGCACTGCTCAAGACCGTTGAGTAGTGCTTTTTTGCTGGCCAATTGCCTGACTTGGGCGCTGTTCCCTAATTTTCGCTAGTCGAAACGCGCTCAGGCCCCCTTTTTTCTAAGAATTTCTTACCAAACACTTACCGTAACCCGATAGTTTTTCCTCACAATCACTTGTAAACTAGGGCTTGTTGAATGGCCGTGGGCATCTGTACCTTATCGCTTACATAGACGCTCCGCCATTGGACACCGATTGATTGCTCCCCTTAGTTTGGCATCAATCGCCACTTACCCTTTACCCAAGGAGGTTGAAGCCATGCAAAAATCTATTGCCCTCACGCCGACCACGCCACCGCGAAACTTACGGTGGTCACCCCCCGTCAGGCAACTCCTTCCCTTCGTCATTCCGGTAGTGCTGGTTATCGGCTGGCAATTCAGTAGTAGTGCCGGTTGGCTACCCAGCTCGGTGCTCCCCTCACCGTGGGCGGTCTTCCAAGACGGGATTACGCTAACCCAATCCGGCGAGTTGCCCAAGAATCTCAGTATCAGCCTCTATCGCGCGACGATGGGCTTACTGATTGGGGGCGGTCTAGGATTTATTCTCGGCTTTACCAACGGAATGTCCAAGACCTGCCGGCTACTCTTCGATTCATCCATTCAGATGTTTCGGAATATTCCTCACCTGGCCTTGATTCCCCTCATCATTCTCTGGCTGGGGATTGGCGAATCCGCAAAAATCTCACTGGTCGCCATTGGGACGCTCTTTCCGGTCTACATCAACACCTACAACGGCATTCGTTCCGTTGATCCCGATTTGATTGAAATGGGCCGGTCCTACAATCTATCGAATAGCCAGCTTTTTCGAAAGATTATCTTTCCCGCCGCGCTACCCCAGATCCTCGTGGGGATTCGCTACGCCTTAGGGGTCATGTGGACCACACTCATCGTGGCCGAGACCATCTCCGCCAGTTCGGGGATTGGCTACATGGCTACTAATGCCGAGGACTTTGTCGATATGCAGACCGTGATCTTGTGTATCGTCATCTACGCTCTGCTCGGCAAGGTCTCCGATCTCGTGGCCAAGGGGCTGGAAAGTCTACTCTTAGACTGGCAAACGACTGGAAGGAGTGCTGTCAATGACTGATGCACCGGAAATCTCAATTCGTTCCCTAGAAAAGCAGTACGGCTCCCTCACCGCACTACACGATGTCAATCTCACCGTTCGTAGTGGCGAGTTTCTAGCGCTCGTCGGTATGAGCGGGGGTGGTAAAAGTACCCTGCTACGCCTCATTGCTGGTCTGGAAGCTCCGACTGGCGGCGATGTTCGTTTTGACCAGCACGACCGTGACCACACCGTCATTCGCATCATGTTCCAAGAAGATCGCCTCCTCCCCTGGATGACCGTCTTGGAAAATCTCTCGTTTAACAGTCGTGACGCCCAGACCCAAGCGGACGCCAAGCAACTCCTCGGCTTGGTCGAACTCGGTGATTACGCCAACCACTATCCCAATCAGCTGTCCGGTGGGCAAAAACAACGGGTGGCCTTGGCGCGGGCACTGATGTCCCATCCCCAAGTCCTACTCCTCGATGAACCGCTGGGAGCCTTAGACGCCCTAACCCGGCGGAAAATGCAGGACCTCATCCTCAAGGTCTGCGCCCAGCAACAACTCACCACGATTCTGGTCACTCACGATGTCACCGAGGCCGCACGGATGGCCGATCGAATCGTCGTGATGAAACACGCGACTAATCACGCTGAAATGGCGGGCCCCACCGATCATCAAGACGGTCGGCAAGTTGGGGCCGTGGCCGAAGACGTCCTCGACGCCATCCTCCACGACCAACCGCAAACAGCTTAGCCTCCAACTCTCCCCTCACTATTTTGAAAGCACCACTCCTCCTCTAAACGTCAAAAGGCTCTAGTCGGTTTCCCCGCCGACTAGGGCCTTTTGCATGGTATTGGCTACAAAAATGAAGGTTGAAAGCTAGAAATTAGCTAGGATCCGCAGTGTGACAAGGATAACATCCATCATAATTATGATAGTCGCGCGCTAATCGCCTTACCGTTCGCCAAATTTGGTCTGGATCGCTGTGGGAAGGATCGGGAAAAGCCAAAGAACGGTCTTTTCCCTCGCTTTGAGCCGTCAGCCCACGTCTCAAAGACGCCATTTTCCAAGCAGAACCCTTGGAAAATCCCACGGCTGAGACCAAATTTGACTCACTCACAGCTACATGAAGGGTGTCCAATTAAACTGACTGAACGTGGCCACGCCAGCGGTGTCACCGCGTGTCCACGAATTTTCAACCTTTAGATACAAAATTATTCATAGGTCGAAACACTCGTCACACTCCGTCATGGCTCGATCCTACAAGCCAAAAACGCCAAGCGACACGCATTTCTCTTCAGGGCCTTTCGATAAACACATCAAACTATTAGATGATTAAAACGAATTTGACAATTATTTCGGCCATTTGTGCAACCAAATCGCCATTTTTTACATTAGTAATAAATGACGGGGCACGATCAGACCATTTAGCCGATGTTTTGCTCGATTTCCTACCGCTTAGCTGCCGAGCGCCGCAATACTTCCACACAGAAATTGGTCTGTCCACAGACCGGGCAGGTTAGCTTCCGCGTCTTCGGCGTGTGTCCCGACCAGAATGCCTGCTTGAAGCGAGGACGAAACTGGCTACCACAGGCCGGACAGATGAAGTCTACCGCGTTGAAATAACGACGAACCGCCACGGTCGCAAAGATCACGGCCACCACCATGGCTACTGCGAAGACCCACCAGTTGCCCACGACGATGCTGTAAATCAGGGCAGCCAGTTCAATTGCATCCATTAAGAGCCCCCACCCCACGAGGTTCAAATGAACCCTGCGTAATCCTTTTTTATTTTCCATAATGCGCGCCATGTCTTCGATTGATTGGATCGGGACCATCGCAAAGTCGGCCAAACCGGCACGCACCTGCCTTACCGTTCGTAATTTTTCGGTGGTCGCAGCCTGCTCATCCTGAAGTTTCTGTTTCTGTTGGTCCAGGAGCAAGGCGAGAACGTGGTTCGACTGGTCGCTGTCCAATACTTCCTGAATAGCGGTCAGCGAAAGCCCCATCCCCTTGAGTAGCAGGATTAATTTCAATCGCTTCAAGTCTGTCGTTGTGTACAGTCGTCGGCCACCCGTACTCAGTTCGGTCGGCCGTAAAAGCCCCCGCTGATCATAGTACTGAAGCGTGCGTACCGATACGTTTGCCTGTTTGGCTAATTCCCCGGTCGTTAGTTTTGACATGGTTGTCACCTCCTACCTTCGTTATACCCGATGACGTCGCGTGACGAGCAAGCGGTTAGCCGCTTTTTCTAATTATTTCCGGGGAAATATTACCCTACTTCCCAGTGACGTTACCTGACACACGCCTCCATCAGCATGAACCGCCTCATTTTCCGGGTTATTTTCTCAATTGTAGCGTATTTCTGATTACCGTGCGTAAAAAAGCAAGCCTCCCAGACTCGGAAAGCTTGCTAAATGGGTTATTCTTTCAAGTACGTCACGATCTTATCCACCGTCACATCCGTCTTCAGGAGCCCCGCCTGATAGAAGGCGTCCGCAATTTTTTGTTGTTCTTGCGTAATCGTCTTGGTCATCTTGCCAAACGTGTAGCTTCGACGCATGACCATCTTCTTGACGACGGCTGAGGATAACTTCAACGACTTACTCATCATCTTAATCAGCTTCGATTTATGGGTATTGGCCCACTGCATGTCCTCACCGAGGTACTTTACCAGGTACTTCGACGTTGTGGTATGCGCCTTGGCGTAGCTCTGTGTCGAAATCAGGAAGTCCCGGTTGTTGCTCAAACCGACGCCGTTCGTCAGCAGTTTCGCATTCTGGTTAACCTGAGCTTGGGCGGTATACGGGTCCCAAGTGACCCAAGCAGCCACCTTACCCTTGGCAAATGCGACGCTGGCCGAGGACTGGTCCATGTTGACCCACGTCACGTCGGAAGAAGACATACCGGCCTTCTTTAGCGCTTGCAACAGAAGATACTGTGAACTGGTCCCCTTGGTGTAGGCGACCTTCTTGCCTTTCAGATCCTTAATCGAGGAAATACCGCTACCCTTCTTCACCACGATGCCGGATCCTTGGGGTTTGGCGGACCCCGCACCAATGTAAGTTAACTTCGTCCCGGCTGCCTGTGCGGTCACGGGTGGGGTGTCGCCAGTTCTGGCGTAATCAATACTGCCGGACTTTAAGGCTTGGAGGAGCGAGGTTCCATCTTGGAACTGTTTATAAACAACTTTATAACCCTTGGCCTTCATCTCCTTCACCAATTCACCCCGTTGCCGGGCTATATCGACCGGATCGCCCTTCTGGTAGCCTACCGTCACGGTTGTGAGCCCGCTGGATTGACTACTGGCATCGGTCTGCCGATAACCGTAGAAGGCTACGCCCGCCCACAGAATCACGATGAGGCCCACGAGCCATTTAAGAAAACGCCGTTTGGTTTGACTCATGCGCCCTCACCAATCCCTTGGGCCAACAACTGTTGACGGAGTTTCGGTCGAACCACCTTACCCGTGGCATTTCGCGGATAGTCCTGAACGAACAGAATTCGCTTCGGTTGCTCATACGGCGCCAGCGTCCGTTGCGCTTGGTCGAGAACCGCTTGGCGCTGCACCCGCTGGTCACCGGGTTGGGAAATAATAACGGCCGTCACCGCCTCGCCATACAGGTCATCGGGCGTACCGATTACCGTGACTTCCTTGATAAAGGGCAATTCACTCAGTTCATTTTCAACGTATGCCGGGGCAACCTTTTCACCACCCACACTAATGATATCCTTCTTACGGCCGCTCACGAAGAGATAACCTTCAGCGTCAAAGTAGCCCAGGTCTCCAGTCAGAAACCAGCCATCCTGAAAGGAATCGGGATGGGGATCGAGGTAGTCGTGAATGACGTGGTCACCACGAACGGCAATCTCACCAGTCTCCTGACTGTTCGGGACGAATTGGCCATCGACCACAATGGCGACCTCCGTACCTACCGGCTTACCGACCGAGCCAACCTTAGGCGCATCGTAGGGGTTCAGCGTGCACTGGCTGGCCGTCTCAGTCATGCCATAGCCTTCCATGATCTGGGTATGGTACGTGTCTTGAAATTGGGTTAATTTATCCAGCGGTAAGGAGAATGAGGAGCACCGCACGAAACGAAGCCGGCTGCGACTCTGATCGTACGCGGCCCGCGAGTGGGCATTTAACAACAAGATGTTAATGATGGTGGGCACCACGGATACCCACGTCACGGCGTTGTCCTGCACTTGCGGCCAGAAATGGCTGGCACTGAACTTCGGGGTAATCACCACCCGACCACCGGAGAGACGCGTGGACAGTAGCGACATAACCTGCGCGTTAATGTGGAAGAGTGGCATGACAATCAGTGTGGTATCGGCGGAAGTCATCCGGTGACTATCAATATCGTGTTGGGCGCCGTTGCGGAGAAGTTTATGCGTCAACCCCACACGCTTCGGCTTACCCGTGGTGCCCGAGGTATTCAGGATCACTGCCAAATCTTCTTCGGTTGGCGTGGCGGCCGCATGGCCCGTAACCGCCACGTCTCGCAGTAACGTTACTGTCGGGGCAGTCGCCAACTGGAGCGTGGCCGCTGTGGTGTTCCGGTCGGTTTGAGCGGCAGGTAATAGTTGCGGCCCAACGATAATGGCCGCGTAGGCGTGGGCGGCTAGCTCGGCCTGCATTTCGGCGGCTGGCGTCTTGGGCGCCACCGGATGCATGACCGCACCGATAGCCCAGATAGCCTGCGTCAAGACGGGATACAGGGCCGAGTTAGGCAGGCAAACGTAAACGAGATCGCCATGCCCCACTTTCAGACCGCGAAGTTGATCCTCGAGTTGGTCGACATCGGCGGCCAGTTCGGCGCCGGTAAACCACCGATCGCGGGCCTCGTCCTTAATGACGTTCTGATGAGACGCCTGTTTCAGTTGTTGCGTGAGTTTTAAGGTTATTTTTGACATAGGAATGTACTCCTTTCAAGAGATGCCACTGTGGACGCCCAATCAGGACGCCAAACGGTGGCACGCGGTAACAGAACCAAGAAATAGCAAGGGCGCCACCAAACACAAATAGGTAGCCCACGGGCAAGAGCGCTAAAACCGCCCAAGCTGGTAACTTCAGGAGGCTAAGAATCCCTCCCAAGGCGAATAACGGTAGACTTTGGGTCAGGTAGACGCCAAACGACACCGTGGAGAAGGCCCGAATGAGACGGTCGATCCACTGCGGCAGGCCGTGTTGACGGGCCTTGGCGTACTGGAGTCCTAGCCAGAAGACAAAGGCCAACATGCAGACGTCATAGATGAAGATGTACGGCTGATGAACGGAGAAAATTCCGCTACGACTCAGCTTCAGTACATTTTTGTCCCCAAAATAGAGGAAGATCGTACCCAGCGCCAAGATGGCCGTCGACCAGCCGATGAACCGGTGGTGACGTTCCACCCAGGCGACGCAGGTGTCGTAGTGAATCGCGACGGCTCCACCTGCCAGGAAGTAGAATTGATAAACCAACACGTTGGTGCCATAGGCTTTGAATAAATACCACCAGTGACTGGTGTCCACATGCGGCAACCAATACTTGATCCCAACCAACAAGAAGAACTGAATCACGGCGCTGATGCCCATGACGACCAGATGTTTATCTGGTAACCGTTTAAAAAGATAAACGATCAGTGGAAACAAGAGGTACAGTTGGAACGTCACGACAATGTAGTACATGTAGTATTCATTCCCGTAAAGTAGCGCGTTGCCCAGATGCGGCCAGTATTGGGACGAATCGATCCCCCCACTGGCAATCAGGGTCGCAACGACCATGATGATGGCATTCCAGGCAATATACGGAATCCCAGAACCTAGGTAGCGTTTCCGCCAAAACCTGAGCCACTGATGATCGCGATGATAGTAGTTCAGGACCAAGACTAGCCCGGTCATGAACATGAACCCCATCCGCGTAAAATGTAAGGCTAAATGCGTTGCTTCTAAAATCAATTGACTATGCGAGGTATCGACTAGGCGCGATTCAAATGCGGTCGTGGTGTGGTTGAGCAAAACCCCACCGATAAAGATGACTCGCATAAGATCGACCTCGTGTAAATACCGCCGTTTTTTCCGTTCGGCCACGGTCTCACCTCCCTGTTTTCAATAAATCGTGTGATGTTGCAAACAACATAGTCTAGTTATAGCATCCACCTCGCGGCAACGTCCTTACGCTAAATTAAACATTTCTTGTGATTTTCTTATGTTTGACTGAAAGTTGAAAGCTAGAAAGCGGCTAGAATCTGTAGTATGACATGGATACCATCCATGATAATAGGCTAATCGCGCACTGGCCGCCTTACCGTTCGCCAAATTTGGTCTGGATCGCGGTGGGGAGGACGGGCCAAGCCAAAGGACGGTCTTGTCCCTCGCTTTGAGCCGGCAGCCCGCGTCTCAAAGACGCCATTTTCCAAGTAACCCACTTGGAAAATCCCACGGCTGAGACCAAATTTGACGCACTCACGGCTACGTGAGGGATACCCAATTAAGCTGGCCAAACGTGGCCACGCCAGCGATGGCACCGCGCGTTTAGTGGTTGTCAGCCATCGTAACCGGAGGCAGCCAGAGATGGAGGTAGCCGTGACAGCGGTGTTAGCTGACGTTCTGAGTCAGCTTACACCGCGGGACGTGTTTGGAGACTGGCGATTCTTGTCAGGCTTCAAACCGAGCCGGAGGACCGCTTCTCAGGCCGCAGGCGATCCCCACAGCGTCGGAATCTCTGGCAGCCGCAGGTGGTATTGATGACTAGTTTAATGGCGATAAACTTTGTCAGCTAGGGATTGGAGCATGTTTGCGAACCTTCAACCCTTAGATGTTTGACTAAAAGTTGAAAGGCGATCGTCACGGCCCCCTGCTTCGCGTCTAAACCAAGCGGTCAACTTCACAAGATGATCATATTTTTTTCAAAAAAGTATCACGCCCCGGTAACGTGATTGTTTTATAGCAGTGCTATATTAGGGATGTTACATATGTGGGAACTAACTTGGCGGTTAGTGCTCCCTTTTTTTCATAATTGATGAAGGAGATGTCCCATTTGCAATTTAAACACCCCCGGATGGCGGTTCTAGCAATCGCCTCCCTGGCCGTACTGACGGTCGGTCTGGCCGGCTGTTCAACCAGCAAAAGTAGCAGTTCCAGCTATAAAATTAAGAACAACAAGGTCGCGTTGACCGATGCCCAGATTAAGAAAAATCTGGATACCAAAATCATTACGACCCGTCAGGATGCACAAAAGTCCGCGACCGCTAAGTACAAGGCCGCGGCCGAAAGCAGTCAATACACGCTGGATAATCCTTACGTCAAGGTCAATCCCTACGGCACATCGCCCCTCTCCGCACTGGTGACGTTTAAATCCAGTACCGCCGAAAAGATCACGTATACCGTGGTTGGCAAGTCGGATAAGACGTCCATCACCAATACGGTCAAGGGTGGCTATACCAAGCGTCATCAGGTGCCCGTCGTTGGCCTATATGCGGACACCAACAACACGGTCAAGATTACCGCGACGACCAAGAACGGTGAGACGCAGACCAAGACGTTGAAGATGAAGACGGGCGCGCTACCAAAGTACATTAAGAACGCCACCATCACGACGAAAAACGTGGACAAGTCCAAGATGAGCATTGGCAAAAACAAGTTGACCGTCATCAACCGGACGACCAAACAGCCCTTTGCGATTGACGCGGACGGTGCCGTGCGGTGGTACGACACCAACTATTCCCAACACACCATTGAGCAGTGGTCCAACGGCCACATCATGATTCTGTCCAAGAAGAATCAGAGTTCCGATGTTTACAATGACTTAATCGAGACAGATTATCTCGGCCGCGTTTACCAAGAATACGGCTTTGCCAACAAAACCAGCAGTACCGATGGTGGCGTGGAAACGACCGTCATTCACCACGATCTGGTCGAGTTGCCTAATCACAATTTCTTAGCGACCGTTTCGGACGGCTCGAAGTACAAGGAAGATACGCTAATTGAGGTGTCGCACAAGACCGGGAAGATCGTCAAGGTCATCGACCTCAAGAAGATTCTGCCGAAGTCCATGTGGGCGAAGTACAAGAAGGGCACTGACGGCAAGATTGATTGGCTACACAACAATGCCGTGGATTACGACCAGAATGACCACTCGATCGTCTTGTCCAGTCGGAATCAAGATCTGATTATGAAGTTGGACTACAAGACTGACCATATCAAATGGCTCTACAGTGGCAAGAAGAAGTCGAGCTGGCCTAAGGCTTACCAGAAATACGTGCTGACGCCAACCAAGGGCACGATTACCACGGGTGGTCAACATGGCCTTTACCTGCTAAATAACGGTGGTCAAAACGCCGCCAATAGTGAAAACTTCCTGTTGTACGACAACAATATCGACGTCACTAACGGAAACAAGAAGACGTCCGGCAAGTATTCGCAAGCTGTCGAATACCACGTCAACGCCAAGAAGATGACCATCACCTCGACCTGGTCTTATGGCAAGACCCTGGGTGCCGGTAACTTTACCAGTGTAATTGGTTACGCCGAAAAGCAATCGAACGGCAACGTCCTGATCGACTTTGGTTTCAAGGCTGGTGGCCAACAGAGTAACATCATCGAAGTCACAAAGAGTGGGCAACAAGTCTTTAACGCCACGATGAAGAACGCCTCATCCAAGGCTTACGCTTATCGCGCCTACCGCGTACCGTTCTACAGTTCCGCGTATGTTTTCGATGCGACGAAGTAATTTGGGTAATTTAAAATGCGACCCCGTATTGGGATCGCATTTTTTAGTGTTTCCATTTTCGCCGATGGGTCTGCTGGTACAGCCATATCAGTAAAGTCACCACTAGTAGAATAGGCAACAGGATGGCATAGTCGGCCATCACGGTCGTTCCCGCGGCAACCAATAGTGCCCCGCCAATGAAGCTAAGCGTGAGAATGCCGGTATCGCTAGCCGTCGCACGGGTCTCCCGACTGCGGTCGCGCAGACCCGCGCCAACTGCCGTGAAAATATGGCGACTATCCCCCGTCATGAGGGGCGTAAACGGCCGTCCTTTAACCTGTCGAAATTCTTGTAGTTCAGCCGCGGCAATCAGTGACAGCAACGCCACTAACACGTAGCTGGGGAGGTGGTGAAGGCCTAAGACCGCCAGGAGTAACACCAGCATGTACCCTAACACAATCAGTTGTGCGTTTGCCCGCGACTTTTCCAAGATGCGTTGGAGCCACCGAACGACGAGCGTCCCCACTACGAACGCCAGTAACGACGCTAGATAACGACCAACGGTACTCAGTTGAAAATGCCCCAGACTAACCCCCAGCAAGATGAGATTACCCGTTTGGAGTCCAGCAAAGACGGCGCCGTGTTCCAGATAGGAATAGGCGTCCAAGGCCCCTGCCAGCATGGTTAAACCGCACCCAAAGAACAGCTGCTCATGGGCGGGATAAGTTGTCTGTCTCAATACAATTCCCCTCTCTGAACGTTCTGCGTTCAGCTAGTGTAGCGTAAAATGGGTTCTAAAATATCTGTTGTTGGTAATCAACTTAATTGGTTACTGGCAGCGGATATTTTTGTATACTGTATAGAGTAAAAATGGGTACAAAAAAGGGATATAGTCGCAGATCTATGTCCATCCACTACCACATTTCAAGAGAAAGAAAGTGACTATATC
The DNA here is from genome assembly GCA_021383565.1 of Levilactobacillus brevis. NCBI lineage: Bacteria > Bacillati > Bacillota > Bacilli > Lactobacillales > Lactobacillaceae > Levilactobacillus > Levilactobacillus brevis. Next base: position 2,256,942 of record CP079699.1, on the reverse strand, counting down.
CTATGTCCAATGATACTAAAATTATTCTGGGGATAAAAGACCCTAATATCAAAAAACTGAAAATAATGAATCCCTTAGAAGTAAAGGGACCACTCAAGGTACAGGCACTTTTAGACTACCGTCCAAAAGCTTGTCCTAAATGTGGCGTTTTGAACCAGAAGAGCATTATCAAATACGGTTGGCGTTGGACCACGGTTAAACTCCCACAAGCCGTTGAACGAGACGTTAAACTTCACCTTAAAAAACGTAATTTCAAGTGTAAGCAATGCCATCAATACTTTCTGGCAGAAACGTCGTTGGTTCAGCGAAACCACACCATCTCTAACGTCAGCCGGATCTCGTGTTTAGTAAAGCTCAGTGAGACGGTTTCAATGCGGCATATCGCAAACGAATTAAACATTTCGAGTACGAGTGTTTTACGAATCATGCGTAGCTACCAACCGGATATTAAGACAAATTACAGCTGGTTGCCAGCAGTTATTAATATGGATGAAGTCAAGTCTACCAAAGATGCCAAAGGTGCAATGAGCTTTGTCTTTATGGACGGTATGCGAAACGAATTTATCGATATCCTTGAATCACGAACCCTGTATGATCTCGAAAAATACTTCAATCGATATACTAAGGCTGCGCGAGAAGGCGTGAAAATCATTGTGACAGATATGAATTACACGTATCCGCAATTGACAGAAACCGTTTTTCCAAACGCGATTGTGGTAACCGATAGGTTCCACATCGTGAGTTCTATAATGCGTGGTTTCAATCGTGTGAGAGTTCGTATAATGAAGTCCTATGCCAATTCAAATATCAAACATAAGATCTTAAAACGATACTGGAAACTACTCTTAAAACCTAACGAAAAGCTGAACTTCAACGTCTATCATAATTTCACTCATCTCTCAGGAATTAATACTGAGAATAGTACGGTCGATTACATTCTCAGCTTCAATGATGAATTACGCCAAGCGTATGAGCTTTTACAGACCGTTCGGCGAGCCGTCAAGTATCGTCACACGTCCAAACTAGTAACCATTCTAGACAAGAAGAATGATTACTCCGAAGAGCTTGAAACACCGTTAAATACGTTGAGAGAACACCAAGAATCTGTGTACAATGCGCTAAAATACAATTATTCTAATGGACCAATGGAAGGTATCAATAATAAAATCAAAGTAATCAAGCGAGTCAGCTACGGATTCGGTTGTTTTAGTAGCTTTAGATTAAGGATTCATCTAGTATTCGGAATTAAAAAGGCTGCCTAATCATAATACGATTAGGCAACCTCAGACAGCCGATTACCAACAACAGTTGACAAAGAGCCGTAAAATGCTTGCGTTTTGTTTAAGTCAGACAAAAAACCACAGCGGCAACGCGAAACGTTGCTGCTGTGGCTAGCTTAACCCAGTTAGTTAAAAGTCTTTAAAGAATCCGTGATGAGCTGAATAAATGCTGGTCGGTCAATGTCTAATAGGACGTCGGTGTTCTTCGGTTTCCCGGTCAATTCGTAGTAATCGCAAACCGTCTCGCCGCGAACTAATTCGCCCTGCGTTTCAACATCGACGTTCATCAGTTCACTCTTAAACATTTCGGGATGAAGGAGCCAAGCGATCGTGCACGGATCGTGGAGTGGCGCACCCTTGAAGCCCCACTTGGGATTCTCGTGGTAGACTTCAAAGAAGTTCAGGAGACCTTCGAAGGCGTGGGCCACGGGATTGTTAATATCCCCAATGGCCGCAATCTCCGGCTTAAGGATCTGTGCTTTGTGGGTGACATTCAGCGGCGCCATGGTCAGCGGAATACCGGCGTTGAGAACAATTTTGGCGGCTTCGGGATCAACGTAGATGTTAAATTCAACGGAAGGCGTCCAGTTGCCCAGACCCATGGCCCCACCCATGAAGACGATGCGGTCAATCTTGGACTTGAGCTCGGGGTAAACCCGCAAAAACAGGGCGATGTTGGTCATTGGCCCAGTGACTACGAGCGTAACCGGGTCGGTACTTGCCCGTAAAGTCTGCGCAATCAGCTCGATAGCGGTCATGTCTTGAACGGCAAAGTCGGGCTCAGGAAGATCGGCACCATCCAATCCGGATTTACCGTGTACGTTGCCGGCCGTTTCCAATGGCTTCATCAAGGGGGTTCGGTTCCCACCAGCGACGGGAATTTCTTGATGGTGCATGAGCGTCAGTAGCCGCATAGCATTGTTGAGGGTCTTCTCCGGCGTCTGATTCCCGGCAGAAGAAGTGACCGCTAACAGGTCAATCTCCGGACTGGCCAACGCCAGCATCATAGCCAGCGCGTCATCGTGACCGGGATCACAGTCCATAATTATTTTTTTCATGAGGTAGGGCTCCTATTCAGTCTTAGTTAATACTTATTTTATGCTACGATGACTGCGCTTACAATAGCAACTAACCAGGTTTTTTCCACCTAATACCAACCCTAATCACAAAAAAACCGCCACATCCACCTCCAAGGCTTCTATAACGGCTATCTAAACTCTTCAATTGGGCTAGCTGGGTTCGAACCAGCGCATCACGGGATCAAAACCCGTTGCCTTACCACTTGGCTATAGCCCAATAAGTTGGTCAATACTGACCCCAACAGATAATAATTTTAGCATCTTCCCCTAGGTAAATGCAACCTTTTTTTGATAATTTTTTACTCGTCCGATAGAAATGGTTGACGAGGCCCCATTGTAACCGCTACGATAAACATAACCTTATGAGTAGTCTTCACCCAGATTGTCTGGTCGTTCAGCTACTAATAAGTATCTTATTTAATCAATAATTAAATTATTAATAATAAAGAAGTGAACTTCATGTCAACTAACATCACCATTAAAGACGTGGCTAAACAAGCCGGCGTCTCGGAAGCCACCGTTTCGCGGGCACTCAACGACAGCCCGCAGGTCAAGCGTGACACGCGCGAAAAAATTCAGACAATTGCCCGTAACCTCGGCTACCGTCCCAACGGCTTAGCGCGGAGCATTCGCGTTCAAAAGAGCCACACATTGGGGATGATCATCCCCGACATTCTCAACGGTTTCTTCACCCAACTCAGCCGGGCCATCGAAGACGCCGCCAGCCAAGCCGGCTATGACGTTCTGATCGTCAACACGGATGAACACCTTGAAAAAGAAGCCAAGGCCATCAACCTGATGCTGGAAAAGCAAGTCGATGGCCTCATCATCACCAGTGCTGGGGCCTCAACCGACTACCCTAAAATGCTGGGCACCACCCCCGCCGTTTTCGTGGACCGTATGCCCCCTGCCGACGTGGTCTCACGGTATGATCGTGTCCTGGTCGACAACGTTCAGGGAACCCAAGATATTATCAATTGCCTGATTAATCGCGGTGCGCAACGCATTGGTATTATCAATAGTGCCGTCTCTACCACCGCGACCGAACGGCTCCGGGGCTATCATCAGGCCCTCGCTGCTGCTCACCTAACGCCGGACACAGCTATCGAAGCCACTGCCCGAACCGACGGCAGCAACGTTCCACAGATGGCTCGTCAATTATTAGTTAATCAAAAGTGTGATGCCCTCTTTGCCGCTGATAATACCATCATGACCGGCGTCTTACGTAAGCTCCCCGAGTTAGACCTGTCTGCCTTTCAGCTGGGGGCCTTCGACGACAACGACTGGTTTGACTTTCTCCCGCAACCCATCGTGACGGCTAAGCAACCGATTAGCGACCTCGGACGAATCGCCGTCGAACGCCTGTTAGCCCGCATTGACGATGACCAACTCCCCACCCAGGAATGTCGACTCGCGGCGACCCTCATTCCTCGCCCAGCTACCCCTTAGCCAAGTGCTAAATGACCTTAACCAATGACTGTTACCAGCCATCTCTCCTAGGCTTTTGCCGATGTAACCTGTATACTAAGACCTCTCAAACCACCCAAAAATCCTCGCCATTTTCGACGAGGATTTTGTTTGCGCTTTTCGATATAAACCGGACCAATCATTGACCCACGTCCACCTTCTGATGGTGTAAGTGGGGAAAGACCATCTTGTCAGCAATCCCCGTAATCCCGCCTTGCGCGAGAAAAGCGAAG